>NZ_JBVJPE010000007.1:0-350493 GCF_055582805.1 Streptomyces sp. NPDC107498 | reverse complement strand
GATCGCCGGGATGGAGTCGAGGGCGAAGAGGATGTCGGTGGTGCCGATGGCGAGCATGACGACCATCAGCGGCGTCAGCACCCGCTTGCCGTTGGCGCGGATGAAGAGCTTGGTGCCGTGGTAGCGGTCGGCGACGCCGAACTTCTTCTCGACGGTCTTGAGGAGACGGTTCTCCTCCCAGTCGTCCTCGTCCTCGTCGGAACGCGCCTCCTGGATGAGCTTCCAGGCGGTGTAGATCAGGAACGCGCCGAAGAGGTAGAAGACCCAGGAGAAGCTCGCGATGATCGCGGCGCCGGCGGCGATGAAGATCGCGCGGAGCACCAGGGCGATCAGCACGCCCACGAGCAGCACCCGCTGCTGGAGGTGCGAGGGGACCGAGAACTTCGCCATGATCAGGACGAAGACGAAGAGGTTGTCGACGCTGAGCGACTTCTCGGTGATGTAGCCCGCGAAGAACTCGCCGGACGCCCGGCCGTCGCCGAAGACCAGCAGGCCGAGCCCGAAGAGCGCGGCGAGCACGATCCACACGACGGTCCAGATTCCGGCTTCCTTGACCGAGACGTCATGGGGCTTGCGCCCGATGAAGAAGTCGGCACCGATCAGGGCGACCAGACCGAGAACGGTCAGCACCCACAAGGTCATCGAAACGTCCACTGCGCCTCCGGCGTCGTACGGCTACTGATCAGCGTCGTCGCTGCCGGAGGTCTCTTCCACCCGGTGGCGGACGGGCCGCCGGGCCGACGCCCCGGGATCGGATCCAGGATGATCCGTCCGTACTGACGGGTACGCCGCGTACAGGGAGTACTCCCCTCCGCACCAAGAAGACTACCCGAAAGACCAAGAGAAGGTAAAGGGCAGGGTAAAGGGGACTCAAAAGACCAGGTCAGGGCTGCTTTCCATGGCGGGCGGCCGCCACCTGCCCGAGGACCTGACGGAGGATCCCGCTGCCCGGCGGAAGGAGCGGCGGCTCGTACGACCAGGCGTGCCCGACCCACGGGTCGGCCAGGTGGTCGTCGGGCACCGGGGTGAGACGCAGCAGCGAGCGCCACAGCGGGTCGAGCAGCGGCCCGTACGCGGCGGCGTCCTCCCGGGCCGCGACCATCAGCAGATGGACGCCGACCGAGGGCCCCTCGTCGGCGAGGTACCGCAGCCGCGTGACCGCCCGGTCGTCGAAGCCGTGCGGGAAGTCGTGCACGATCAGCAGCTGTCGGGCCGTGTCCAGGCCGGGCGGCAGCGCGTCGGCCGCCCCGCCCCGCAGCGCCATCTGCAGCAGGTCGACCCGCTCCGTGAGCTGCTCCAGGACCGCCGAGACACCGGCCGCGCCCCGGGCCGGCGGGGCGGCCGCCCCCGTATCCACGAGGGGCGCGAGGGCCGCGGCGCCCGCGCCCGCCGGGTCGACGACGTGGACGGTGAATGCGCCGGCCGGGTGCGCCGCGAGGAGCCGTGCCGCGTGCGCCACCGCGCAGTCCAGGGCGAGCCGCCGCAGCTCGGCCTCGTCGAGGAGCCCGGCCGCCTCGGAGTGACCGCGCCCGGAGTCCACCCACAGACCGCGCTCCAGCGGCAGCCGGACGAGCAGGGGGATCCGCAGATCGGTGCGCTCGGGGAGGTGGAGGTCGCCGAGCCGGACGGCCATCGGCTCCTCGTCCGGGACGCGGTAGGCGTGCCAGACGGGGTTGTCCCAGCGGGCGTAGGCGACGGGCAGCGCCGGCTCGACGACCTCGGACTCGGCGGCGAGCTGGGCGAGGTCCCGGTCCAGGACCTCCCGGGCGCGCTCCACGAGTTCGTCGTGCCGGGCGCGGGCGGCGGCCCGCGCGGCGTCGTTCGCGCCGTCGGCCCGGGCGCGGTAGTCGGTGAGCGTCTCGTCGAGCTCCCGGTCGAGCCGGGACTCCGCGAAGTCGCAGGCGCTGCGGTAGGCGGCGGCGGTACGGGCCAGGTCCTCGAACATGCCCCACACCTGGTTGTAGAGCCGCTCCTCCATGGACCAGCCCGTGGCGTCCCCGGCGACGGGCACGGGCGGGGCCTGCGGGGGCTGCCGGGGCGCGGGGGCGGGTTCGGCGGCAGGGGCCGGACGGCGCCGGGGGTGGGAGTAGTCGATGGGCCCGCCGGCGTCGGCACCCGTCACCGGGGCGGGGGACGGCGCGGTCGACGCCGGGTCCGGGGCGGTGAGCGGGGTCGCCGGTGCCGGGCCGGCCGTCGGGGTCGCCGGTGCCGGATCAGGAGCGGCCGTCGGGAACGCCGGTGCCGGGTCCGGCGCGGTGGGCGGCGCGGTGTGGCGCACCCGTTCCGGCTCGGGGACGCGCGGGGGAACGTCGGGCGAGGGGGGCATGGCCCGCACGTCCGGAGCCGCCGACACCGTCGCCAGGATCGCGGCGGCGAGATCCGCGGGGCGCTCCAGGCCCTGGTCGCCGAGCAGGGCGGCGAGCCCGCCCGCGTACCCCTGGCCCATGGCGCGGACCTTCCAGGCTCCCTGGCGGCGGTACAGCTCCAGGGCGACGACGGCGGACTCCGTGTCGAGGCCGGTGATGGTGTAGCTGGCGATCTCGGTGCCGTCGGAGCCGGTGACGGCGACGAACGGGGCCGCGAGGGCCCCGAAGCGGACGGCTCCGCCGGTCAGCGCGAGGAGGACCGAGATGCGGTGGACGGCACCGGGGACGGCGTCCAGATCGACGGCGAGGCGATGGTCGGCGGCGGCCCCTCCGGACACGTCCACGCCGGGCAGGGAGGGCGCGCCGGGGTGGGCGATCCACTCCGCGCCCGCGACCCGGCCCCGCTCGTCGCCGAGAGCGGCTCCGGCGAGGACGGGATGACCGGCCGACACCCGGATCTCCAGTCGGGTCTCGGGCAGGGGGTGGTTCTGCCCCCGGACCAGCTCGGCCGTCATCGTCTCTGTCCCCTCGGTGTTTCCAGGTGCGGATCATGCGGACAGCTCCCGGCGGCCTCGCGCCTCCGGGAGCTGTGGGTGTGCCGTGCCGGGCCCGTCTACAGGTGCGGCAGGATCGCGGGCATCAGGTCCTGGAAGGTGCGCCCGTTGGCCGGGTTGCCCAGGGCCGTCATCTGCCAGCCGGAGCCGACCCGGTGCACCTTCGCCATGATCTGCGCGGTGTAGTTGCCGCCGCCGTCGAGGGTGTAGCGCGCGAGCTCCTGCCCGTTCGTCTCGTCGACGATCCGGCAGAAGGCGTTCTGCACCTCCTGGAACGTCTGGCCGGTGAAGGAGTTCACCGTGAAGACGATCTGGTCGATGTGGACCGGCACCCGCTCCAGGTCGACGAGGATCGCCTCGTCGTCGCCGCCCTGGCCCGCGCCGCCGACGAGGTTGTCACCGGTGTGCTTGACCGAGCCGTCGTCGCTGACCAGGTGGCGGAAGAAGACCACGTCCACCGGCTGCTTCTCGGCGAAGAGGACGGCCGAGGCGTCCAGGTCGATCTCCCGGGTGCGCGAGCCGAAGAGACCGCGGCGCGGCGCCGCCTGCCAGCCGAGCCCCATCCGCACCTGGGTGAGGCTGCCCCCGCCCCTCTTCTCCAGGCTGATGGCCTGGCCCTTGGTCATGTTGACCGACACGCGTCTGCCCCTCTCGTTAGCGTTCCCCGCGCCCGCCGTTCCGTGCGTGCGGTTGTCGAGCACCCTACGCAGCGGCACCGACAGCGCGGAGACGCGGTCCGGTTTTGTGTCGGTCTTGCAACACACCGGACCGCCCGTCCGCCCCGGCCGGTCAGGCGAGTCCCGCCTCCTTCATCTGGCGCAACTCCTTCTTCAGCTCCCCCACTTCGTCGCGGAGCCGGGCCGCCACCTCGAACTGCAGCTCGGCCGCCGCGGCACGCATGCGGTCGGTCATCTCCTCGATGATCGCGGCCAGTTCGGTGGCGGGCCGGTCACCGAGCTCGACGGTGGAACCGGCCTTGCCGCCCTTGCCCCGGCCCTTGGCCGCGGGGCCGTGCGCGGCGAGCGAGGGCACGGGGGCCTTCGCGCCCTTGCCCTCCTTCGCCTGCCGGTAGCCGGTGCCGAGCAGTTCCTCGGTGTCGATCTCCTCGCGCGCGATGGTCGCGACGATGTCGTTGATCTTCTTGCGGAGCGGCTGGGGGTCGATGCCGTGTTCCGTGTTGTACGCGATCTGCTTCTCGCGGCGCCGGTTGGTCTCGTCGATGGCCTGCTCCATCGCCGGGGTCATCCGGTCGGCGTACATGTGGACCTGGCCCGACACGTTCCGCGCGGCGCGGCCGATCGTCTGGATGAGGGAGGTCCCGGAGCGCAGGAAGCCCTGCTTGTCGGCGTCGAGGATGGCGACCAGGGACACCTCGGGCAGGTCGAGGCCCTCCCGGAGGAGGTTGATGCCGACGAGGACGTCGTACTCGCCGGCCCGGAGCTCGCGCAGCAGCTCGATGCGGCGCAGGGTGTCGACGTCGCTGTGCAGGTAGCGCACCTGGATGCCGAGCTCCAGGAAGTAGTCGGTGAGGTCCTCGGCCATCTTCTTGGTGAGGGTGGTGACGAGGACCCGCTCGTCGCGCTCGGCGCGCAGCCGGATCTCGTGGACCAGGTCGTCGATCTGGCCCTCGGTGGGCTTGACGACGACCTCGGGGTCGACGAGTCCGGTCGGGCGGATGATCTGCTCGACGAAGCCGTCGCCGCGCGAGAGTTCGTAGGTGCCGGGGGTCGCGGAGAGGTAGACGGTCTGGCCGATCCGCTCCTGGAACTCCTCCCACTTCAGCGGGCGGTTGTCGAGGGCGGAGGGGAGGCGGAAGCCGTGGTCGACCAGGGTCCGCTTGCGGGAGGCGTCGCCCTCGTACATGGCGCCGATCTGGGGCACGGTGACGTGCGACTCGTCGATGACGAGGAGGAAGTCCTCGGGGAAGTAGTCGAGGAGGGTGTTGGGCGCGGAGCCGGGCTCGCGGCCGTCGAAGTGCATCGAGTAGTTCTCGATGCCGGAGCAGGAGCCGATCTGCCGCATCATCTCGATGTCGTACGTGGTGCGCATCCGCAGGCGCTGGGACTCCAGGTGCTTGCCCTGCCTGTCCAGCTCGGCGAGGCGGCCCTCCAGCTCGCGCTCGATGTCGTTGATCGCCCGCTCCATGCGCTCGGGCCCGGCGACGTAGTGGCTGGCGGGGAAGACGTACAGCTCGCGGTCCTCGCTGATGACCTCGCCGGTGAGCGGATGGAGGGTGGAGAGTGCCTCGATCTCGTCGCCGAACATCTCGATGCGGACGGCGAGCTCCTCGTACACCGGGAAGATCTCGATGGTGTCGCCGCGCACCCGGAAGGTGCCGCGGGTGAACGCCAGGTCGTTCCGGGTGTACTGGATGTCGACGAAGCGGCGCAGCAGCTGGTCGCGGTCGATCTCCTCGCCGACCTTGAGCGGGACCATCCGGTCCACGTACTCCTGGGGCGTGCCGAGGCCGTAGATGCAGGAGACGGAGGCGACCACGACGACGTCCCGGCGGGTGAGCAGGGAGTTCGTCGCGGAGTGGCGGAGCCGCTCCACCTCCTCGTTGATGGAGGAGTCCTTCTCGATGTAGGTGTCCGACTGCGGGACGTACGCCTCGGGCTGGTAGTAGTCGTAGTACGAGACGAAGTACTCGACGGCGTTGTTCGGCAGGAGCTCGCGGAACTCGTTCGCCAGCTGGGCGGCCAGCGTCTTGTTCGGCGCCATCACCAGGGTGGGGCGCTGGAGCTTCTCGATCATCCAGGCGGTGGTCGCCGACTTGCCGGTGCCGGTGGCACCGAGGAGGACGACGTCCTTCTCGCCCGCCCGGATGCGCCGCTCGAGGTCGGCGATGGCGGTCGGCTGGTCGCCGCTGGGCTGGTACTCGCTGACGACCTCGAAGGGCGCCACCGAACGTTCGATCTTGGAAACGGGCCGCATGCAACCACCGTACGACCCGGCACTGACACTCGGGCGGTGATCGGCTCACCGCCCGGGCGCCGGGCGCCCCGTCACCAGTCCTGGGAGCGGTGCCCGCCGCGCGGGACGGTCCTGCGCGCGGTCCGTCCGACGGCCCGGCCCACGGGGCGGCCGGCCGGGCGGGCGCTCCAGTTGGCGGGCTCGCCGTAGGACGGGACGTGGCGCGGCGCGGGCACGCCGGGGCGGTGCGGCATCCGCGCGGCGGGCCGCTGCCAGTCCGGGTCGCCCATCACGAGCAGCGGGTCGAACATGACGACGACCGCGGCCAGGATCAGGAAGACCGCCGGGCCGATCAGCATGGGCAGGAGGAGCGAGGTGGCGGGGTCGTCGGTTCCGGTGCGGGCCCCGGCCCCGTGCAGGTGGACGCTGACGGCGGCCATGGCGGTGTAGTGCATACCGCTCACGGCGACGCCCATCACCAGGCTCGCACCGAGGCTGGCCAGAAATCCATGCACGGAGGCGGCCGCCCAGAGGGCCGCTGTGGCGGCCACGACGGCGATGACCACGGAAAGGGCGACGGTGACCGTGTCGTACTCGATCCGGCCCTGGAAGCGCATGCCGGCCATGCCGAGGTAGTGCATGGTGGCGACGCCGAGGCCGGTGATGGTGCCGCCGGTGACCAGGGTGAGGGCGGTCGCCCCCCGGTAGCCGACGATGAAGATGCCGATACCGACCATGAGGACCGCGACGCCCAGGCTGGCGAAGGTGATGGGGCGGTCGTAGTCGATGGGCGCCTGCGCGACGGAGAAGCCCATCATGGCGATGAAGTGCATCGTCCAAATGCCGGTGCCGATCGAGGTGGCGCCGAGGGCGAGCCAGCCGGCTTTGAAGGTGTCGTGGTGCCGGAGCGATCTGGTGGTGCACCTCAGGCCGAGGGCGCCGCCGAGGCAGGCCATGAGAAAGGCGGCCACCGGCGTGACGAGCCCGTAGCTGAATCCGTCGACCGTGCCCTGCATGAGCGTGTGTCCTCCACTCCTGGCGCAACGTCGTCCGAAAACAGTCGGTACCGCTGGGTAGTACTACCGGGGCGAGATTATGGCGCGCCGAGGGCCCGGCGACCATGTGACCGGGGAATTTCCATGCGCGAGACCGGAGCGAGACCTGTCCGTGATCTCGGCGCCGGAGCCGAACCGCGCTTTCGGCGACGGTCGCGGACCGGCTTGTCCACGACGGGTCGGGACGGTGACGCCGGTGACGGTTCCGGGCCGTGCGGGCGGGCGGGCGGTGGTGGTTCCGGGGCGGGCGGGTCGTGCGGTGACGGTTCGGGCCGCGTTGTCGGTGGCGGGTCGTACCGTGGGCGGCATGGACATCGACGCGGGGGCGGCAGCGGGGCCGGACGGCCGGGAGCGGGCCGGCACGGTGGAGTGGACGGTCGTGGAGAGCGCCGTCGGGCCGCTCCTCCTCGCCGCGACCGGGCGGGGGCTCGTGCGGGTCGAGTTCCACGCCGACGCGGCGCGGCGGGAGCGGATGCTCGGCCGGCTGGCGGGGCAGCTCGGCGCGGAGCCGGTGGAGTGCGCCTCGGGGCGGCTCGCCGAGGCGATACGCCGGCTCGACCGGTACTTCGCGGGCGAGCCGGACCGCCTCGACCTGCCGCTGGACTGGAGCCTGACGACCGGCTTCAACCGGCAGGTGCTGCGCGAGCTGGCGACGGGCGTTCCGTACGGCACGGTCGTGGGGTACGGGGAGCTGGCCAGGCGCGTGGGACAGCCGGGCGCGGCGCAGGCGGTCGGAGCGGCGATGGGCGCCAATCCGCTGCCGGTCGTGGTGCCGTGCCACCGGGTGGTGGAGAGCGACGGCGGTCTCGGCGGCTTCGGTGGCGGTCTGGAGACGAAGCGGCAGCTGCTGGCCCTGGAGGGGGTGCTGCCGGCACCGCTCTTCTGAGTGCGGGCCGCCTCGGAGGCGAGAGGGGCCGTTCCCATCGGATGAGACGGCTGGCACACTCACGTAAGTGACCCATGCCCCCAGTGCCCCTGACGCTGCCGCGTCCGACGAGATACCCGTCCCCGTCGCCCCCGCCGAGCTGCCGGCGCTCCGCCGACGGGTTCAGGCCACGCTGATCGCCACCCAGATCCTGGGAGGCCTCGGCATCGCCATCGGTTTCGCCCTCGCCGCCGTCCTGGCCAGGGACGTCAGCGGCACCGAGGCGCTGTCCGGTCTCGCGTCGACGGCGTCGGTGGTCGGCTCGGCGCTGCTCGCCATGCCGCTGGCCACGCTGATGGCCTCGCGGGGGCGCCGGACGGGACTCGTCCTCGCCTACCTGCTGGCGGCGCTCGGTGCCGGTGTGGTGGTGCTCGGCGCGGTCCTCGGGAACTTCCCCCTGCTGCTCGTCGGGCTCGTCGGCTTCGGCGCCGGGTCCTCGGCGAACCTGGCCGCCCGCTTCGCCGCCGCCGACCTCGCCGAGCCGGACCGCAGGGCCCGGGCCATCTCCACGGTGGTGTGGGCGACCACGATCGGCGCGGTGCTCGGCCCGAACGTCGCCGCGCCCGCCGGGAAGAGCGTCGCGGGTCTGGGCGTCCCGGCTGCCGCCGGGCCGTTCGTCTGGGCCGCCGGCGTCTTCGTGCTCGCGGCGGCCGTGGTGGCCGTGCTGCTGCGCCCGGACCCGCTGCTCACCGCCCGCGCGCTGTCGTCCGCCGGGCCGGACGGGGCGGAGGACGGCCGCTCCCTGCGGGCCGGGACGGCCGCGGTGCGCAAGTCCCCGCGCGCCCGCCTCGCCCTGGTCACCATCGCCGGCTCGCACACCGCCATGGTGTCGATCATGTCGATGACCCCGGTGGCGCTCACCCATCACGGCGCGGACATCCAGCTGATCGGACTCGTGATCAGCGGGCACATCACCGGGATGTACGCCTTCTCGCCGCTGATGGGCTGGCTGTCCGACCGCCTCGGCCGGCTCTCGGTGATCGGGCTCGCGGTCGGCCTCATCGGTACGGCGGCGCTCGTGGCGGGCACCGCGGGCCCGTCCCACGGCCGGACCGCGCTGGGCCTCTTCCTCCTCGGCCTGGGCTGGTCGGCGGGTCTCGTGTCCGGCTCGGCGCTGCTCACCGACTCGGTGCCGCAGGCCGCGCGGGCCGCCGTCCAGGGGCTCTCCGACTTCGTGATGAACACCGCCGCCGGAGTAGGCGGCCTCGTGGCGGGCCTGATCGTCTCGCAGGCGGGCTACGGGCCGCTGAACGCGATCGCCGCCTGTCTGCTGCTGCCGATGGCGGCGCTCGCGCTGCGCGGCGCCCTCCGGAAGGCCTGACCGGACCGCCCCGGCCTCAGTGCGGCACCGCCGGGGACGAGGCCCCGTCGGCCAGCCGTCGCGGGGCGCCCGTGCCGTCGGCGGGCACCGACCAGACCGCTCCCCCGTATCCGTACGCGAGGGTCTTCGGGTCCGTCCACAACGCCTGGTCGTCGATGCCGCGCCGCTCGGCGACGGGGTGCTCGCGTCCGGTGCGCAGGTCGTACACGTACAACCGCCACGGCTCGCGCGGGCCGTCGGACACCCGCTTCTTGAAGGCGATCCGGGTCCCGTCCGGGGAGAGCGAGGGGCATTCCACGTTCTCCCGCAGCGTCCGGGCGGACCAGTCGCTCATGTCGCCCTCGACGAGACGGGTGCGGCCGCCCGTCGAGACGGTGGCGTAGAAGCGGTCGTCGTCGGCGGCGAAGGTGACGCCCCAGTAGTTGACGTCGGGTGCGTGGTGACGGCGGCCGTCGAGGGTGAGCGGGATCTGCTCGATGTTCTTCACCAGGTATCCGGTGCGCAGGTCGAGGATCGAGGTGCGCGTGGAGAAGGCCGAGCGCGCGTACGAGTCGCCGGTGGCGAACATCGTCCAGGACAGCATGTGTCCCGAGGCGGAGACCCTCGCCCGGCTGGGGATGCCGGGCAGGCCGATGCGGCGGACCTCGCGGAGCCGGCCGTCGAGCACCAGGACGTAGGAGCGGGCCGGTACGCCCGGCCGCCGTTGCAGGCAGAGGGCGGTGGAACCGGCCGCGTGGAACCGGTCGCAGGAAGGTCCGCCCACCGTCCGGCCGCCGGGCGCGGCCGGGTCCACGCGCGCGACGCGCCCGCTCGCGGTGTCCCGGACGTAGAGCGCGCCGGTGCCGCCGTCGAGGGTGAAGCCGGGGTCGGCGGTCCCGGTGGCGGCCGCCCGCCCGGAGGCGGCGCGGAGGGTGTAGGCGGTGGCTCCACCGCCGAGCAGCAGGAGGGCGAGGACGAGGATCACCACACGCGCGCGCGTGGAGGCGGGGATGTTCATGTCGCGCTCCCTTCGGGGACGGTCATGTCGTACTCCCTTCGGGGACGGTCGTGTCGCCCTCCCTTCGGGTGCCGGGCGGCAGCAGACGGGCGGCGAGGGCCAGGGCCGCCGCGAGGGCCAGGAGGGCCGCCACGAGGGCCGTCTCCGGTCCGCTCGCCGTCCAGACGGCGCCGAAGGCGACGGCGGCGCCGAGCCGGGCGAGCGCCTGCGCGGTCTGGACGACCGCGAGGCCGCCGGCCTGCCGTCCCTCGGCGAGGAACGGTCCGGTGAGGGCCATCAGGACGCCGTCGGTGGCGGCGTAGAAGACCCCGAGCAGGACGAGGACGCCCACGAGGGCCGCCGCGCCGGGCACGGGGGCGAGGAGCAGTCCGTAGGCGAGGAGCAGGGCTCCGTGCCCGTACAGCAGGGGTCGGCGGCGCCCGAAGCGGTCGGCGAGGTGGCCCGCCGGAACGGCGAGCAGCAGGTAGACGGCCGCCGCGCCCAACGGCAGGAACGGGAACCAGGTGGCGTCGAGGTCGAGGCGCCGTTGGAGCAGCAGGTAGAGGAAGGAGTCGCCGACGGTGGCGGCGCCGAGGAGGGCGGCGCAGAGCACGATCCGGCGGTACGCGGGTGAACGCGGGATCGTGAGGAGCCCGCCACGCGCGCGTGGCGCCACCGGGGCCTTCGGCCGCGTGCCCCGGTCGTCCCGCGGCGGGCCGGGGTCCCGCGCCCGGCCCGGCACGAAGAGCAGCCAGATCAGCACGCCGAGCGCGCCGACGCAGAAGCTGACGGCGAAGACCGTCTCGTACGTCTCGGCCGTCGCCCACAGCAGGGCGAAGGCGGCGAGGGGTCCGAGGAGGGCGCCGGTGGTGTCCATGGCGCGGTGGGTGCCGAAGGCCCGGCCGAGGTCCTCGGGCGGGCTGTGCAGGGTGATGAGCGCGTCGCGGGGCGCGGTGCGGACGCCCTTGCCGAGCCGGTCGGCGGCGAGGGCCCCGGCGATCCAGCCGGTCGCCCCGCCGGCGAGGAGGAGGCCGAGCCGGGAGCAGGCGGAGAGGGCGTAGCCGAGGCCGGCGACCTGTTTGTGGCGGCC
The DNA here is from genome assembly GCF_055582805.1 of Streptomyces sp. NPDC107498. NCBI lineage: Bacteria > Bacillati > Actinomycetota > Actinomycetes > Kitasatosporales > Streptomycetaceae > Streptomyces > Streptomyces sp. NPDC107498. The sequence continues at coordinate 339,293 of NZ_JBVJPE010000007.1, read as the reverse complement.
GCCGCGGTCGGCGCCGGCGCCGCCGAGGAGCCGTACGAGCGCGGTGGCACCGGTGGTGAGGCCGTCGAGGAGGCCGAACTGGAGCGGGGAGAGGCCGAGTCCGAGGACCAGGTAGAGCGGCAGGACGGCAGTCACCATCTCCGAGGAGACGTCGGTGACGAGGCTGACCGTGCCGAGGACGAGGACGGTGCCGGGGACGCGCCGCCGGGCCCCGGTGGGGCGGGGCGGCGCGTCGCGGCGACCGGTGGTCGCGAGGTACATCAGTGACAGGTGTAGGTCGGGCCGGAGTCCTTGACCTGGTCGTCGGTGCCGACGTACTGCCAGGTGTAGGTGGTGTCGGTGAGGTCCAGCTTCAGCACGCCGTACGTCCCGCTGATCCGCTTCTGGCTGTTCGGCTGGACCGTCTCGATGTCGTAGGGCTCGGCGCCGCCCATGCCGCCGACGATCTCGACGATGCCGTCGGCGGTGGCCCGTCCGTTCGGGTCCTGCGGGGCGAAGCGCTCGTAGTGGTGGTCGTGTCCGTTGAGGACGAGGTCGGCCTTGGCGCCGTGGAGGATCTGCCAGACGGGCTTGGAGACGGGGTCGTTGCCGTGGCCGCCGGAGGAGTACAGCGGGTGGTGGAAGTAGGCGGCGACGCAGCCCTTGGTGTTCCGCGCGAGGTCGTCCTTGAGCCACTGGATCTGCGCGGCGTCGTCGAAGGTGTTGGAGTCCAGGGCGACGAAGTGCCAGTTGCCCTGGTCGTAGCTGTAGTAGGGCTTGCCCTGGGGGTAGGCGATCGCGCCGAAGTACGACTTGTAGCCGGAGAACGCGCCGGCCGGGTCGTAGGACTCGTGGTTGCCGGGCACGGGCCGGGTCTGCGCCTTGAAGGCGCCCCAGGTCTTGTCGTAGTAGGTGCGGAAGTCCGACAGCCGGGCGTCGTCGTACTGGTTGTCCCCCATCGTCAGGTAGAAGGACGGCGCGATCCGCTGGGCCAGCGCGGCGGTCTTCGGGTGGGCGCAGGAACTGCTGGAGGCGGTGCACTGGGCGGCGATGTCACCGGCCGCGACGACGGTGAAGGCACCGGTGGGCGGGGGCGTGGTGGGCGGCGGCGTGGTGGACGTGGTGCCGTAGACCTCCACCGTGTAGAGCGAGTAGCCGTACGAGGTGCCGCGTGCGGTTCCGTAGACGCGCAGGTAGCGGCCGGTGCCGGTGAGCCCGGTCCAGTCGTCCGTGCCGCCGTTGCCCGCGGTCTCGGTGGCGAGGCGGGTCCAGGCGGTGCCGTCGGCGGACGTCTCGACGCGGTAGGCCTTGGCGTAGGCGGCCTCCCAGACGAGCTTGACGCGGGAGACGGTGGCCGAGGGGCCGAGGTCGACCTTGATCCATTGCGGGTCGACGCCCTCGGTGCTGGCCCAGCGGGTGGTGGAGACGCCGTCGAAGGCCTTCTCCGGGCCGAAGGTGGAGTCCTCGACGGAGGAGGACGTGGCCGGCCTGCCCTGGGAGATCAGGGCGTCGGCGGCGGCTCCGGCCCGGTCCGGCAGGGCGAGCAGGAGTCCGCCGACGAGCAGCAGCACGGCGGCGAGGACGAGGGGCAGTCGGTCGGTGGTGCGGCGTGGCGGGGCTGAGGCGAACGGGCGCATTCCTGGGCTCCCTGGCCTGAGGGGTCGGCGAGAGCTGGACACCGGTGCGGCGCACCACGGACCGGCCGCGGGCTGGGACGCCCGTGCCGCGGGAGACGGGCACGGGCGACCGACCGGGTGGCGATTCGGGCGCCACACGGCGGGGGTGGTGCTCGGCGGCCGGGTCAGAGCTCTCGCTGAGCGCGTCACGCCCCTCGGGTGGGGCGCCGCGCCAAGCCGCTGCCCGGGAGGATAGCGGACAGGAAGGTTTCCTACCAGTCTCTCGTACTCCCCCTTCCCCGGCCGGAGTTCAGGGGCCGGGTGGCCTTCAGAGGCTGATGTGGTACGCCTTGCGCAGGGTCTCGTGCACGGTCCAGGTCGTCCGGTCGCCCTCCCGCAGCACGCACGCGTCACCGGGGCCGACCTCCAGGGTGTCGCCACCCTCGACGGCGACGGTCGCCCGCCCGGAGACCACCACGAAGAGCTCGTTGGCCTCGGTGTCGGTGACGACGCCGGGCGTGATCTGCCAGATGCCGCGCAGCTGCTTGCCGTCGGCCGATTCCCACAGCACCTTGCCCGTCACCTCGGGCGTGCCGGAGACGATCTGGGCGGGGTCGAGGGGCTCGGCCTCGAGCTCCGCGTCGGGGATGTGCACGGCGAAGGAAGGCAGGTCATGAGTCGTCATGGGCGGTGACTGTAGCCGGGCTCCGAGGGCCCTCCGAGGCCGGGACCGGCTGGAAGAACAGCCTCCGTTTCGGCTCCGACCAGGCGCGACGCCGAGGAGGGGCGGCGGCGACGAAATCCGCACCGGTCCTCCGCCGCAGCACCCAAGGGCGCCGCGGCCGTCTCCGCCGCTTCCGCCCGGCACCCCGTCACGGATTCCGCAGGCCGCTCCCCGGAGGTGGCAGGAGGTTGCCAACGAGGTTTGCGGGGCCGGTGATCGCGCCAAGGAATCACACATGTCCACACAGGTGTCCGAAGAGGTACGGGAAGCCCTCCACGAAGGCCGGCCCGTCGTCGCGCTGGAATCGACCCTCATCGCCCACGGCCTGCCGCGCCCGCGCAACCTCGCCGTGGCGGCGGAGCTGGAGGAGTGCGTACGGGCCGGGGGCGCCGTCCCCGCCACGATCGCGGTGATCGACGGCACGGCCAGGGTCGGCCTCGACCAAGCGGCCCTGACCCGCATCGCCGAGGACCCGTCGGTGCGGAAGCTGGGCCACCGCGACCTGGCCCCCGCCCTGGCGACCGGGGCGACGGGTGCGACGACGGTCTCGGCGACGGCCTGGCTGGCGGACGCGGCCGGCATACGGGTGTTCGCGACGGGCGGGCTCGGCGGCGTGCACCGCGAGTGGAGCGAGACGCAGGACGAGTCCGCCGACCTGCGACTGCTCGCCCGGGTCGGCATCACCGTGGTGTGCGCCGGGGTCAAGTCGATCCTCGACGTGCCCGCGACGCTCCAGCGCCTGGAGACCCTGGGGGTGACGGTCGTCGGCTACGGCACGGACCGCTTCCCCGGCTTCTACCTCTCCTCCTCGGGCGAGCCCGTCGACTGGACCCTGCGCACTCCGGCGGAGGTGGCGGGAGTGATACGGGCGCAGGACGGGCTCGACGGCCCGCGGGCCGCGCTCGTGGTGGCCAACCCGGTGCCGGTGGCCGAGCAGTTGGATCCCGCGCTGCACGACCGGGTGCTCGCGCAGGGCCTGGCGGCGGCGAAGGAGAAGGGGATCACCGGGCAGGCGGTGACGCCGTTCCTCCTCGAATACCTGATGGTGCACACGGAAGGAGCGTCTCTGGAGGCCAACCTCGCGGCGGTACGCGGCAACGTACGGCTCGCGGCGAGCGTCGCGGGGGCGTACGCGGCGGGGACGGGACCGGGCCGTGCCGCGGGGGCCGGGCCCGGCGGTGCGGCGGCTCCCGGCCCGGAGGCCCGTGACACCGGGACGTACCGTCCGTCGGCGGCCGGCGCCGACGGACGGTGACCCGGACCGGAGGCGCGCTGCTGGTCGTCGGGGACGTGGTCACGGACGTCGTCGCCCGGCACCGGACGCCGCTCGCCCCCGCCACGGACACGGCGGCGGAGATACGGACCCTCCCCGGCGGGGCCGGGGCCAACGCCGCCTGCTGGGCGGCGCGTTCGGGGCGGGACGACGTGCGGCTGCTCGGCCGGGTGGGGACGGACGCGGCCGACTGGCACGAACGGGCGCTGCGCCGGGCGGGCGTGCACCCCCTGCTCGTACCGGACCCGGACGCGGCGACGGCCACCGTGATCGCGCTGGTGGACGGCTCGTCGGAGCGCACCTTCCTGACGGACAGCGGCGCCGCGCTGCGCCTCTCCCCCACCGACTGGTCCGCGGGGCTGCTCGACGGCGTGGCCCGGCTGCACCTCTCGGGGTACCTGTTCTTCGCCGAGCCGAGTCGCGAGACGGCCCGCCGGGCGCTGCGGGACGCACGGGCCGCGGGGGTGCCGGTGAGCGTGGACCCGGCCTCGGCGGGGTTCCTGGCGGAGCTGGGGGCGGACCGGTTCCTCGCGGCGGTGAAGGGCGTCGAGACGCTGCTGCCCAACGCGGACGAGGCCCGGTCGCTCACCGGGTGCGGCGAACCGGAGGCGGGGGCAGCGGAGTTGAGCCGGCGTTTCCCGCTGGTCGTGGTCACCCTGGGGGCGGCGGGCGCGCTGGTCGCCGAGGGCGGCGCGGTCACCGCGCGGGTGGCGGCGCCGCAGGTGCGACCGGTGGACTCGACGGGCGCGGGCGACGCGTTCACCGGGGCGTTCCTGGCCGCGCGGCTCACGGGCGCGGACCCGGTGCAGGCGGCGGAGGCGGGCTGTCGCGCGGGCGCGGAGGCGGTCACCACCGTGGGCGGCAGACCCCCGGAGGACCCGGCCGCCGACTGACCGGTCCATGCGCGGACGGCGAGGAGGCGCACGGCCTGGAGTTGAACGGCCCGGGGTCGGGCGGCCCGGAGCGGGACGGCCCGAAGCGGGACGGCCCGGAGCCGGACGGCTCGGAGCGGGGCGGCCCGACTCGGACGAGGCCAGGGGGGTGGACGGCCCGACCGTCGGCCGACCGGTCCGCGCGCCGGGCGGTCCGGAAGCCCGGCGTCACGTCCGCAGCCCCGTCCAGGCCGGGTGGCGCGGGTCGTCGGCCCGTACGACCGCGTCCGCCGCCCCGGCGGGGTCGACCTCCGCCTCGTACCGGGCGAAGGCGGGCAGGGTCCAGGACTCCTCCGTGCGCCGGGCGAGCGCGGCGGGCGAGAGGCTCAGGTGCACGGTGAGGTCGAAGGGGAACCAGTGGCCGAGCAGGAAGGGCCCGTGCAGCACGAGCACCCCGCGCGGCGGCAGCGCGACGTACGGACTGCGGGTCGCGCGGTCCGTGACCGGGTCCCACAGGTCGGGCAGCACGCGCCCGCTGCCACCGGGCTCCAGCGGGCCGAAGACCTCCCGCCACAGGGCCCCGGTGTCGGTCCACCCGCTGTAGTACGCGTCGGGGTCCTGCTTGCCGTACTCGTACCGCAGGGACGCGGGCCGCAGGAAGCCGCCGGTCCCCACGACGTGGACCGCTCGCCCGCGCGTGCGCAGCGCCTCGGCGAGGAGCCCGGCGAGTGCGTCGCCGGGCGCGGCGGGCGGCCCGTCGATGCCCACCTTGAGCCAGGCGTCGCCCGTCGCGGCGGCGGACGCGTCGAGGTGGCCGGCGAGCGCCTCCGCCAGCCGGTCCCAGGTGATCGCCTCGTATCGCATCCCGCTCATCCTGCCCGTCGCTCCCCCTGACCTGCACCGGCCGACACCCCCGGCACTGCGGTGATCCGGCCGAGCGACCGCACGGCACCCGCGGAGGAGAGGACTCGCTTTCCCATGAGCCCGCGTCAGGAAGCCCTGCCCCACGGGACCGCGGGGGCGACGACGCCCTTCGGCCTCGGGCCGCGCCACGTACAGCTCTCCCCGCCGCCGGACGAGGGGGAGGCGTGCCGCCGATTCTACGTGGACGTGCCGGGCGTGACCGTGATCAGGAGGCCGTCCGCCCTCGCGGCGCGCGGCGGCCTGCGGGCGCGTCCGGACGCGCTGGAGATCCGTCCGGGCGTCGGGGGGGGGACTTCCGGCCGGCCCGCAAGGGACACCCGGGCGTCCTGGTCGCCGACCTCGACGGTCCGACCGAGCGGCCGACCGGCCTGGGCACCGAGGTGACCTGGGGCGACGACTTCCCCGGCCACCGCCGCTTCCACGTCGCCGACCGCCACGGCAACCGGCTGGAGTTCCTCCGCCCCGAGCGCCGAACCGGGCTTGACCTTGTCACTGGCGTCAGGGTTCGACCATCGGCTCCATGGACACCACCACACCCACCAGGGTCGTCGTCGTCACCGGCGCGGGCACCGGCATCGGCCGGGCCACCGCGCGCTCCTTCGCCGCGCGGGGAGCGACGGTCGTCGCGGTCGGCCGCCGGGAGGAACCGCTCCGGGAGACCGCCGGGGGACACCCGGGCATCCGTCCGTTCGCCGCCGACGTCACGGCGGAGGGCGCGGCCGAGGAGATCGTCCGCGCCGCGCTGACGGCCCACGGCCGGCTCGACGTCCTCGTCAACAACGCCGGGATCTCCGCCGGCGGCCCGCTCGGGACCCTCGACCGTTCCGTGATCGCCCCGCTCCTGGAGACGAACCTCGTCGCCCCGGTCCTGCTCACCCAGGCGGCCGTCCCCGCGCTCCGGGAGTCCCGGGGCGTCGTGGTGAACGTGACGACGACGATCGGCCAACGCGGCTGGCCCGGCAACTCCGTCTATCCGGCGACCAAGAGCGCCCTGGAGACCCTGACCCGCTGCTGGGCGGTGGAGCTCGCACCGTTCGGCGTCCGGGTCGTGGCGGTCGCGCCCGGCGCGATCGAGACCCCGATCGCGGACCACATGGGCCTCTCCCCCGAGCGGCGGAAGACGGTGCGGGCCTGGCAGCTCGCGCACACACCGCTGGGACGGGTCGGGCGGCCGGAGGAGGTCGCCTGGGCGATCACCGCCCTCGCCGCTCCGGACGCCGCCTTCCTCACCGGCACCGTCCTGCCCGTCGACGGGGGCGCGCTGGTCTCGTGATACGACTGCGCGAGGAGGTGGCGTCCTTGCGCATCGGTGAACTGGCCCGGCGGACCGGAGTGTCGGCCCGCGCGCTGCGGCACTACGAGCAGGCGGGGCTGATCACGTCGGTCCGCGCGGCCAACGGGTACCGGGCGTACGGGGAGACCGCCGTCGCGCGGGTGTGGAACATCCGGTACTTGCTGGACGCGGGGTTCACGCTGGACGACGTGTCCGCGTTCCGCACCTGCCTGGACGGGGACGTCTCGGCGGTCACGCCGTCCGCCCGCGCCCTGGAGATCGCCCGCGAGCGCCTCGCCGTGATCGACGCGCGCATCGCGGCGCAGACCGCGGCCCGCGACCGCCTGGCGAAGGCCCTGGCCGCGCAGGGCTGAGCCCGGATCCCCACCGCACCGCACGGTCCGCGCGATCGTGAACCGGCCCCTCGCCGCGCGGTCCCGGCCTCAGCCCTGCGCGACCACCGGCGCGGGCCGTTCGAGCACCGCGCGGCCCGACTCCACCGCCTCGCCGAGCGTCAGCTCCCCCGCGGCGAGGGCCCTGCAGGTCGCCGCGTCGGTCCTCAGCCGGGCGTCGGGGGCGTCCACCCCTCCGTCCCCGTAGGCCACACCGCCGTCGACCCCGATTCTTACGTGGAACTCGCCCTCGTCGAGGGTGACTTGGACGACCCCCGCGCCGAGCTCCGCCAGCGCGCCGAGGAGCGGGATCGCGTACCAGTGGGCCCGGACGGCGTCGGTGGGGCGCGGCTCGCCGAGTTCGGGCGCGCCCCAGGCGGCGAGGGTGCGCAGGACGGGCAGCAGGTCGCGGCCGCGCGGGGTGAGCTCGTACACGTACGCCGAGGCGGGCGGGGGCAGCCGGCGCCGGGTGACGAGCTCGGCGCCCTCCATGTCCTTGAGCCGACCGGCGAGCATGTCGGTGCTGACGCCGGGCAGGTCGGCGTGGAGGTCGGTGTAGCGGCGCGGCCCGGCGAGGAGCTCGCGGACGACGAGCAGGGTCCAGCGGTCGCCGACGAGGTCGAGGGCGCGCGCAGCGGCGCAGTGCTGGTCGTAGCTGCGGCGGCGTGGCTGACGTGGCATGCGACGCAGTCTAGACATGTTGTTGGACTTTCCAAGCTCGAACTTGGTAAAACCAAGCAACAACACTTCTGGGGAGGTCGACGCATGGAGTTCCGGCAGTCGAGCAAGCTGAGCGAGGTCTGCTACGAGATCCGCGGCCCGGTCATCGAGCAGGCCAACGCCCTGGAGGAGGCGGGCCACAGCGTCCTGCGCCTCAACACCGGCAACCCCGCGCTCTTCGGCTTCGAGGCGCCCGAGGAGATCGTCCAGGACATGATCCGGATGCTTCCCGGGGCCCACGGCTACACCGACTCCCGCGGCATCCTGTCCGCCCGCCGCGCCGTCGCCCAGCGCTGCCAGTCGATGGGCCTGACCGAGGTCGACGTCGACGACGTCTACCTCGGCAACGGCGTCTCCGAACTCATCTCGATGGCCACCCAGGCCCTCCTGGAGGACGGCGACGAGGTCCTGATCCCGGCCCCCGACTACCCCCTGTGGACGGCCGTCACGACCCTCGCGGGCGGCAGGCCCGTGCACTACCTCTGCGACGAGTCGGCCGACTGGTACCCGGACCTCGACGACATGGCGTCGAAGATCACCGACCGGACCCGGGCCGTCGTCGTCATCAACCCCAACAACCCCACCGGCGCGGTCTATCCGAAGGAGGTCCTGGAGGGCATCCTCGACCTCGCCCGCCGCCACGACCTCATGGTCCTCGCCGACGAGATCTACGACCAGATCGTCTACGACGAGGCCGTCCACCACCCGATCGCCTCCCTCGCCCCCGACCTGGTCGTCCTCACCTTCGGCGGCCTCTCCAAGACCTACCGGGTCGCGGGCTTCCGCTCCGGCTGGCTGGTCGTCACCGGACCGAAGCAGCACGCCGGGAACTACCTGGAGGGCCTCACGATGCTGGCCTCCATGCGGCTCTGTCCCAACGCCCCCGCCCAGTACGCCATCCAGGCCGCCCTCGGCGGCCGGCAGTCGATCCACGAGCTGTGCGCCCCGGGCGGCCGGCTGCGCGAACAGCGCGACCGGGCCTGGGAGAAGCTCAACGAGATCCCCGGCGTCTCCTGCGTGAAGCCGAAGGGCGCGCTGTACGCCTTCCCCCGCCTCGACCCCGCCGTGCACAAGATCCACGACGACGAGAAGTTCGTCCTCGACCTGCTGCTGCGGGAGAAGATCCAGGTCGTGCAGGGCACCGGCTTCAACTGGCCGCGTCCGGACCACTTCCGCATCCTGACCCTGCCGTACGCCGACGACCTCGACGCCGCCGTCAGCCGGATCGGCCGATTCCTGAGCGGCTACCGGCAGTGACGCCGGGCCCCCGGTGCTGTCATGATCTACGGGTCTGAAGGCCGAGGGAGTACGGGAGGGCGGCCGGTCATGGATGCGGCGCTGATAGCCGTGGCGGGAACCCTGCTGGGCGTGGTCTTCACGCACTGGTTCCAGGCGCGGGCCACCGAGCGCACGGCAGCGCTCGCCCGCAGCGAGCAGCTCCGGCAGGAGCGGATCGAGACCTACAGCGCCTTCGCGGGCGCGGTCGTCGACTACCGGCACAGCCAGAACGACCGCTGGTTCCGGGCCCTCGCGCATCCCGGCTCGGAGGAGGCGGAGGAGTCCCGCCACGCCTCCTACCGGCAGCGCACCGCCGCCCGACAGGCCCTCTTCCGTGTCCAGTTGGTCTGCGACGACCCGGAGACCCGGCGACTCGCCGAGGAGGCGTTCGTGGAGTCCCACTGCATGCACGAGGCGGTCGACGAGGCCGACCGCGCCCGCCGCTCCGAGCAGGCCAAGGAGGCGCTCGCCCTGTTCATCGCCGCCGCCGCGCCCGGCGTCCGCTGAGCGGGGACCGGCCGTGGACCTCGTCGCCCCCGTCGTCGTCGAGCCGCTCCGGCGCCGTCGCTGCGCGGAATGCCGCCGGGGGCCACTGGAGCGGATGATCGTCGAGTTCAACGCGCCGGTCTGTCTGGACTGCGCGGACCTCGGCCATCTGGTCTTCCTGCGCAGGGGCGACACGGCGCTCACCCGCCGTGCCCGGGAGGGCAGCGCGCTCTGGGCCGTGGTCGTCCGGCACAACCGGCGCCGCACGCGGTACGAGCGTCAGGGCCTGCTCGTCGAGGAGGCCGCGCTCGCCGAGGCGGAGCGGGCCTGCCTGGCGGACGCCGAGGCGCGGGCCGCGCGGCGGGCCCGGGACGCGGTGCGGCGCGCGGCCCTCGACGCCGAGATCACCGCGGTGCTCCTGGCGGAGGTCCTGCGGCTCTTCCCGTCCTGCCCGGCGGACCGGGCCACGGAGATCGCCGTCCACGCCTCGGTGAAGGGCAGCGGACGGGTGGGGCGCACGGCCGCGGGCCGCTCGCTCGACCGCGGCGCGGTCACCGCCGCGGTACGAGCCTCCGTACGGCATGTCGACACGCCGTACGACTCCCTGCTGATGCGGGGGGTCCCCCGGCACCAGGCCCGGACGAGGGTCGCGCCCGCCATCGAGGCGGTGCTCCGGACCTGGCGCCAGGGCGGCGGGACCACGGGCGGCCGGGAACGCGGCTGACGGCTCGGGCGTCAGCCCGCGTCGGCCGGGCCGCGAGGGACCGATCCTCAGGCCTGGTCGCCGGCGCGGCGTCCACGGCGGTACAGCAGGGCGCCGCCGAGGAGCAGCGCGGCGCTCACGGAACCGGCGTAGCCCATGGCGTCCGAACCCGTGGCGGCCAGCGAGGACCTGCTCGTCTCACCCTGCGGCGCGGGGGCCGGGGCGGGGGTCACGGTCTCGGCCTGCGGCACCGGCACGTTCCGCACGGGGGTCTGCGGGCGCGGCGTCGGGGTCTCGATCGGCTGCTCGGGCTTGGCCGGGCCGTTCACCGAGGTGTTGCCGATGGCCGGGTTGAGCAGTCCGACGACGTTGACCGAGTTGCCGCTGACGTTCACGGGCAGGTCGACGGGCAGCTGGAGGCCGTTCCCGGAGAGCACGCCGGGGGATCCCTGGGCGTGGGTCTCGGCGGTGGACCCGCCGCCGTTGGAGGACCCGCCACCGTGGGAGGAGCCGGCACCGTGGGAGCCGCCCCGGGTGCCGCCGGCCTGGTCGCCGCCGCGCGGGGTGCCGGGCAGGTCCTTGTGGGAGCCGCCGCCCTTCTCGTCCCCGTAGCCCCCGGTCCCGCGCTCGGCGGAACGGTTGGCACAGCTGTTGCCCATGGCCGGGTTGAGCAGTCCGACGACGTTGACCGTGTTGCCGCAGGCGTTGACCGGCACGTGGACCGGCAGTTGGATCGTGTTGCCGGAACCGACTCCCGGCGAACCGACCGCGGCGGCCTCGGCGCCGGCGTCGGCGTGCGCGGCGCCCGCCGAGAGGGCGAGCGCTCCGCCCGTGACCAACAGTGTGGCCAGACCACTTCGGCGAATCTGCCTCATGGCTTCCTGCCTTCCGGAGGTGTGCACGGGCAAGTGCCCGTACCGGAAACAACGCGACAAACACGCGTGCCGGATCCCGCCGTTGACGGGTTTCACTCCATCGAGTGGGGATCCGTTCGAGTGTCGGGCCAACACCCGTCGACGCCCACCGGCGCTCTTTCGACACCGGCAGATGCCTGCAGACACCCGCAGACGCCCGTCAGCGCCCCAGGAGATCGGTGAGGGCACCCACCGGGTCCGGGTCGGGGGCACCGCGCGGCCACCAGTCCTCGCGACCGGCGTCCGACTCGTACCCGTACCAGAGGCCGTCCCGGCCGAGCCGGAGCTGGAGGGACTCCCCGGAGAGCCGGTTGCGCCAGGGACGGAAGGCGGGGAAGTCGGCGGCGAGCAGCGCGGGTCTGGCCCGGTCGAACGGCCCGGCCGGCGGGTCCCAGGGCTCTTCGAGGACGGCGAGGCCCGCCGCGCCGCCCTGGCGCCAGGCGGCGACGGCGCGGGCGAGGTCCGTGGGGGTGCGGTCGAGGGCGTGCGCCAGGTCGCGGTAGAGCGCGCGCGAGGAGGCGGTGAGTCCGGAGCCGGGGTGCGCGGCGGCCAGCCGGACCGCGTCCTGCCAGGGGGTGAGCGCGGCGACCGGGTCGTGACCGGTGGCGAGGAAGGCGTGGGCCCGGGCGGCGGCCTCGGTGGCGAGGAGGTCGAGGGAGAGCGGGTCGGGGGCGGCCGGGTCCGGCGGGAAGACGGCCGGGCGGCCGGGGCGGTCCGGGACCGGCAGCTCGGGCGGCAGCGGCGGGAGCCCGGCCCCCGTGGCCGCGGCGAGCGCGATGCGGGCGGGGACCGTGGGCATCGACGGGGCGGCGGCGCCCGTCTCGGCGGCGCCCCGGGCGGCGTTGCGCCGGGTCAGCTCGGCGAGGAGCTCCTGCTCCCCGCGGCCGCGCATCAGGAAGAGGACGAACGGGTCCTCGTCGAGGAGGCGGGCGGCCTGGTAGCACAGGGCGGCGGCGTGCTTGCAGGGGTAACCGTCGTCCGGGCAGGAGCAGTCGGGGACGAGGTCGCCGGGCGCGGGCAGCAGTCCGGTGACCGCCTCCAGGACGTGCGGCACGTCCTTGTCGAGGAGGGCGGCGATGTGGTCGGGGCGGGCGGCGACCTCGTCGAGGAACCGCTCCCAGCCGTCGTCGCCGAGGGTGCGCATCCTGATCTCGGTGCGGTACGGGCGGGGCCGGCTGCCGTGGACGTAGGCGACGACCCGGCCGGGGGTGACCGTGATCGCGTCGACGTGGCCGCGCCCCGCGTACGCCTTGCCCCGCGCGAGACGGGCCGCGTCGAGGGCGGTGTCCTCCAGGGCCGTCACCCAGGCGTTCCCCCACCAGGTGGCGGCGAACCGGCCGTCGGGGGCCGAACGCGGCGCGACCCGCGGGAAGCTGCGGCGGCGGTCGTCGTGACGGGGAGCGGCGCCCCGGGCGCCCCTTGCGTGGTTCACGAGGGCCTCCTCAGGGACACCAGGTCGGCGAGCTCCCGGTCGGTGAGTTCGGTGAGGGCGGCCTCGCCGGAGCCGAGGACGGCGTCGGCCAGGGCCCGTTTGGCGCGGAGCATCTCGGCGATGCGGTCCTCGACGGTGCCCTCGGCGACGAGCCGGTGGACCTGCACCGGCTGGGTCTGGCCGATGCGGTAGGCCCGGTCGGTGGCCTGCTCCTCGACGGCCGGGTTCCACCAGCGGTCGTAGTGGACGACGTGCCCGGCCCGGGTGAGGTTGAGACCGGTGCCCGCGGCCTTCAGGGACAGCAGGAAGACGGGGACCTCACCTGCCTGGAAGCGGTCGACCATCCGCTCCCGCTCGGCCACCGGCGTCCCGCCGTGCAGGAGTTGGGCGGGGATGCCCCGCGCGGCCAGGTGGTCGGCGAGGAGCCGCGCCATCGACACGTACTGGGTGAAGACGAGCACGGACCCGTCCTCCGCGAGGATCGTGTCGAGGAGCTCGTCGAGCAGGGCGAGCTTCCCGGAGCGGCCGGCGAGCCGCGCGGTGCCGCTGCCGCGCGGGGCCTGTTCCTTGAGGTACTGCGCGGGGTGGTTGCAGATCTGCTTGAGGGAGGTCAGCAGGCTCATCACGAGGCCCCGACGGGCCATGCCCTCGGCGCCCTCGATGCGGGCCATGGTCTCGCGGACGACCGCCTCGTAGAGCGAGGCCTGCTCCCGGGTGAGGGCGACGGGATGGTCGGACTCCGTCTTCGGCGGGAGTTCGGGGACGATCCCGGGGTCGGACTTGCGGCGGCGCAGCAGGAAGGGCCGCACGAGCCGGGCGAGCCGCTCGACGGCCTCCTCGTGCTCGATCTCCTCGTGGTTCTCCACGGCCCGGGCGTGGCGGGAGCGGAAGGCCTTGAGCGGGCCGAGGAGACCGGGGGTGGTCCAGTCGAGGAGCGCCCAGAGCTCGGAGAGGTTGTTCTCCACGGGGGTGCCGGTGAGGGCGACCCGCGCGGGGGCGGGGATCTCGCGCAGCGCCTTGGCGGTCGCGGAGAAGGGGTTCTTGACGTGCTGCGCCTCGTCGGCGACGACCATCCCCCACTCCCGCCCGGCGAGCCGGGCGGCGCTGGTGCGCAGGGTGCCGTAGGTGGTGAGGACGAAGCCGCCCTCGGTGCCGTCGAGGTCCCGGTCCGTGCCGTGGAAGCGCCGGACGGGCACGTCGGGGGCGAACTTCCGCACCTCCCGCTGCCAGTTGCCGAGGAGGGAGGCCGGACAGACGACGAGGGTGGGGGCGCGGCGGGCACGGCGCAGGTGGAGGGCGATGAGGGTGACGGTCTTGCCGAGTCCCATGTCGTCGGCGAGGCAGCCGCCGAGGCCGAGGGAGGTCATCAGGTCCAGCCAGGCGAGGCCGCGGAGCTGGTAGTCGCGCAGGGTGGCGGTGAGGCCGGGCGGCGCCTGCACGTCCTCGGGGCCGGCCAGGAGCCGGTCGCGGAGCGCGGCGAGGGCCCCGACGGGAACGGCGGGGACGGACTCGCCGTCGACCTCTGCGGTGCCGGTGAGCGCTGCCGCGAGGGCGTCGACCGGTTCGAGCAGGCCGAGTTCGCGCTTGCGGGCCTTGCGGACGAGGGCGGGATCGACGACGACCCACTGGTCGCGGAGGCGCACGATGGGCCGGTGGGCCTCGGCCAGGAGGTCCATCTCGCGCTCGGTGAGCGGATCGCCGTCGAGCGCCAGCTGCCAGTTGAACCGCAGGAGCTCCTCGCTGTCGAAGAAGGAGGTGCCGTCGGTGGCGGAGCCGGGCGCGGCCTGTGCGGGGCGGACGACGGCGGAGGCACTGAGCGAGCGGGCGAGTTCCCGCGGCCAGTGGAGGGCGACCCCGGCGTCGGCGAGGCGGGCGGCGGCCGGGCCGAGCAGTTCGTACAACTCGTCCTCGGTGACGGCGAGGACGTCGGGGACGTCCCGCTCCAGGAGGCGGGAGAGCGGGGGCCAGACGCGGGCGGCCCGGCGCAGCGCGAGGACGGCGTCGATCCGGGCGCGGGGCCCGAAGTGCTCGCCGTCCCCCGCCCACAGGTCGGCGGCGTCGATGACGAGGGTGGGGTCGGCGAGGCTGTGGATCTGGAGGAGTGCGGCGGCTGCGTGACGCTCCCCGCCGCCCCCCTCGCCGCCCGGGCCGACGGTGTCGGTGGCGTCTGCGGCGTCCGTGGCATCTGCGGCGTCCGTGGCGTCGAAGAGTTCGTACGGTGACAGGTCGAGGCGGAGCGAGACCCGCACTCCCGCGTCCATCCCGGCCGCCGCCTCGGCGGCCCAGGCACGCGCGCGGGGCAGGTGCTGCGGGGCGCGCGCCGCGAACGGCGCGCCGACCGCGTGGGCGGCTGCCGGGGTCCGGGGCAGGACGTCGGCGACCGCGTCGAGGAAGGCGCGCACGAGGGCCTCGGGCTCGGGCAGCCGCAGAGGTCCGCGCCCCGGCACCGGCACGGCGTACCCCTCGTACGGCAGGGCGGCGGCGACGGCCCTCAGATGGGCGATGTCCTCGGCGTCCAGCGGTCCGGCCCGCCAGGCGTCCAGGTCGTCGGCGGTCAGTCCGGGCAGCAGCCGCCCGCGCGCGGCCAGGTGCAGGGCGTGCAGGGCGGCGGCACCCCAGCCGGCGGTGGCGGGGTGTGCGGCCGGGTGGTGGCGGGCCGCGACGAGGTGCGGCAGCGCGGCCTCGACGGGCAGGGTCACGGCGGGCACTGAGCGGCTCCGGGCGCCGCTGCCGTGCCGCCGGGCCACGGTCAGCTCGACCCGCTCCGCCCCGCTCGCCGCCGGGTCCGGCGGCGAGCCGCCGTCGGGGGCCCAGAAGGCGACCCGGCCGTCACGGGGAAGGGCGGCCGGCAGGAAGACGGCGGCGCTGGTCGTCCAGGTGTGTGCCACGGCTGCGCTCCCCTCCCCGTTGTGACGTCGTTCGGCTGCCGGAGCCCGGGACGGGGATCCGACTGGATCTCCGACCTTACGGGCGGGGTCTGACAACGACCGCACGGCGAGGGTTCCCCCGGGTGGCCCAACACCGGATGACAGCGGGCCGCGCAGGCGTCATCGTGGCCTGGACGTCCGAGGACGCGACGTCCGCACGACACGACAGAAGAGGATCCGCCATGTCCGTTCGCCGGCGTCTCACGACCGCCATCGGGGCCGTGCTGCTCACTCTCGCCGTCGCCGGCTGCTCGGGCCTCGGCCGCAGCGCCGTGGGCACGATCTCGTACGAGACGGAACGCGACCTGGTGGTGACCGTGACCAGTCCGTCGGTGAAGGGCTGCCACCGTCTCGCGCCGTCGGGGATCACCAAGATCGAGAACAACACCCTGAACGACATCGTGATGTACCCGACCCGCGACTGCCGGGGCAAGGTCTCCACCTACGTGCCCAGCAACACCGGCGACAAGATCGTCTCCGACACCCTGCCCTGGCGCAGCTACAGCGTCGTCCACTAGGTCGGGGCGGCCGTCCGGCGGCGTTCCGTTTCCTCCGCCCGGGGTACATGCTGGAAGTGACCTCGGTACCCCGAGGGGAGATGCGACCGTCATGCGAACGGGGAACGAGCCGGCCAACGCGCGCAGCGCCCTGCGTCTGCGGTTCTGGCTGAGCGTGTGGGGGCTGCTCTGGGCGGCCTTCGGCACGACCGTGTTCTCCCTGGTGGGCCGCTCCGGCTGGGCGGCGGCCTGCGGGGTGCTGTTCCTGGTCGTCGCGGTCGACCTGGCGGTGGTGCTGCGCCGTCTGCACCAGGGCGCTCACTGGCAGCCGGGCCGGAGCATCCCTCCGTACGAACCCGATCGCGGGGACACGGGACGCTGACGTCCCGGCCGTCTCAGTTCCGGGTGTCGAAGCCCGCCGCCTGGAGGTACTCCGGCTTCGGGTCGAGCGCGGCGGCGAGGCGGAAGTGCCGCGTGGCCTGGGCGGTCTGCCCGGAGCGCTCGAAGGTGCGGGCCAGCGCGAAGTGGGCGAAGGCGTTGTCCGGCTCCCGCTCCAGGACCAGTTCGAATTCCAGCTGCGCCGGCCGGAGCTGCGCGGCGGCGAAGAACGCCCGGGCGCGCAGCAGGCGCGCGGCCGTGTTCTCGGGGTGGGCGGCGATGACCGAGTCCAGCAGCTTCACGGCCCCACGAGGATCCCGCGCGGCCAGCAGGTGCTCGGCGGCGCGGAAGTCGATGACGTGCGTTTCCGGGTTCCTGTCGGCCACGATGGAATCCTTCCCCTCGATCCGGTGGTTGAACACCGGACCCCGCGACCGCATTCCGCCGGAAGACGTCCCCTAGGCCTCCCCGGCGACCTTCGCGCGGCGCTCCAGCTCGTCCCACACCTTCCGCACCTGGGGTTCGAGCGCGTCGAGCGGTCCGTCGTTGTCGATCACGAGGTCCGCGACGGCCAGCCGCTGCGCGCGCGTGGCCTGCGCCGCCATCCGGGCCCGGGCCTCGGTCTCGGCCATGCCGCGGAGCCGTACCAGCCGGTCGAGCTGGGTCTCCGGGGACGCGTCCACGACCACGACCAGGTCGTACAGCGGCGCGAGCCCGTTCTCGGTGAGCAGCGGTACGTCGTGGACGACGACGTCACCGGCGGCGGCGCGGCTCTCCAGCTCCGCCGACCGGGCCCCGACCAGCGGGTGGACGATGGCGTTGAGAGTGGCGAGACGGTCCGCGTCGGAGAACACGAGGGAGCCGAGCCTGGGCCGGTCCAGCGTCCCCCCCTCGGTGAGGACGTCGTCCCCGAAGGCCGCGACGACGGCCGCGAGCCCCGGGGTCCCGGGCTCGACGACCTCGCGCGCGATCCGGTCCGCGTCGATCAGTACGGCTCCGTACGAGACGAGCAGCCGCGACACTTCGCTCTTGCCGGCGCCGATCCCGCCGGTCAGGCCCACCTTCAGCATGAGCGGCAGCTTAGGGCCTGCCACGGCGGGGCTAGGCGTCGCCCTCCCGCTCCGCGAGGAAGCGCTCGAACTCGCGGCCCAGCTCGTCGGCCGACGGCAGGTCGACCGGCTCGGCGACGAGGCTGCCGCGCGTCTCCGCACCGGCCGCCGCGTCGTACTGGTGCTCAAGGCCCTGCACGAGCGCGACCAGCTCCTCGTCGCCCTCGCCGATCTGGCGGTCGATCTCGGTCTGGGTGCGGCGGGCCTCGGTGCGCAGGGAGTGGGCGACGCCCGGGAGGACCAGGCCGGTGGCGGCGGTGACGGCCTCCAGGACGGTCAGGGCCGCGTCGGGGTAGGGGGACCGGGCCACGTAGTGCGGGACGTGGGCGGCGACGCCGAGGGTGTCGTGGCCGGCTTCGGTGAGCCGGTACTCGACGAGGGACTCGGCGCTGCCGGGAACCTGGGCCTCGTCGAAGGGGCTGCGGTGGCCCGGCATGAGGTCGGTGCGGCTGCCGTGCGGGGTGAGGCCGACCGGGCGGGTGTGCGGCACGCCCATGGGGATGCCGTGGAAGTTGACGGAGAGGCGCACCCCGAGGCGCTCGACGATCTGCCGGACGGCGACGGCGAAGCGCTCCCACTCCACGTCCGGCTCCGGCCCGGAGAGGACGAGGAAGGGCGCGCCGGTGGCGTCCTGTACGAGGCGGACCTCGATGGACGGCGTCTCGTACGCGGTCCAGCGGTCGCGCCGGAAGGTCAGCAGGGGGCGGCGGGCCCGGTAGTCCACCAGCCGGTCGTGGTCGAAGCGGGCCACCAGCTGGTGCGGAAGGGTGTCGAGCAGCCGGTCGACGATCTGCTCACCGGTCTCGCCCGCGTCGATGTAGCCGTCGAAGTGGTACAGCATGACCAGCCCGGCCGACTCCTGCGCCAGGGCCAGGTCGACGACGGCCACGCCCTTCGGGTCCCATTCGTACAAATCCTGGGGATCAAGCACGATTACCGCTCCTCCTCGTGTTCTCTCTGGGAACGTCGGGCGCGGCACCACCATTCCCGGGCGCGCGATCTTCCGACGGAGGAGTCGGCGAGGAGGCGGAAACGACCGAGGCCCGCCCCCCCGGAGGGGAGCGGGCCTCGGATTCGCTAGCGGCTAGCGCTCAGCGGAGAGCCTGTTCAGCTCTGGCCGCCGGCCAGCTTCTCGCGCAGGGCGGCGAGCGCCTCGTCCGACGCCAGGGCGCCGGAGTTGTCGTCCGACTCCGAGGAGTACGAACCGCCCGAGATGCCCGCACCGGCGTTGCCGGCGGCCGGGGCGGCAGCGCCCTCGGCAGCGGCGGCCTCGTCGGCCTCGCGGGACTTGATGACCTGAGCCTGGTGCTGCTCGAAGCGAGCCTGCGCCTCGGCGTACTGGGTCTCCCAGGCCTCGCGCTGCGTCTCGTAGCCCTCGAGCCAGTCGTTGGTCTCGGGGTCGAAGCCCTCGGGGTAGATGTAGTTGCCCTGGTCGTCGTAGGACGCGGCCATGCCGTACAGGGTCGGGTCGAACTCGACCGAGGCCGGGTCGGCACCGAAGGACTCGTTGGCCTGCTTCAGCGAGAGGCTGATGCGACGGCGCTCGAGGTCGATGTCGATGACCTTGACGAAGATCTCGTCGTTGACCTGGACGACCTGCTCCGGGATCTCCACGTGGCGCTCGGCCAGCTCGGAGATGTGGACCAGACCCTCGATGCCCTCGTCCACGCGGACGAACGCACCGAACGGAACCAGCTTGGTGACCTTGCCCGGGACGACCTGGCCGATCTGGTGGGTCCGGGCGAACTGCTGCCACGGGTCCTCCTGCGTCGCCTTCAGCGACAGGGAGACACGCTCGCGGTCCATGTCCACGTCGAGAACCTCGACGGTGACCTCCTGGCCGACCTCGACGACCTCGGAGGGGTGGTCGATGTGCTTCCAGGACAGCTCGGAGACGTGCACGAGGCCGTCGACGCCACCCAGGTCCACGAAGGCACCGAAGTTGACGATCGAGGACACGACGCCGGAGCGGACCTGACCCTTCTGGAGGGTCGTGAGGAAGGTCTGGCGAACCTCGGACTGGGTCTGCTCCAGCCAGGCGCGGCGGGACAGGACCACGTTGTTGCGGTTCTTGTCCAGCTCGATGATCTTCGCCTCGAGCTCCTTGCCCACGTAGGGCTGGAGGTCGCGGACGCGGCGCATCTCGACCAGGGAGGCCGGGAGGAAGCCGCGGAGGCCGATGTCGAGGATGAGACCACCCTTGACGACCTCGATGACGGTACCGGTGACGATGCCGTCCTCTTCCTTGATCTTCTCGATGGTGCCCCAGGCGCGCTCGTACTGGGCACGCTTCTTCGAGAGGATCAGGCGGCCTTCCTTGTCCTCCTTCTGGAGAACCAGGGCCTCGATCTCGTCGCCGACCTTGACGACCTCGTTCGGGTCGACGTCGTGCTTGATCGAGAGCTCGCGGCTCGGGATGACACCTTCGGTCTTGTAACCGATGTCGAGCAGGACCTCGTCCCGGTCGACCTTCACGATGACGCCGTCGACGATGTCGCCGTCGTTGAAGTACTTGATCGTCTCGTCGATCGCGGCGAGGAAGGCTTCCTCGTTACCGATGTCGTTGACCGCAACCTGCGGGGTGGTGGCGGTGGTCTCGGTGCTGCTCGTCATGTGGGAAAGGGCTCCGGTTACGGACAGAAAGTCGTAGGTACTGCTACGCCGAGAGCCCGTATCGCACCAAGAAGCCGGACAGCCAATGAAGCACCCTTCCGCGAACGGCAGGGAACCTCGAAAACCGAGGGGACATACAACAGGTACGAGCGCGGCCTGCTCCGTCTGAGGCGCGCAGGCCCGCAGCGCAACCTTTAGCATACGGGGGCGGCCGGACAGGGTCAATGCGCGAAGCGCGCACCCGAGGCAGATCCACTCAATTCCGGCACCACTTATGCCTCTTGCGCCGTCGCGGCGGGGGTCCGCCGCACGTCGGCACTGAGCGCAAACTACATCGGCGGGCGAGATGAACCAAGAGTACGGACACGAAGACGCGGTCGACGGGGACGCCGACGGGGCCGAGGCGACCCGGCGTGACGCGGGGGACGCGGAGAGCAGCCGGGCGAGCCGCGGCTGGTGGGACCGGAACGCCGACGAGTACCAGAGCGAGCACGGGTCCTTCCTGGGCGACGACCGGTTCGTCTGGGGCCCCGAGGGGCTCGACGAGGCCGAGGCCGGACTCCTCGGGCCGGCCGCCTCGCTGAAGGGCCTCGACGTCCTGGAGATCGGCGCGGGCGCCGCGCAGTGCTCGCGCTGGCTGGCGGCGCAGGGCGCGCGGCCGGTGGCTCTCGACCTCTCGCACCGGCAGCTCCAGCACGCGCTGCGGATCGGCGGGGAGGTGCCGCTGGTGGAGGCGGACGCGGGGGCGCTGCCCTTCCGGGACGGCTCCTTCGACCTGGCGTGCTCGGCGTACGGCGCGGTGCCGTTCGTCGCCGACCCGGTGCGGGTCTTCCACGAGGTGCGCCGGGTGCTGCGGCCGGGCGGCCGCTGGGTGTTCTCGGTGACGCACCCGATCCGCTGGGCGTTCCCGGACGAGCCGGGGCCGGAGGGCCTCTCGGTCGCCGCCTCGTACTTCGACCGCACGCCGTACGTCGAGCAGGACGAGCACGGCCGGGCCGTCTACGTGGAGCACCACCGGACCGTCGGGGACCGGGTGCGGGACGTGGTGGCCGGCGGCTTCCGGCTCGTGGACCTGGTCGAGCCGGAGTGGCCGGCCTGGAACGGCCAGGAGTGGGGCGGCTGGTCCCCGCTGCGGGGGAACCTGATCCCGGGGACGGCGATCTTCGTCTGCGAGCGGGACGACTGACACCCGCCGTGGACAGCCCCGTGGCGCCGAACGGCCCCGTGCCGCGAACAGCCCTGTGGCGCCGAACGGCCTCACGACGTGAACAGTCCTATTAATGGAGGGCCCTGTGGACAACGGGGTCCTTCTTCTTCGCGGCCCGTACGAGACTGAGTGCGTGATCCGAAACGACGCACTCGACCGTCTCCCCGTCCGCCATGCCGTCCCCGGGCTGCTCACCGCGCTCGCGGAGCGCGGCGCGGCGGTGCTGTCCGCTCCTCCCGGCACCGGCAAGACGACGCTGGTTCCGCTGGCGCTGGCGGGGCTCATAGGGGACGGACCGGCGCGGCGGGTGCTGGTGGCCGAGCCGCGGAGGATGGCGGTGCGGGCGGCGGCCCGGCGGATGGCCTGGCTGCTCGGCGAGGAGGTCGGCGGCGCGGTCGGCTTCTCGGTGCGCGGCGAGCGGCGGACCGGTGCCGCGACACGGGTCGAGGTGGTGACGACGGGCGTCCTGCTCCAGCGGCTCCAGCGCGATCCGGAGCTGGCGGGCGTGGACGTGGTGCTGCTCGACGAGTGTCACGAGCGGCATCTCGACGCCGACACGGCCGTGGCCTTCCTGGTGGACGTCCGGGCGGCGCTGCGGCCGGAGCTGAAGCTGATCGCGGCGTCCGCGACGAGCGACGCCGAGGCGTGGGCGGAGCTGCTCACGGTCCTGGACGGCGGCGGGCCCGCGCCGATCGTGCGGAGCGAGGGCGAGGGCCACGGGTACGCGGTGAGGTTCGCCGCGCCGCCGGCCGGCATCAGGCCCGCGCACGGCACCTGGGTGGATCCGGCCCTGCTGCGTCACGTGGCGTCGACGGTCCGGCTCGCACTGGAGCGGCACCAGGGCGACGTCCTCTGCTTCCTGCCGGGCACGGGGGAGATCGCGCGGACGGCGGGGCTGCTCGACGGCGTCGACGCGGAGGTGCTCCAGCTGCACGGACGGGCGCCCGCCGCCGTCCAGGACGCGGTGCTGCGGGGCGCCGGGCCGGACGGCCGCAGGCGGGTGGTGCTGTCGACCTCGGTGGCGGAGTCGAGCCTGACGGTTCCGGGGGTGCGGATCGTCGTGGACTCGGGGCTCGCGCGGGAGCCCCGGACGGACCATGCCCGGGGTCTCGGTTCCCTCGCGACGGTGCCGGTGTCGACCGCGGCGGCGACCCAGCGGGCGGGGCGCTCCGGACGTGAGGCGGCCGGTGTGGTCTACCGCTGTTGGGCCGAGGCGGAGGACGGCGGCCGGGCGCGGTTCCCCTCGCCCGAGATCCGGATCGCCGACCTGGCGGACTTCGCGCTGCGGGCCGCCTGTTGGGGCGACCCGAGGGCGGAGGGGCTCGCGCTGCTCGACGCGCCGCCGGCCGGGGCGATGGCGGCGGCCCGCGCGGTGCTCGGGTCGATCGGGGCCGTCGACGGGGACGGCCGGGCCACGGAGCGGGGGGTGCGGATGTCCCGGCTCGGGCTGCACCCCCGACTGGGGCGCGCCCTCCTGGACGGCGCCCCCGAGGTCGGGGCGCGGCGGGCGGCGGAGGTGGTGGCGCTGCTCAGCGAGGAGCCGCCGCGCGACTACGGGGACGATCTGGCGGCGGCCTGGCGCGCGGCCCGTCGGGGCACCGACGGGTACGGCGCGCGGTGGAGGACGGAGGCGCGGCGCCTGGAGCGGTCGGCCGGCGAAGTGGTGGGCGGGGGCGCCGCCGTCGCGGAGCGGTCGGCGGGCGGGGCGACGCCCCCGGCGCCGGGGGACGGCGGCGGGGAGCGGGAGGGCGACGACGCCGTGGCCGGTCTGGTGACGGCGCTGGCGTTTCCGGAGCGGGTGGCCAGGGCCCGGGAGCAGGGCGGCTATCTGATGGTGTCGGGGAGCGGGGCGCGGCTGGCCGAGGGTTCCCGGCTGCGGTCCAGCCCGTGGCTCGCCGTGGCGGTGGCGGACCGCACCGCGCGGGACGCCACGGCGCGGGTGCGGCTCGCGGCGGTGGTGGACGAGTCCATGGCGTGCCGGGCGGCCGGGCACCTGCGGAGCGCCGGCGAGGAGGTCCGCTGGGAGGACGGGGACGTGGTCGCGCGGTCGGTGGACCGGCTGGGCGCGGTGGAGCTGACGGTCCGTCCCCTGGGCGCCGGGGCCGAGCCGGCTCTCGTCCGGGAGGCGCTGCTCGACGGACTGCGGCGTGAGGGCCTCGGGCTGTTGCGGTGGCGCCGGGAGGCCGAGGAGCTGCGCGATCGGCTCGCCTTCCTCCACCGGGAGGTGGGGGAGCCCTGGCCGGACGTGTCGGAGGGGTCCCTGGTCGACCGGGCCGCGGAGTGGCTGGAGCCGGAGCTGTCCCGGGCGTCGCGCCGGGCCGATCTGGGGCGGATCGACGCCGGGGAGGCACTGCGGCGGCTGCTGCCGTGGGCGTCGGGCGAGGCGGTCCGGCTGGACGAGCTGGCGCCGGAGCGGGTCGAGGTGCCGAGCGGTTCGCGGATACGGGTCGAGTACGGGGGCGAGCGGCCGGTGCTCGCGGTGAAGCTGCAGGAGATGTTCGGTCTGGCCGAGACGCCCCGGGTGGCGGGGGTCCCGGTGCTCGTCCACCTCCTCTCCCCCGCCGGCAGGCCGGCGGCGGTGACGGCCGACCTGGCGTCGTTCTGGAGAGACGGCTACCGGGCGGTGCGGGCGGAGTTGCGGGGGCGGTACCCGAAGCACCCGTGGCCGGAGGACCCGTCCGCCGCGGTGCCGACCCGGCACACCAGCGCGCGGCTCAGAGGGGAGCGCTGACCGGGGTCGGGGCGGGAGCGGCGGGCGGCTCCGGTTCGGGACGGCGCGAGCGGGCCTCCAGCCAGAGGGAGAGGGCGAGGAGGGCCAGGGCGAGGAGGGTGAGGCTCCACGGGAGGTAGGAGACGAGCATGAGGACCATGAGGCGGTTGGAGGAGACCATCTCGCCGACGCTCTCGAGGTAGTCCTCGCGCATCTTCACGTGTCCCGCGAAGACGGTGAGGGTGTCCCGGCCCATCAGCGCCTTGGCGTTGCGGAGTTCCTCCTCGTGGATCTCCTCGCCGTTGACGGGGGCTCCGGTGACCGGCTCGATCCAGAACATGCGCTTGGTCGTGTACCAGCGGGTGAGGCCGGAGTCGGCGAGGATCTTCGGGGTGATGCCCTTGACCGGCATGGTCTTGGGCATGGGGACCTTGGTCCAGGGGACGGTCTGCTCGAAGTAGTAGACCTCCATGCCGCGGAAGGTGCGGGTGCCCTTGTAGTGGATGGGGGCCGCGGTGCGGGTCTGGGCGTCGAAGTACTGGTAGTCGCGCTTCTCGGTCAGGAAGGGGAACTTGAACTCGATGCCCTCGCGCCGGACCGGATCGCCGTCGACCGATTCGCCGGTGGCGTGGACGGGGTCCTGGGTGTGGGCGTCGAAGACGTACCGCTCGGGGACCTTGGAGACCATCTTGCCGTCGGGCCCCGTGACGTAGGCGAGGGCGTCCCAGACGACGACGTCACGCCCGGCGTCGCGTTCGATGCGCCGCGACTCCTCCACGTTGCCCTTGAGGGTCTGGATGATCGTGATCTTGTCGACCTTCTCGGCCCGGAGCGTGGAGTAGTCGAGGAGGGTCGCGGGCCGTGCCTCGAGGACGGTCTCCTGGTACTGGTTGGGCGGGATCTTCGCGAGGCGGGGGAAGGCGTACCAGCGCAGGGTCGGGGCCATCGCGGCGCAGAAGACGGCGAGGGCGAGCAGGACGAGGCTGGCTCGGCGGCGCACGGTCGCCCCCTACTTCTCGGGACCGGGGACGGCGGTCAGGAGGGGCTTGGGCGAGGTGGGGCCGTCGGGCGGCAGATCGACCACGGAGAGGAGGAGGACGAAGAGGAGGACTGGGGCGAGTCCGATGGCGGCGGCGACGAGGGCGCGCATGGTCGGCCTCCCGAATGTGATCTGATGGGTCGTCAGGGCGGGGGCACCGTAGCAACGCGGCCGCGAGATGAGAACACGTCGCACCCGGGTGACGCGAAGCGCCGCTCCCTCGTCCGGTGCGGACGAGGGAGCGGCGCGGAGGAACGCGGCGCGGAGGCGCGGGCGGTCAGGCCGAGGGCGAGGTGCTGGGCGTGGGGGTGGCCTCGGACGAGGGAGTGGTCCCGGGCGAGGGGGTGGTCCCGGGCGAGGTGCCGCCGGAGGGCGTCGGGTCCGGGGTCGGCTCCGGGTCCGTCGTGGCGGGGGCGGCGACCGTCAGGTCGATGAAGGTGGTGCCGCCGCCCGGCGCGGTCAGCCGCACGTAGTACGTGCCGGCCTTGTCGCCCGCGAGGAGGTCGCCGGGCGCGAGGGTGAGCAGTCCGTCCGTGCCGGTCACGAGGGTGACGGTACGGACCGTGGTGCCGTCCGCGCGCTTGAAGGACGGGCCCTCGGCGCTCTCCTCGGGGGCCGCCTTCGAGGTGACGATCACCGCGGTGACGCGCACGCCGGGGGCGAGGGCTCCCTTGTCGGTGGCCTTCACCTGGACCTTCTGGGCGAAGGAGGTGCCGGTCGTGGCCGACAGCGGGTCGCCGGCGAGCCGGGTGAGGGTGTCCGCCCGGCGCTCCGTGACGGTCGCGGTGAAGTCGGCCGCCTTCCGGGTCCGGCCCACGACGGTGGCCCGCACGGTGAAGGACCCCGTCTTCTCGCCGGCCCGGAGGGCGGGCGAGGTGGCGAGACCGGCCGATCCGGTGGTGACGGTGGCGGTGGTCCCGCCGCCGCCGAACCGGGTGTCGGTGTCCCCGGTGATCTCGAAGCGGATCTTCACGCCGGGGACCGGCTTGCCCGAGGCGTCGAGCGCCGCGACCCGGGGAAGTCCCGTGAAGGCACTGCCGGTGGTCGTGGTCGGCTTCTCGTTGGCCACGACCGCGAGTCGCGCGACCTTGGCGGCCGCCGGGAGGGCGGGCGGCGTCACCGGCGGGGTGACCGGGGGCTTGGTGGGGACGGTCGGCGGCTTGGCCGTTTCGGGACGGTTCTCCGACGGCGGCTTCGGCTTCTGGGTCCCGGGCGTCGGCGACGGGGACGGCGTCGTGGGGACGGTCGGGAGCGGAATGGTGGGCCGGAGGCGGTCGCCCCTGGTGCCGTCGTCGCTGCGCTCGCCCGGCAGCACGCCCGTGCCGTCCGGGATCTGGTGGGTGCCGCGCTCGTAGAAGGAGGCCCAGGACAGGACCGTGTTCAGGTATTCCCTCGACCGGTTGTAGCTGAGGACCGCCTGGTCGAGGTCGGCCTTGAGCGCGAGGTTGCGGTCGTTCGCGCAGAGGTAGAGGCCGGCGGCCTGCGCCGCGTCGTAGATGTTGTTCGGGTCCTTCTTGCCGTCGCTGTTGGCGTCCTGACCCCAGGTCGCCCAGGTGGACGGGATGAACTGCATCGGGCCGACGGCCCGGTCGAGCTTCGTGTCGCCGTCGTAGGCGCCGCCGTCGGTGTCGGTGATCAGGGCGAAGCCGTTGCCGTTGAGGGCGGGGCCGAGGATCGGCGGCGACGCCGTGCCGTTGGCGTCGACCCGGCCGCCGTTCGCCTGACCGGACTCGACCTTTCCGATGCCGGCGAGCAGCTGCCACGGCAGGTTGCAGCCGGGATCGGTCGAGCGTATGGAGAGCTCGGCCCGCTTGTAGGCGGAGTAGACGGACGCGGGTATGCCGGCCTCGGCGGGGCCGGTCGTCACCGGCAGGTTGGTGCTCGCCCCGGGCTGGTTCGGCGTGGTCAGCGGCGGCAGGTCCGTGTAGTACGGGGAATCGCCCGTCACGGACCCGCCTCCGGACGGCGAAGCCGTGTCACCGGCGCCGATGGCCTGGTCTCCGCCGGTGTTGTCCGTGGCCGGCGGGGCGACCTCCGGCGCCTGCGAGGCGGCGAGCGCGGCGACCGCCGCGGCCACCACCGCACCGTTGGTCGCGCCCTTGCGCAGTCGGCGGCCGATGTGCGCTGCCATATCCGTCGTCCCCTCCCCGTCGACGCGGTCCCACGCTCCCCGCGTGAGACCCCAGGCGACCCTATGCCAACTCCGAACCGTCGAACACCGGCCCCTGACCGTGTTTCACGGTTTCGTCACCTCTTGGCCTTCTGCCGACCGGACGAGTTCGGGAACCGACCGGAGCGTCCCGCCCCTCTTGCACTCCGGTCGGCCACGCACACCGGCCGCCGTCACCGTCGGAACCCTGGGGGAACTCCCGTTGCCGTTCACGCTGAGCCACGCCGCCGCCGTGCTGCCCGCGCTGCGCCGGGACGGGTCCGCGCGCGGGCCGCTGGTCGCGTCCGCCCTCGTCGCGGGGTCCTTCTCGCCCGACATGACCTACTTCGCCGCGACCGCGTTCCCCGGGGCGATGGTCCTCGGGGACGTGACCCACTCCCCCGTAGGGATCGTCACGGCCGACGTGCTGATCACCGCCGCTCTCGTGGCCCTGTGGCTGACCGTGCGCGAGCCGCTCGCCGCGCTGCTGCCCGAACGGTGGCGCGGTCGGGTGTACGGGCTCGTCCGGGGCCGCCCCTGGCGGGAGCGGCATCCGGTGGCGCTCGCCGGGTGGTTCTTCCTCTCGGCGGTCCTCGGCGCCACCACGCACGTGGTGTGGGACTCCTTCACCCACCTCGACCGCTGGGGCACCCGCGCGATCCCCTTCCTCGGCGAGGTCGTCGCCGGGTTCCCGGTCTATCTCTACGCGCAGTACGGGGGTTCGGCGCTGGCCCTCACCCTGCTCGGCTGGTGCGTGGCGCGGGCGCTGCGTTCCTCCGTTCCCGGGGCGGAGCTGCCGTCCGGGGTCCCCGTGCCGGGCCGGCGCGGCCGACTCCTCGCCGCCGGGCTGATCGGCTGCTGCGTCCTCGCGGGTGTCGCCCACCGGGTGCTGCGCTGGGCCGCGTACTGGGGCTGGGACCGGATCGAGACGCCCCTCGACGTCATCCCGACGGCCTGCTTCGGGGCCGGCGCGGGGCTCGCCGTCGGGCTCGTGCTGTACGGGACGGGGGCGCGGCTCCTCGGGTCGCCTCGGAACCGGACGGCCCCGGCCGTGCCGGAACGCCCGGGTCCTCCTCTCCCCGACCCGGCGCCTCGGCCGGAGCGCTCCCGTCAGGGATCTCGCTGATCTTCTCCGGCGGGGTGAAGCCGCGGGCCGCGGCGCCGCCGGAGAGCCTGCGGTGCACGACCAGGGCGATGCTCTCCAGGGTGCGGACGCCGTACCGCATGGTGGGGTTGTCGTGGCTCAGGAGGACGATCCGGTAGTCGACCGCGGGGCTCGCGGTGCCGGTCTCCTTGCCGGTTCGGGTGTCCTTGCCGGTGCCCGTCTTCGTGTCCGGTCCGGTGTCCGTGCTCGCGTCCCTGCCCGTGCCCGTGCTCTTTCCCGTGCCCGTGCTCGTGTGCGGGCTCGTCGGGGCCGGCAGCGGGCGGACGATGCCGACGCTGTGGACACGCCAGGCGTGGGTCGCGCGGGGCAGCCAGCCGTTCTTGAGGTGGACCTTGACCGCGCGGGGCGCGCCCGCCGTGACGCCCCAGGCCTGTGCGCGGACGACCTGTCCCATCAGGGACAGGGCCTCGCTGCGGCGTGACACCGCGGCGAGGAGGGCGAGTTGGTCGCGCGCGGTGGTGCGGGTGAGGCCCCAGTAGTTGCCCTGGCCCAGGACGGTGTCCTTGGCTCCGGCCTCCCTCAGCACTCTGTTCAGCCGGGCGCGGGACAGCCCCTCCCACAGCTCGGTGGCGGCGGTGTTGTCGGAGCGGGTGATCATCGCCTTCAGCCGCCGCGCCTCCAGCCGGGTGGGCGCCCGGCCCAGCTCCTCCGCGCGTCCGAGGACGGCCTGCATGATCAGGACCTTGGCGATGCTGGCGGAGTCGTACGCCAGGGTGTCGGCGAACCGGCAGTGCAGTCCGCGCACGGGGTCGTGGACCGCGACGGAGACCGTGCTCCCGCGGCCCTTGAGCGCCACCGCGAGGTCCTGGGACAGCCGGGCGGCGAGGACCGGTTCGCGGGACGAGGCGCAGAGTGCGGGAGCCCGGTGTGCCTCGGCGGGCCAGGACCAGGCGGTGCCCGACGCGCCGAGCAGGGCGCCGAGGAGGGCCCAGGTGGGGAGGTGGGGGCGGCGGATCATGCTCCCCAGTTTCGGGAGGCGGGGGGCTGGGGCGCCCTCTGACTGGTCCGACTGGCGCACATCCGCCGGGCGGGCTGCGCCCGGCGGGGCGGTGCGCTTCCGCCACCCGGTGGGCCCGCCCGCCGTGTGGGCCGCGCCCGGCGGGGCGGTCCCCCCGCCCACCCCCCCCGTGTAGGCAATCGTCCCGCTGGGGCGAAGGGGGTCCCCCCTGCTCGAGCGAAGCCGAGAGCTTGGGGGAGGGTGGGCCCACGGGACGGCGCCCTCCAGCGGCGCCTCCGCCTTCCGCGCCTGGACCCGCACCACGAAGTGCGCCACACCACGTGGTGCGGGTCAGGGCAACGGGAGCCTCGGGCGCCGGCAGAGGGCGCCGTTCCGTTGTGCCCACCCGTTCCGCCCCGGCGGAACGACTGCCCACAACGGGGTGGGCGGTCGCGGGTGTCAGTGGGCTGCTGCGTCCCAGTTCTGGCCTACGCCCACCGAGACGTCCAGGGGGGCGCGGAGGTCGGCGGCGGCCGACATCTGCTCGCGGACCAGGGCCTCGACCTGCTCGCGCTCGCCGGGGGCGAGTTCGAGCACGATTTCGTCGTGGACCTGGAGGAGCATCCGGGAGGCGAGGCCCGCCTCGGTGAGCGCCCGGTCGACGTTCAGCATGGCGATCTTGACGATGTCGGCGGCCGTGCCCTGGATGGGGGCGTTGAGCGCCATCCGCTCGGCGGCCTCGCGACGCTGCCGGTTGTCGCTGTTGAGGTCCGGGAGGTAGCGGCGGCGGCCCAGCATCGTCTCGGTGTATCCGGTGGCGCGGGCCTCGTCGACGACGCGGCGCAGGTAGTCCCGTACCCCGCCGAAGCGCTCGAAGTAGGTCTCCATCAGGATCCGGGCCTCGGCCGGGTCGATGGTCAGCTGCTGCGAGAGGCCGAAGGCGGAGAGGCCGTAGGCCAGACCGTACGACATGGCCTTGATCTTGCGGCGCATCTCGGCGTCGACGGCGGACCGCTCGACGCCGAAGACCTGGGAGGCGACGGTGGTGTGCAGGTCCTCGCCGGAGGTGAAGGCCTCGATGAGGCCCTCGTCCTCGGAGAGGTGGGCCATGACGCGCAGCTCGATCTGGCTGTAGTCGGCGGTCATGAGGGCCTCGAAGCCCTGGCCGACGACGAAGCCGTGCCGGATGGCCCGGCCCTCGTCCGTCCGGACCGGCACGTTCTGCAGGTTGGGGTCGGTGGAGGACAGACGGCCGGTCGCCGCGACCGTCTGGCTGAAGGTGGTGTGGATGCGGCCGTCCGCCGCGACGGTCTTGATCAGGCCCTCGACCGTCGAGCGCAGGCGCGCCTGCTCGCGGTGGCGGAGCATGATCACCGGCAGTTCGTGCTCGGTCTGGCCGGCCAGCCAGGCGAGCGCGTCGGCGTCCGTCGTGTAGCCGGTCTTGGTCTTCTTGGTCTTCGGGAGGTTCAGCTCGCCGAAGAAGACCTCCTGGAGCTGCTTGGGCGAGCCGAGGTTGAACTCGTGGCCGACGGAGGCGTGGGCCTCCTTGACTGCCTGCTGGACCGCGCCGGCGAACTGCTGCTCCATGGCCTCCAGGTGGTCGCGGTCGGCGGCGATGCCGTGCCGCTCCAGGCGGGCGAGGAGGGCGGAGGTGGGGAGCTCGACCTCGTGGAGGAGCTCGCGGGCGCCGACCTCGGGGAGCCGCTCGTCGAAGGCGGCGCCGAGGTCGAGGACGGCCCGCGCCTGGCTCATGAGGGCCTCGGCCTCGGCGGTGTCGTCGGCGCCGAAGGCGAGCTGGCCGTCGGCGGGGGCCGCCGGGGCGAGCTCGCGGCCGAGGTACTCGACGGTGAGGGCGTCGAGGGCGAAGGAGCGCCGGCCGGGCTTGACCAGGTAGGCGGCGAGGGCGGTGTCCATGGTGACGCCGGCGATGCTCCAGCCGTGCTCGGGGAAGACCCGCATGGCGCCCTTGGCGTTGTGCATGACCTTCGGCCGGTCGGGGTCGGAGATCCACGCGGCCCAGGCCTGCTCGTCGGCCTCGTCGAGCGTGCTGGGGTCGAACCAGGCGGCGGCTCCCCCGGCGGCGGCGAGGGCGACCTCGCTGACGTTCCCCGTGCCGAGGGCCCAGCTGTCGACGGTGGCGATGCCGAGGGGCTCGTCGGCGTGCTCGGCGAGCCAGGGGGCGAGCTCGCCCGCGCCGAGGACGGTGAAGTCGAGCTCCAGGCCGGCGGCGGGGGCGGGCGCGGCCTCCTCAGCGGAGCCCGGGTCGACGGCGAGGAGCCGCTCGCGCAACGAGGGGTTGCGGATCTCCAGGGTGTCGAGGACGAGGGCGACGGCCGCGCGGTCGTACGGCTCGCGGGCGAGGTCCGTGACGGTCCTCGGCAGCTCGACGTCCCGGACCATCTCGGTCAGGCGGCGGTTGAGCTTGACCGACTCCAGGTGGTCGCGGAAGTTCTGGCCGGCCTTGCCCTTGACCTCGTCGGCGCGCTCGACGAGCTCGGCGAAGGAGCCGAACTGGTTGATCCACTTGGCGGCGGTCTTCTCGCCGACGCCGGGGATGCCCGGGAGGTTGTCGGACGGGTCGCCGCGCAGGGCCGCGAAGTCGGGGTACTGCGAGGGGCTCAGGCCGTACTTCTCCTGGACCTTCTCCGGGGTGAAGCGGGTGAGCTCGGAGACGCCCTTGGTCGGGTAGAGCACGGTGGTGCGATCGGTGACGAGCTGGAAGGAGTCCCGGTCGCCGGTGACGATGAGGACCTCGAAGCCCTCGGCCTCGGCCCGGGTGGCGAGGGTGGCGATGACGTCGTCGGCCTCGAAGCCGTCGACGGCGAAGCGCGGCGCGTGCATCGCGTCGAGGAGTTCGCCGATCAGCTCGACCTGGCCCTTGAACTCGTCGGGGGTCTTCGAGCGGTTCGCCTTGTACTCCGGGAACTCCTCGGACCGCCAGGTCTGGCGGGACACGTCGAAGGCGACCGCGAAGTGCGTGGGCGCCTCGTCGCGGAGCGTGTTCGCCAGCATCGAGGCGAACCCGTAGATCGCGTTCGTCGGCTGTCCGGTCGCGGTGGTGAAGTTCTCCGCGGGCAGCGCGAAGAACGCCCGGTACGCGAGCGAGTGCCCGTCCATGAGGAGCAGGCGGGGGCGGGTGTCTGCGGGGGTCTTCGATGCTGTCTCGGCCACGGGACGATCCTGCCACGGCCCGCTGACAATCCCGTCCACAGCGGTCGGGGTGCCGGGCTGTCGGTGCCGCGTGACAGGATCGGGGACGTACGCCAGAGGATTACCGCTCAAGGGAGAGCGCGATGGTCAGCAAGCCGCCGGCCGGTGACCCGGTCCAGGACGCACCGCAGGTCACGCCGCCGCAGCACGCCGCCGCCGGCCTGCCCGCCATCGGGCACACGCTGCGGATCGCGCAGGAGCAGATGGGTCTGCGGCGGACCGCGCGGACCCTGCTCAAGGTCAACCAGAAGGACGGCTTCGACTGTCCCGGCTGCGCCTGGCCGGAGGGCGACAAGCGGCACGTGGCGGAGTTCTGCGAGAACGGCGCGAAGGCGGTCGCCGAGGAGGCGACGCTGCGCCGGGTGACGCCGGAGTTCTTCGCCGCGCACCCGGTGGCGGACCTGGCGACCCGCAGCGGGTACTGGCTGGGCCAGCAGGGCCGGATCACGCAGCCGATGCTGCTCCCGGAGGGCGGCGAGCGGTACGAGCCGGTGACCTGGGAGCGGGCCTTCGCGGTCATCGCGGAGGAGCTGCGCGCCCTGGCCTCGCCGGACGAGGCGCTCTTCTACACCTCGGGGCGGACGAGCAACGAGGCGGCGTTCCTGCTCCAGCTCTTCGCGCGCGAGTTCGGCACGAACAACCTGCCGGACTGCTCCAACATGTGCCACGAGTCCTCGGGCTCGGCGCTGACGGAGACGATCGGCATCGGCAAGGGCAGCGTGTCCCTGGAGGACCTGCACCGGGCGGACCTGATCATCGTGGCCGGGCAGAACCCGGGGACGAACCACCCGCGCATGCTCTCGGCCCTGGAGAAGGCGAAGGCCTCGGGCGCCCGGATCATCTCGGTGAACCCGCTGCCGGAGGCGGGCCTGGAGCGCTTCAAGAACCCGCAGACCCCGCAGGGCATGCTCAGGGGCGCGGCGCTCACCGATCTCTTCCTGCAGATCCGGATCGGCGGCGACCAGGCCCTCTTCCGGCTGCTCAACAAGCTGGTCCTGGAGACGGCCGGGGCGGTCGACGAGGAGTTCGTACGCGACCACACCCACGGGTACGAGGAGTTCGCGGCGGCGGCGAGGGCCGCCGACTGGGACGAGACGCTCGCCGCGACCGGTCTCGCCCGCCCCGAGATCGAGCGGGCGCTGGAGATGGTGCTCGCCTCGGAGCGCACGATCGTCTGCTGGGCGATGGGCCTCACCCAGCACAAGCACTCCGTGCCGACCATCCGCGAGGTGGTCAACCTCCTGCTGCTGCGCGGGAACATCGGCCGGCCGGGCGCGGGCGTGTGCCCGGTGCGCGGCCATTCGAACGTGCAGGGCGACCGCACGATGGGCATCTTCGAGCGCCCCGCGCCGGCCTTCCTCGACGCCCTGGACAAGGAGTTCGGGATCGTCTCGCCGCGCCACCACGGCTTCGACGTGGTGCGTTCGATCCAGGCGCTGCGCGACGGCGAGGCGAAGGTGTTCTTCGCGATGGGCGGCAACTTCGTGGGGGCGACGCCCGACACGGAGGTGACGGAGGCGGCCATGCGGAACGCGCGCCTGACCGTGCACGTCTCGACGAAGCTGAACCGCTCGCACGCGGTGACGGGCACGCGTGCGCTGATCCTGCCGACGCTCGGCCGCACCGACAGGGACACGCAGAAGAGCGGCCGGCAGGTCGTGACGGTCGAGGACTCGATGAGCCTGGTGCACGCCTCCCGGGGCAACCTGCCGCCGGCGAGCCCGCACCTGCTGTCCGAGCCGGCGATCGTGGCGCGGATGGCCCGGGCCGTCCTCGGCGACGGATCGGCCACGCCCTGGGAGGAGTTCGAGGCGGACTACGCCACGATCCGGGACCGCATCGCGCGCGTGGTGCCCGGTTTCGAGGACTTCAACGCCCGGCTCGCGGCGAATCCGGGCGGCTTCGCGCTGCCGCACGGCCCGCGCGACGAGCGCCGCTTCCCCACGAGGACCGGCAAGGCGAACTTCACGGCCGCCCCCGTCGAGTACCCGAGGGTGCCCGAGGGCCGGCTGCTGCTGCAGACGCTGCGCTCGCACGACCAGTACAACACCACGATCTACGGTCTGGACGACCGCTACCGGGGGATCAAGGGCGGCCGCCGGGTGGTCCTCGTGCACCCGGAGGACGCGGCGGCGTTCGGTCTCGCGGACGGGGCGTACACGGACCTGGTGAGCGAGTGGACGGACGGCACGGAGCGGCGGGCGCCCGGCTTCCGGGTGGTGCACTACCCGACGTCCCGGGGGTGCGCGGCCGCCTACTACCCGGAGACGAACGTGCTGGTCCCGTTGGAGTCGACGGCGGACGTCAGCAACACCCCCGCCAGCAAGTCCGTGATCGTGCGTCTGGAACAATCGCAGACCGCCTAAGCATTTGCTCAGGCACGCGCAGCAGCCGGACCACACAGATCAGCAGCCGTACGAAGACGAACGGAGCCGGGCCCATGGGTGAGCAGCAGCACGTGAAGTTCCCGCAGGAGGTCATCGACGAGTACGCGGCGCTGGGCGTCGACCTCCCGGCCCTCTTCTCGGCCGGGCACCTGGGGAACCGGATGGGTGTCCAGATCCTGGAGGCCTCGGCCGAGAAGGTCGTCGGCACCATGCCGGTCGAGGGCAACACCCAGCCGTACGGGCTGCTGCACGGCGGCGCGTCGGCGGTGCTCGCCGAGACGCTGGGCTCCATCGGCTCGATGCTGCACGGCGGGGTCTCGAAGATCGCCGTCGGCGTCGACCTCAACTGCACCCACCACCGGGGGGTGCGCAGCGGTCTGGTGACCGGCGTGGCGACCCCGGTCCACCGGGGCCGGTCGACCGCCACGTACGAGATCGTGATCACGGACGAGCAGGGCAAGCGGGTCTGCTCGGCGCGGCTGACCTGTCTGCTGCGCGAGGTCGACGCGAAGGACGCGGACAAGCTGCCGGCGGCGGGCCGGCCGTAACGGCGCCTCGCGCGGGCCATTGCGGCGGAGCGAACGGAGGGGGCGGGGCGCACGGCGCTCCGCCCCCTCCGCCGTGCCGCCCCCTCCGCCGTGCCGCCCCCTCCGGCGCTCCGCCCCCGCGTCGGCTCCGCTCCCTTCGCCGCCCCGCGCGCCCCTCACCCGCCCCGTTCCGCCCTCTTGTCGACCCTCTTGTCGCGTGGTGGGCGCAGCCGCTTCACTGGCGGCCTCCCCCACAGGAGAACACCCGATCCATTCATCCAGCGAGGGGTTCTTCGTGACAGCCGTACGCACCACCACCGCGATGACCGCCGTCACCGCCGCCTGCGCCGCCGTGATCGCCACCGCGATCCCGTCCTCGGCGATCAACTCGTACAACGCGGTCCCCGCCCCCGAGCGCACCGAGGTCGGAGCGCTCGTGGCGACCTGGGACGACGACGGCGACCCGGTGACGCCGGACCGGGTCGACTGGGTCTGTTCCGGCACCATGATCGACGCGGACACCTTCCTCACGGCCGCCCACTGCACGACGGACTGGCCGGAGAACGTGCGTTTCCACGTCTCGCTCGACCAGGACGTGCAGGCCGGCCTCGACCGGGCGGCCGCCGAGCACCCGGGCGACCCCGCCGCCGTTGCACGGAGCGTGGCCGTCGAGGGGACCGCGCACAGTCACCCCGCCTACCCCGGCCCGGCCTCCGACCCCCATGACATCTCGGTGATCGAACTGCAGGCGAAGGCCGTGAAGGGCCGCTGGTCCTTCGCTCCGGCGGCGCTGCCGAAGGCGGGCGCCCTGGCCGCGCTCGGCCCGCGGGGGCTGAACTCCACGGCGTTCCTCACGGCCGGGTACGGCACGCAGGAGGCGGAGCGCGGACCGGGCGGCCAGACCCACCCGGGCGGCGGGGTCCGCATGAAGGCGCCGGTCTCCTTCGACGCCCTCAACGACGCGTGGGTCCGGCTCGCCATGACCGCGCCCCAGGGCAACGGCGGTGCCTGTTACGGCGATTCGGGCGGCCCCAACTTCGCTACTCTGAACGGGAAGTTGACGCTCGTCGCCACCACGATCACCGGCGACACTCCCTGTTACGCCACGAACGTCACGTACCGCCTGGACACGCCCGGCGCGCGCGACTTCCTGAAGCCGTACGTCCAACTCCCGTGACGCGCCTCCGGATACGACCGGTCGGGGCCGCCCTCGCGGCGGTCCTGGCCGGGTGTGCGCTCGCCCTGTCCGCCGGCTGCGGCCGGGCCCCGGAACCACGCCCCGCACCGTCACCCGCGCCTCGGACCAGCACCCCCGCCGACGTCTGCGCGAACCTGGTCTCGTACTGGGTGAAGGAGGCGCTCAAGGGGTCGAGGTGGGCGGGGCTCGACTGGGAGCAGAAGGGGCTCTCCAACGAGCAGTACGAGATCCACGACCAGGTGCTCGCGGCGGCCCGGGCCGAGGAGCGGCGGGCGGGGCGGAAGGCCGCCGAGGCGCTGGCCGACCGGGAGTCGCGGCGGCGCTGCGAGGCGGCGAAGGGGGCGACGGGAAGCTCGGAGAACTGGCGCCCGCCCGACGAGTGGACCACCGCTCCCACGCCTTCCGGGGCCCCTCCCGGCGAATGATCCAGGCCACGGTTGCCGTAACCCTGCGTGACATTCGAGCCATTCGGGAGCGGAATGGCCGGGTCGACACCCGACCTGCCCTCCGTCCGCTGACGAATGAGGTGGTGTCCGATATCCGGAGACCCTCACGGGCCGTCCGTCAGGACCGTGATCCACTCAAGCCCCTTAGCGGAACTGGGGGTTCTCACGATGTGAACACCGCGCTACCGACCGCTGTGCCCGGGTTTGCACCCTGCATGCACACCGTCTCTGCCCGTCGGCATAACAAGACAGTCACATCCTGACCTGGGCGCTCCCCGCCGTTCCCCACCTGCGCCTAGAGTCACGGCCAGTCACCGCGCCGCCGGGCGCTTCCACTGCACGGCCCTGCTCGACCCCGTACGGCCCGGCATCGAAAACGGCACCTCTCGCTACACAGCTTCACGGCACCGCCTCAGCTTGAGGGGGCCGCGCCAGGGAAAGGATTCTTCGTGCGACACCGTTCTTTGCTCATCCTCACCAGCGTGCTCACCACGGGAGCGCTCACTCTCACCGCCTGCGGTTCGCGCGACGACAAGGGTGGCAGCGACAACAACGCGAGCGGTGGGGACGGCGTCACCGTCGTCATCGGCGTCGACGCCCCGCTGACCGGCTCCCTCTCGGCGCTCGGCCAGGGCATCAAGAACTCCGTGGACCTGGCGGTCCAGACCGCCAACAAGAACAAGGAAGTCCCCGGCGTCACCTTCAAGGTCGAGGCGCTCGACGACCAGGCCGTCCCGGCCTCCGGCCAGGCCAACGCCACCAAGCTCGTCGGCAACAAGGACGTCCTCGGCGTCGTCGGCCCGCTGAACTCCGGCGTCTCCCAGCAGATGCAGGGCGTCTTCGCCTCCGCCAAGCTGGCCCAGGTCTCCCCGGCCAACACCAACCCGGCGCTGAGCCAGGGCGACAACTGGGGC
This sequence comes from Streptomyces sp. NPDC107498, assembly GCF_055582805.1. Lineage (NCBI taxonomy): Bacteria > Bacillati > Actinomycetota > Actinomycetes > Kitasatosporales > Streptomycetaceae > Streptomyces > Streptomyces sp. NPDC107498. The sequence goes on along the minus strand of NZ_JBVJPE010000007.1, from coordinate 301,294 downwards.
AAGGGCGACTACAAGCGCCCCTTCCCGACCTACTTCCGCACCGCCGCCACCGACGTGGTCCAGGGCAAGTTCGCCGCCCAGTACCTCTTCAAGGACGCCGGCAAGAAGAAGGTCTTCGTCGTCGACGACAAGCAGACCTACGGCGCCGGCCTCGCGGCGATCTTCTCCGACGAGTTCAAGCGCCTCGGCGGCACCGTGGTCGGCACCGACCACGTCACCGTGAAGGAGACCGACTTCTCCTCCACCGCCGACAAGGTCAAGTCCTCCGGCGCCGACTCCGTCTACTTCGGCGGCCAATACCCCGAGGGCGGTCTGCTCTCCGACCAGATCAAGAAGACCGGCGCCAAGATCCCCGTCATGGGCGGCGACGGCATCTACGACCCGGCCTTCATCAGCGCCTCCGCCGAGGCCAACGACGGTGACCTCGCCACCTCGATCGGCTACCCCGTCGAGAAGCTCCCCACCGCCAAGAAGTTCATCGCGGACTACAACGCGGGCGGCTACAAGGACCCGTACGCGGCCTACGGCGGCTACTCCTACGACGCCGGCTGGGCCGTCATCCAGGCCGTGAAGGCCGTCGTCGCCGCCAACAACGGCAAGGTCCCGTCCGACGCCCGCGCCAAGGTCACCGAGGCCCTGGGCAAGGTCTCCTTCGACGGTGTGACCGGCAAGGTCTCCTTCGACGAGTTCGGCGACACCACCAACAAGCAGCTCACGGTCTACAAGGTCGAGGGCGGCAAGTGGGTCGACGTCAAGAGCGACACCTTCAACCAGTAATCACCGGCGTCACCCGCATCACCGGCATCACCGGCACCCGCGAGGGAGCCCGCTCCACCTGAACCAACCCGCGCGAGGGCGCAAACAGCGCCCTCGCGCGGAGTCTTATCCGACAAGCTCATCGGAGGCCTGCGGTGCACGAACTGCCGCAACAGCTGGCCAACGGCCTGGCCCTCGGTGCCCTCTATGGCCTCATCGCCATCGGGTACACCATGGTCTACGGCATCGTCCAGCTCATCAACTTCGCCCACGGCGAGATCTTCATGATCGGGGGCTTCGGCGCCCTCACCACCTACAGCGCTCTGCCGAGCGGCACGTCCCTGCTGGTGGCGATACCGCTCATGATCGTCGGTGGCGCGATAGCCTCCGTGGCCGTCGCCACCGCCGCCGAGCGGTTCGCCTACCGCCCGCTGCGCAACGCGCCCCGACTGGCCCCGCTCATCACGGCGATCGGTCTGTCCATCGCGCTCCAGCAGCTGGTCTGGCAGTTCTACCCGGACGCCAAGAAGGCGGTGAGCTTCCCCGAGTTCCAGGGGGAGGCCTTCCGGATCACCGGGAACCTCTCGATCCAGCGCGCCGACGCCTTCGTGCTCGTCCTCGCCCCGCTGTGCATGCTCGCCCTCGGCCTCTTCGTCTCCAAGAGCCGCAGCGGCCGCGCCATGCAGGCCACCGCGCAGGACCCGGACACCGCGAAGCTGATGGGCATCAACACGGACCGCATCATCGTCATGGCCTTCGCCATCGGTGCCGCGTTCGCCGCCGTCGCCGCCGTCGCCTACGGCGTCGACAAGGGTCAGATCAACTTCGAGATGGGCTTCATCCTCGGTCTCAAGGCCTTCACCGCGGCCGTCCTCGGCGGCATCGGCAACATCTACGGCGCCATGGTCGGCGGCGTCGTCCTCGGCATCGCCGAGTCCCTCTCGATCGCCTACATCGAGGACATCCCCGGCATGCAGCAGCTCGGCGGCGGTGCCTGGTCCAACGTGTGGGCCTTCGTCCTCCTCATCCTCGTGCTCCTCGTACGGCCCCAGGGCCTGCTGGGCGAGCGCGTCGCGGACAGGGCGTGAGCACCATGACCGAGAACCAGACCAAGACCTCCAGCGCGCCGAAGCCGGCCGCCCTGCTCTGGACGGTCGTCGCCGGCAGCGTCGTCACCGTCGTGAGCGCCTTCCTCGCGTGGACGTGGACCACCGCCTTCCCCGGCAACCTCACGATCTACGGCAACCCCGCCCCGCTCCAGCTCCTCACGCTGGTCGGCGCGGTCCTCACCGGCCTGTTCGCGCTCTCCGCCCTCGGGGTGAAGGGCCTCGGCTGGCTGACGCCGACCGGCGCCCGCAAGGCCGTGTGGATCCTCGCCCTCGGCACCTTCGCCACCACCCTCTTCACCGCGATCTCGATCGTCGTGGAGCTGGGCGCCCTGGTGGACCTGGAGCCCGGCGCCGGCGTCGCCGTCCTCGCCTCGGCCGCCCCGGCCGTCGCCGCGTACCTGCTGCCCGACGACACCCGCAAGGCCGCCCCCGCCAAGCAGCTGCCGTCCTGGGCCGAGATCCTGATCATCGTCGCGGTCTTCGCCCTCGGCCTGTACGTCGTCACCTTCGGCATCGACACCGACGACTCGGAGCCGCAGCTCTTCATCGCGTACCTGATCCTCGTCGCCTTCTCCGCCACCGCGCTGGTCAAGTCCGGGCTGACCCGGCGACTCTCCGCGATCACCGCGCGGAACCGGCAGGTGACGGTCACGGCCGCCATCGTCATGGCGATCGCCTTCCCGTTCCTCCAGCAGAGCGGCGACACGTACACGCTGATCGCGGTCAACATCCTGATCTTCGCGACCGTCGCCCTCGGCCTGAACATCGTCGTCGGCCTCGCCGGCCTCCTCGACCTCGGTTACGTCGCCTTCCTCGGCGTCGGCGCGTACACCGCGGCCCTCGTCTCCGGCGCCACCTCCTCCGCCTTCGGCGTCCAGTTCCCCTTCTGGGCGGCGGCGCTGACCGGCATGGCGGCCTCCCTGGTCTTCGGCGTCGTCATCGGCGCGCCGACCCTGCGGCTGCGCGGCGACTACCTCGCCATCGTGACCCTCGGCTTCGGTGAGATCTTCCGCATCGCCATGGGCAACCTCGACGGCACCTCGGGCCCGCAGATCACCAACGGCCCGAACGGCATCCCGAACATCCCTCAGCTGGAGTTCTTCGGGTACAACTTCGGCGAGTCGCACACCGTCCTCGGCATCGAGCTCGGCGCCTACGCCAACTACTACCTGCTCATGATCCTCGTCATGGCGCTGGTCGTGGTCGTCTTCTCCCGCGCCGGCAACAGCCGCATCGGCCGCGCCTGGGTCGCCATCCGCGAGGACGAGACCGCCGCCACCGCGATGGGCATCAACGGCTTCCGGGTCAAGCTGGTCGCCTTCGCCCTCGGCGCGTCCCTGGCCGGCCTCGCGGGCACGGTGCAGGCGCACGTCAACACCACGGTGGTCCCGGAGAACTACGTCTTCGCCGGTCCTGTCCCGCCGAACTCCGCGTTCCTCCTCGCGGCCGTCATCCTCGGCGGCATGGGCACCATCACCGGCCCGATCGTCGGCTCCGCGCTCCTCTTCCTGATCCCGGCCAAGCTGTCCTTCCTCCAGGACTACCAGCTGCTCGGCTTCGGCATCGCCCTGATCCTGCTCATGCGCTTCCGTCCCGAGGGCCTCATCGCCAACAAGCGGGCGCAGCTGGAATTCCACGAGAACGACGACGACCAGCAGGTCGTGCCGGAGCAGCGCCAGTCCGAGGACGCGGGCGTCGGCACGGCGAAGGCAGGGGCGTGAAAGCCATGACGACCACCACCACGGAAACCGCCACCGGCACCGTCACGGCCGCGCCGGTCCTGGAAGCCAGCGGCGTCACCATGCGCTTCGGCGGTCTGACCGCCGTGCGCGGGGTCGACCTGACCGTCCGCGAGGGCGAGATCGTCGGCCTGATCGGCCCGAACGGCGCCGGCAAGACCACCTTCTTCAACTGCCTGACCGGTCTGTACGTCCCGACCGAGGGCCAGGTCAGCTACAAGGGGACGGTCCTGCCGCCGAAGCCGCACCTGGTGACCCAGGCCGGCATCGCCCGTACCTTCCAGAACATCCGCCTCTTCTCCAACATGACGGTCCTGGAGAACGTCCTCGTCGGACGGCACACCCGGACCAAGGAGGGCCTGTGGTCGGCGCTGCTGCGCGGCCCCGGCTTCAAGAAGGCGGAGGCCGCCTCGCGCGAGCGGGCCATGGAGCTCCTGGAGTTCGTGGGCCTGGCGAGCAAGGCGGAGCACCTGGCGCGCAACCTGCCGTACGGCGAGCAGCGCAAGCTGGAGATCGCCCGCGCGCTCGCCAGCGAGCCGGGCCTGCTGCTGCTCGACGAGCCGACGGCCGGCATGAACCAGAGCGAGACCCGCACCACCGAGGAGCTCGTCTTCGCGATCCGCGACCGCGGCATCGCGGTCCTGGTCATCGAGCACGACATGAAGTTCATCTTCAAGCTGTGCGACCGGGTGGCCGTCCTCGTCCAGGGCGAGAAGCTCGTCGAGGGCACGGCCGAGGTCGTCCAGGGCGACGAGCGCGTCGTGGCCGCGTACCTGGGCACGCCGTACGAGGACGCGCCCGGCGCGGAGGAGGCGGCCGAGGTCGAGGCCGCGGAGCAGGCGGCCACGCAGGCGGCCGGGGTCGAGGCCGCGGACGAGTCCGCCGAAGAGGCCGCCGAAGAGGCCGCCGAGGTCGAGGCGGAGACCGCCGGGACCGCGGACGAGCCCGCCGACGAGGCCCCCGCCGCGGAAGCCGACGAGGCCCCCGCGGCTCCCGCCGACGACACCCCCGCCGACGCGGCTCCGGCCGCCGACGCGGACAGCACCACCGAAGGAGACTCCAAGTGACCGCGCTTCTGGAGGTCGAGGACCTCAGGGTCGCCTACGGCAAGATCGAGGCCGTCAAGGGCATCTCCTTCTCCGTCGAGGCCGGCCAGGTCGTCGCCCTGATCGGCACCAACGGCGCCGGCAAGACCACGACCCTGCGGACCCTCTCCGGCCTGCTCAAGCCCACCTCGGGCAGGATCTCCTTCGACGGCCAGGCGCTCAACGGCATCCCGGCCCACAAGGTGGTGTCGCTGGGCCTCGCGCACTCCCCCGAGGGCCGGCACATCTTCCCCCGGCTCACCATCGAGGAGAACCTCCGGCTCGGCGCCTTCCTCCGCAAGGACAAGGACGGGATCGAGAAGGACATCCAGAAGTCCTACGACCTCTTCCCGATCCTGGGCGAGCGCCGCAAGCAGGCCGCGGGCACCCTCTCCGGCGGTGAGCAGCAGATGCTGGCGATGGGCAGGGCGCTGATGTCCCGGCCCAAGCTGCTGATGCTGGACGAGCCCTCGATGGGCCTCTCCCCGATCATGATGCAGAAGATCATGGAGACCATCGCGACGCTGAAGTCCGAGGGCATGACGATCCTGCTCATCGAGCAGAACGCGCAGGCCGCGCTCTCCCTCGCGGACCACGGGTACGTCCTGGAGGTCGGCACGATGAAGCTGTCCGGCACCGGCCGGGACCTGCTCGTGAACGACGACGTCCGCAAGACGTACCTCGGCGAGGAGTAGCACCACCCGTCACGGGTACGAGGAGGCCCGCCCCGCATCGCGCGGGGCGGGCCTCCTCTCGTGCACGTGCCGGGCCGCTACTGGCCCTTGGCCGCCTTCTTCTCCTCGGCGTCCTCGATGACGGCCTCGGCGACCTGCTGCATCGACATGCGGCGGTCCATCGAGGTCTTCTGGATCCAGCGGAACGCGGCCGGCTCCGTCAGGCCGTACTGGGTCTGCAGGACCGACTTGGCGCGGTCGACGAGCTTGCGGGTCTCCAGGCGCTGGGAGAGGTCGGCGACCTCCTGCTCCAGGGCGCGGAGCTCGGCGAAGCGGGAGACGGCCATCTCGATGGCCGGCACCACGTCGCTCTTGCTGAAGGGCTTCACCAGGTACGCCATGGCACCGGCGTCCCGGGCCCGCTCGACGAGCTCGCGCTGCGAGAAGGCGGTGAGCATGAGGACCGGGGCGATGGACTCGCCGGCGATCTTCTCGGCGGCGGAGATCCCGTCGAGGACGGGCATCTTCACGTCGAGGATGACGAGGTCGGGGCGGTGCTCACGGGCGAGTTCGACGGCCGTGGCGCCGTCCCCGGCCTCGCCGACGACCGTGTAGCCCTCTTCCTCCAGCATCTCTTTGAGGTCGAGGCGGATGAGGGCCTCGTCCTCGGCGATGACGACGCGGGTCGTCAGCGGCGGGACGTGCGACGACTCGGCGTCGTCGGCGGGCTGGGGCGACTCGGGGGCGGTCACGCGGGCTCCTCGTTCGATGGCCTCGTTCCGAGGCGGATACAGCTCCCCATGAGCCTACCCACCTCCTGTAAGGTAGGGACACGGCGGGTGATCACCGACCTTCGTTTCGAAGGATGCCCCGGTAGCCCAGCGGAAGAGGCAGTGGTCTCAAACACCATACAGCGTGGGTTCGAATCCCACCCGGGGCACTTTACCTTTGATTCCAAGGTATGAGACGAACGGGGTGATCGCGGTCCGCCCCCTCGACGCCCCCTAGGTCAGCGGCTCACCGATGTGATGCACCCGCACCAGGTTCGTGGAGCCCGCGACGCCCGGCGGGGAACCGGCCGTGATGACCACGATGTCGCCCGGCCGGCAGCGGCCGATCCGCAGCAGCTCCTCGTCGACCTGCGCCACCATCGCGTCCGTGGAGTCCACGGACGGCCCGAGGAAAGTCTCGACGCCCCAGGTGAGGTTGAGCCGGGAGCGGGTCGCCGGGTCCGGGGTGAAGGCGAGCAGCGGGATCGGCGAGCGGTAGCGGGAGAGCCGCCTGACCGTGTCGCCGGACTGGGTGAAGGCCACGAGGAACCTGGCGCCCAGGAAGTCGCCCATCTCGGCGGCCGCGCGGGCCACGGCGCCGCCCTGGGTGCGGGGCTTGTTCCGGTCGGTCAGCGGGGGCAGGCCCTTGGCGAGGACGTCCTCCTCCGCGGCCTCGACGATCCGGCTCATGGTGCGGACCGTCTCGATCGGGTGGCGGCCGACGCTGGTCTCGCCGGAGAGCATCACGGCGTCGGTGCCGTCGATGACCGCGTTCGCCACGTCGCTCGCCTCGGCGCGCGTGGGGCGGGAGTTGTCGATCATCGAGTCGAGCATCTGGGTGGCGACGATGACCGGCTTGGCGTTGCGCTTGGCCAGCTTCACCGCGCGCTTCTGGACGATCGGCACCTGTTCGAGCGGCATCTCGACGCCCAGGTCGCCGCGGGCGACCATGATGCCGTCGAAGGCGGCGACGATCTCCTCGATGTTCTCGACGGCCTGCGGCTTCTCGATCTTGGCGATGACGGGGAGCCGGCGGCCCTCCTCGTCCATGATCCGGTGCACGTCCTCGATGTCCCGGGCGTTGCGCACGAAGGAGAGGGCGATGACGTCGGCACCGGTGCGCAGCGCCCAGCGCAGGTCCTCGACGTCCTTGTCGGAGAGGGCCGGGACCGAGACGGCGACGCCGGGCAGGTTGAGGCCCTTGTGGTCGGAGACCATGCCGCCCTCGATCACGCGGGTGTGCACGCGGGGGCCGTCGACGGAGGTGACCTCCAGGGTGACCCGGCCGTCGTCGACGAGGACGAGCTCACCCGCGGTCACGTCCTCGGCGAGGCCGGAGTAGGTCGTGCCGCAGTGGTGCCGGTCGCCCTCCACCGGCTCGACGGTGATGGTGAACTCGTCGCCGCGTTCAAGGAGTACGGGCCCCTCGCGGAAGCGGCCGAGGCGGATCTTCGGGCCTTGAAGGTCGGCCAGGACGCCGACGCTGCGGCCGGTCTCGTCGGAGGCCTCACGAACGTGCTGGTAGCGCTTCTCGTGATCGGCGTAGCTGCCGTGGCTGAGGTTGAAGCGGGCCACGTCCATTCCGGCCTCGATCAACGCCTTGATCTGGTCGTATGTTTCGGTGGCGGGCCCAAGGGTACAAACGATTTTCGCTCGGCGCATGGGTCGAGCCTAGGGCCTACCCACCAGTAGGAAATTGGCTCGCCATGACTACTCAACAACCTTTCCGTGAAAGGTTGTTGACAAGTCTTGAATCTGTGCGCCGGGGTGCTCCGATGAGCGGGTGACGGACCGAAAGGCCGTTCGTCTCAGAGTGCGGGCGACGCCATCGTGAAGCGCGCCGCGACCTCCGCCGTGACCGTCTGCCGCTGCGGTTCGAGGTCCAGCGGAGCGGGGGCTTCCACCGCCTCGGCGGCGAAGGCCATGCGCATCCCGCCGGCCGGCGCGGGCATGCCCGGCACGAGTCCCGTGTCGGAGAGTTCGAGCAGCGCCACGAGGGAGGTGCCGAGCGCCTCCGCGTACTCGCGCGCCCGCCGCACCGCCTCCCCCACCGCCCGTCGGCGGGCCTCCGCGTGGGCCGGGGAGTCCGGGCGCAGCGACCACCACGGGCCGTCCACCCGGGTCCACTCCAGATCGGCGAGGCGCGTGCTCAGCTCGCCGAGCGCGGTGAAGTCGGTGAGCTCGGCCGTCAGGTGCACCCAGCCCTGGTGTGCGCGCACCCGCTCGCCGCGGCCGCGGCCGGCCGGTTCGGGCGTGACGGACAGGGCACCGGTCTCCAGCGCGGCGACGTCCTCGCCGTACGACCTGATCAGCGCGATCGCCTCGGCGTTGCGCGCCGTCAGGGCGGCCAGGACCTCGGCCCGGTCGGTGCCCCTGGCCCGTACCGACACGCCGATACGGGCGAGCTCCGGCTCCACTTCCAGACGGCCCTCGCCACGGACCGTCACCTGGGGTGCCTCGGGGGTGGGATGCGGCTGTGTCATACCGAACACTTTCCCACTCCGTAACCCGAAAGGCCTGTTGCCGACGTGCGGTCTGAGCCAGAATCTACGCGCGTTGTGCGCCATGGTCGGCGCCGGCGCCACAGAACCAAAGGGGAGAACACACATGCCGCTGAACCGCAGGACGTTCCTGGAGCGCTCGGCCGCCGCCGGGGCCGGAGTGGCCGTCGCCGGAGCCGTCGCCGTGCCCGCCGAGGCCGCCGGCCCCGGCCGCCCGCGTCCGCAGAAGCGGTACTCCTTCACCGTGATGGGCACCACCGACCTGCACGGCAACGTCTTCAACTGGGACTACTTCACGGACAAGGAGTTCGACGACAAGGCGCACAACGACGTCGGCCTCGCCAAGATCTCCACCCTGGTCGACCAGGTCCGCACCGCGAAGGGCCGCCGCAACACCCTGCTCATCGACGCCGGCGACACCATCCAGGGCACCCAGCTGTCCTACTACTACGCCAAGGTCGACCCGATCACCGCCCACCACGGCCCCGTCCACCCCATGGCCCAGGCCATGAACGCCATCGGCTACGACGCCGCCGCGCTCGGCAACCACGAGTTCAACTACGGCATCCCGGTGCTGCGGAAGTTCGAGGAGCAGTGCGACTTCCCGCTGCTCGGCGCCAACGCGCTCGACGCCAAGTCCCTGCGCCCGGCCTTCGCCCCGTACAGCATGCACCGCCTGTGCACCCCGCACGGCAAGGACGTCAAGGTCGCGGTGCTCGGCCTGACCAACCCGGGCATCGCCATCTGGGACAAGGCGAACGTCACCGGGAAGATGGTCTTCCCCGGCCTGGAGGAGCAGGCCGCGAAGTGGGTGCCGAAGCTGCGCTCCATGGGCGCCGACGTCGTGGTCGTCTCCGCCCACTCCGGTTCCTCCGGCACCTCCTCGTACGGTGACCAGCTCCCGTACGTCGAGAACGCCGCCGCGCTCGTCGCCGAGCAGGTCCCCGGCATCGACGCGATCCTCGTGGGCCACGCGCACACCGAGATCCCCGAGTACAGGGTCACGAACAAGGCGACCGGCAAGGACGTGGTCCTGTCCGAGCCGCTGAAGTGGGGCCAGCGCCTCACCCTCTTCGACTTCGACCTGGTGTGGGAGAAGGGCCGCTGGGTGGTCGAGAAGGTCGGCGCGCAGGTCCTCGACTCCAACACGGTCGCCGAGGACCCGGAGATCACCGGGCTCCTCGCCGACGAGCACGAGAAGGTCGTCGCGTACGTCAACCAGGTCATCGGCACCTCCACGGCGGCCATGACGACGGCCGACGCGCCCTGGAAGGACGAGCCGATCATCGACCTGATCAACGTCGTCCAGGCCGAGACGGTGAAGGCGGCCCTCGCGGGCGGCGCGCACGCCGGTCTGCCCGTGCTCTCGCAGGCCTCCTGCTTCTCGCGCACGGCCCGGATCCCCGCCGGCCGGATCAGCATCAAGGACGCCGCCGGTCTCTACCCCTTCGAGAACACCCTGGAGGCCCGTCTGCTGACGGGCGCCCAGCTGAAGGACTACCTGGAGTACTCGGCGAGGTACTACGTCCGGACCCCGGCGGACGCCCCCGTCGACACCGCGAAGCTCACCAACGCGGACAACACCCCGGACTACAACTACGACGCCGTGTCGGGCCTGACGTACGACATCGACATCGCGAAGCCGGTCGGGCAGCGGATCGCGAACCTGTCCTTCGAGGGCAAGCCGCTCGATCCCGCGGCGAAGTTCGTCCTCGCGGTCAACAACTACCGCGCCAGCGGCGGCGGTGCCTTCCCGCACGTCGCCCAGGCCGAGCAGCTGTGGGCGAACTCGGACGAGATCCGCAACACCATCATCCAGTGGGTGAAGGCCAAGGGGACCGTCGACCCGGGCCTCTTCGCGTCGGTGGACTGGAAGCTGACCCGGGACGGCGTGCCGGTCTTCTAGCTCCTACTGCTGCACGAGGGGCGTCAGCTTCCGGTCCTGGGCCGGGATGCCCGGCGCCTCCTGCACGTCCAGGCCGAAGCTGGTGAAGGCGGTGCGGCGCGGCAGCGGGTACGGCTCCTTGCCGGTGACCGAGTTGAGGATGGTCGCGCTGCGCCAGGCCGCCAGGCCCAGGTCGGGGGCGCCGACGCCATGGGTGTGGCGCTCGGCGTTCTGGACGTACACGGAGCCCGTGACGGAGGGGTCGAGGACCAGGCGGTACCGCTCGTCGACCCGGGGGCGCCCGGCGGAGTCGTGACGGAGGTACGGGTCGAGTCCGGCGAGCATCCGGTCCACCGGGCGCTCCCGGTAGCCGGTCGCGAGGACGACGGCGTCGGTGGTGAGCCGGGAGCGGGTGGACTGCTGGACGTGCTCGAGGTGCAGCTCGACCCGCGTGGTGGCGACCCGCCCCGCCGTGCGGACCCGGACGCCGGGGGTGAGGACGGCGTCCGGCCAGCCGCCGTGCAGGGTGCGGCGGTAGAGCTCGTCGTGGATGGCGGCGATGGTCTCCGCGTCGATGCCCTTGTGCAACTGCCACTGACGGGGCACGAGTTCGCTCCGCACCGGCTCGGGCAGGGCGTGGAAGTAGCGGGTGTAGTCGGGGGTGAAGTGCTCCAGGCCGAGCTTGGAGTACTCCATGGGGGCGAAGGCCTCGGTCCGGGCCAGCCAGTGGATCCCCTCCGCCCCCGCGGGGCGGGCGCGGAGCAGGTCGAGGAAGACCTCGGCGCCGGACTGGCCGGAGCCGATGACGGTGACGTGCCCGGCGCTCAGCAGCGACTCGCGGTGGGTCAGGTAGTCGGCGGAGTGGAACACCGGGACGCCGGGGGCGTCGGCGAGCGGCCGGAGCGGCTCGGGGACGTACGGCTCGGTGCCGACGCCCAGGACGACGTTCCGGGTGTAGGCACGGCCCAGGGCCTCGGCCCCGCCCGCCGGGTCGACCTGCGTGAAGTCGACCTCGAACAGCCGCCGCTCGGGGTTCCAGCGGACGGAGTCGACCTGGTGGCCGAAGCGGAGGCCGGGGAGCCGCTCGCTGACCCAGCGGCAGTAGGCGTCGTACTCGGCGCGCTGGATGTGGAACTTCTCGGCGAAGTAGAAGGGGAAGAGGCGCTCGCGGCTCTTCAGGTAGTTGAGGAAGGTCCAGGGGCTGGCGGGGTCGGCGAGGGTCACCAGGTCGGCCAGGAAGGGGACCTGGAGGGTGGCGCCGTCGAGGAGCAGCCCGGGGTGCCAGTGGAAGGCCGGCCGCTGCTCGTAGAAGGTGGCGGCGAGACCGCCGGGGACGCCGTGCGCGAGGGCGGCGAGCGAGAGGTTGAAGGGGCCGATGCCGACGCCCACCAGGTCGTGGGGCTGATCGAGGTCCTGCTGGGGGGTGTCGCCGGTCATCGGTGCGTGCCGCCTTCCGCGAGGGTGAGGATCCGGTCCAGGTCGCCGGGGGTGGCGTGGGGGTTGAGCAGGGTGGCCTTGAGCCAGAGGCGGCCGTCGGCCTTCGCCCGGCCGAGGACGGCGCGGCCCTCGGCCAGGAGGGTGCGGCGGATCGCCGCGACGGCCTCGTCGGTGGCGCCGGCCGGCCGGAAGAGGACGGTGGTGAGCGTGGGCCGGTCCTTGAGGTCGAGGCCGGGGGCCTTCTCCACCAGGTCGGCGAGGTCCTGGGCGAGGCCCATGCACGCGTCGACGAGCGCGCCGAGGCCGGTGCGGCCCAGGGCGCGGAGGGTGACGGCGGTCTTGAGGACGTCGGGACGGCGGGTGGTGCGCAGGGAGCGGCCGAGCAGGTCGGGGAGGCCGGCCTCGGTGTCGTCGTCGGCGTTGAGGTAGTCGGCGGTGTGGCCGAGGACGGCGAGGTCGGCGGCGTCGCGTACGGCGAGGAGTCCCGCCGCGGCCGGCTGCCAGCCGAGTTTGTGCAGGTCGACGGTGACGGTTCGGGCCCGGTCGAGGCCGTCGAGGAGCCGGCGGTGCGTGCGGCTGAAGAGGAGCGGGCCGCCGTACGCGGCGTCGACGTGGAGCTCGACGCGGGCGCCGTGGGCCGCGCAGACGTCGGCGAGCGCGGGGAGCGGGTCGATCAGGCCCTCGTCGGTGGTGCCGGCGGTGGCGGCGACCAGGACGGGCCCCTCACCCGTGCGGGCCAGGGCTTCGTGGAGGGCTTCCGGGTCCATCGTGCCGCTCGGCGTGGGCACGGTGAGCGGCTCGGGCAGGCCGAGGAGCCAGGCGGCGCGGTGGAAGGAGTGGTGGGCGTTGGCCCCGACGACGGTCCGGACGGCGGTGCCGTGCCGTTCCCGGGCAAGGAGCAGGGCGAGCTGGTTGGACTCGGTGCCGCCGGTGGTGACGAGCGCATCGGGGCGGGGCGCGTCGGGGAAGACCTCGGCGGCCAGCGCCGCCGTGACCTCGGCCTCCAGGGCGGAGGCCGAGGGCGCCTGGTCCCAGGAGTCCATGGACGGGTTCAGCACGGAGGCGGCCAGGTCGGCGGCGGCGGCGAGCGCGAGGGGCGGGGTGTGGAGGTGGGCGGCGCAGAGGGGGTGGGCGGGGTCGGCGGCGCCCTCCGCGAGGAGCCGGACGAGGGTGCGGAGCGCCTCGTGGGGGCCCTGCCCCGCCTCCGGGAGCGGCTCCCCGAGCACCTCGCGCACGCGTCGGGCGACGGCCTCCGGGCCGCCGGCCGGGAGCGGGCCGCCCCTGGCCCGCGCTCCTTCCCGGAGGGCGTCGACGGTCTCGCCGAGGAGACGGCTCAGGGCGTTGGGGTCGGCGGCGAGGGGCGGGGGTGCGGCACGCATGGACGACAGGGTGGCGGGCCCGGCGGGGGCTTGTCCGGGGAGTCGGACGCTGTGACCCGAACGAGGGACGCGTGCCCCGCCCGTGACGGCCGGGCACAGGCCCGTGACGGCCGGGCACAGGCCCGTGACGGCCGGGCACAGGCCCGTGACGGCGGGGCACGGGCTTCACGGCGGCGGGGCGCGGGCCCGCGGCGGGGCGGTGTCAGGTCACTCGCGGGTCGGCCGTCGTGCCCAGGTCCTCGTGTCCCGCGTCGTGAGGGACGGCCGGTCAGCGCCGCGCGCCCGGTGCACGCGGCGCTGACCGACCGGGCCCGACGTCCCCTAGCCGCGCACCCGCAGGGCCCTGCGCAGGTCGTCGAGCTGGTCGACGAGCTTGCGATGGAGGGCCGGGATCATGGTGTCGGACGTGAGGCGGGACTCGCCCAGGGCCAGGGACTCCTCGTCGATCGCGTACGACGGGAAGGCGTAGCGCCCGGCGGCCTCGGCCATCGCGGGGCCCCGGCGGTCGCCGAGCGCGACGGCCGCCTCGTAGAAGCGCGGCACGTACTCCCGTACGAGCTCGGCCTGCTCGGGCTGCCAGAAGCCCTGGGCGGTGGCGGTGAAGAGGTAGTTGGAGAGCTCGTCGGAGTCGAAGAGGGACGACCAGGCCGCGGCCTTCGCCTCGGGGGCCGGCAGGGCGGCCCGGCAGCGGGCCGCGCCCTCCTGGCCGGTGGCGCTGGGGTCCCGTTCCAGTTCGGCGGCGATCACGGTCTCGTCGGCGGCGCCGAGGACCGCGAGGCGGGCGAGGATCCGCCAGCGCAGCTCGGGGTCGAGCTCCGGGCCGCCGTGGACGGTGCCCTCGTCGAGCCAAGAGGCGATCTTGTCGGGCGTGGTGGCGCTGTCGATGAAGGCGCGGACGGCGGTGAGGCGCAGGCCGGGCTCCTCGCCGTCCTCGGTGCGGCGCAGCAGGGCGCGGGCGATCTCGCCGATGGTGGCGAGGGCGGCCGGGCGCTCCTCCTCGGAGGTGTACCGGTCGGCGATCTGGGTGCGGGCGAAGCCGAGGATTCCCTGGACGAGGGCGAGTTCGGTCTCCTCGGGCAGGTGCGCGAGGGCGACCTCCAGGTAGTCGGCGGGGGCGAGGGCGCCGTCGCGGACCATGTCGCGCAGCGCGTTCCAGACGACGGCCCGGGTGAGGGCGTCGGGGATGCGGGAGAGGCCGCGCAGGACGGATTCCTCGGAGACCTCGTCGAAGCGGAGCTTGGCGTAGGTGAGGTCGCCGTCGTTGAGGACGACGAGGGCGGGGCGCGGGCCGGTCAGCTCGGCGGGCGCCTCCTGCGGGACGTCGAGCTCGCGGCGCTCGCGCAGGGTGAGTTCGCCGTCGGGCTGCCGGTCGTAGATCCCGGCCCGGATCCGGTGCGGGCGGCTGCCGTCGCGGTCGACGTGGAGCTGCCAGTGGGTCCCCTCGCCGGTCAGGCGCGGGGTGAGGGTGTCGACGCCCGTCGTGCGCAGCCACTGCTCGGCCCAGGCGTGGACGTCGCGGTCGGTGGCGGCCGCGAGGTTGTCGATGAAGTCGGCGAGGGTGGCGTTGCCGAACCTGTGGCGCTTGAAGTGGATGTTGATGCCGGCCAGGAAGTCCTCCTCGCCGAGCCAGGCGACGAGCTGGCGCAGCGCGGAGGCGCCCTTGGCGTAGGAGATGCCGTCGAAGTTGAGGAGGGCGGAGGCGGTGTCGGGGACGGCTTCCGGGTCGGGGGCGACGGGGTGGGTGGAGGGGCGCTGGTCCGCCTCGTACCCCCAGGCCTTGCGGGTGACGCCGAAGTCGATCCAGGTGTCGGGGAAGAGGTCGGAGCAGGCCTCGTTGACGGTCTGGAAGCCCATGTACTCGGCGAAGGACTCGTTCAGCCAGATGTCGTCCCACCAGCGGAGGGTGACGAGGTCGCCGAACCACATGTGGGCCATCTCGTGGGCGATGACCATGGCGCGGGTCTGGCGCTCGGTGACGGTGACGGCGGAGCGGAAGACGAACTCGTCGCGGAAGGTGACGAGTCCGGGGTTCTCCATGGCGCCGGCGTTGAACTCGGGGACGAAGGCCTGGTCGTACGAGTCGAAGGGGTAGGGCTCGTCGAACTTCTCGTGGTAGCGGTCGTAACAGGCCTTGGTGACGGCGAGGATCTCGTCGGCGTCGGCGTCGAGGTGGGCGGCGAGGGAGCGGCGGCAGTGGATGCCGAAGGGCAGGCCGGCGTGCTCGGTGCGGACGGTGTGCCAGGGGCCGGCGGCGACGCAGACGAAGTAGGTGGAGAGCAGCGGGGTGGGCGCGGCCTGCCAGTGACCGTCGGGCTGCTGCTCGGTGATGCCGTTGGAGAGGACGGTCCAGCCCTCGGGGGCCTTGACGCCCAGCTCGAAGACGGCCTTCAGGTCGGGCTGGTCGAAGGCGGCGAAGACGCGCTGGACGTCCTCCATGAACAGCTGGGTGTAGACGTACGACTCGCCGTCCGTGGGGTCCGTGAAGCGGTGCATGCCCTCACCGGTGCGGGAGTACCGCATGGTGGTGCTGACGCTCAGGGTGTGCTCGCCCTCGGTGAGGCCGAGCGGGAGCCGGTTGCCGTCGAGGGCGGTGACGTCGAGGGGCTCGCCGTCGAGCTCGGCGGAGTGGAGGGTCTCGGGCTTGAGCTCGACGAAGGTGTCCCCCGCGGCGCGGGCCGTGAAGCGGATGAGGCTCCGTGACCGGAAGGTCTGGTCGCCGGTGGTGAGGTCGAGGTCCACGCGGTAGTGGTGGACGTCGAGGAGCTGGGCACGGGTCTGCGCTTCGTCGCGCGTCAGTACGGACATGGGCCCTATGCTGCCCGATCGCTCCGTTCCCGGGCAGGGGGTGCGGGGCCTCAGGCCAGGCCGGAGCCGTTCAGGTGGGCGAAGGCGGCGGTGATGCGGGGCCGGTCGTAGCCGCTGGGTCCCGCGGCGCCGCTGGAGATCAGGGTGTGGAGCAGGATCCGGGCCTTGGCGGGGTCGAGCGGGCCGGCCGGGATCAGTCCGTGGTGGAGCAGGTCGTGCTCGGAGCCGGGGCTGCGGTAGGTGTCGGTGAGGGTCGCGCCGCCGCCGGTGCGGGAGGCGAGGACGACCGGGATGCGCCGGGCGAGTTCGGCGAGGGGTTCGACGAGCGGGGCCGGGGCGTGTCCGCCGCCGAAGGCGGCGACGACGAGGCCCTGGAAGCGGTCGTCGACGGCGTCGAGGAGCTCGCCGCGGTCACCGAGGGAGAGCGTGACCAGGGCGACCCGTACGGAGGGGTCGAGCGCGAGCGGGCGGAGCGCGGCGGGGACGGCGGGGCGGAGCAGGATCCGGGGTTCGCCCTCGACGACGGCGCCGAGGGGGCCCGCGCCGGGCGAGGCGAAGGTGGCGACGGAGGTGGTGTGGGTCTTGCGGGCGAGGCGGGCGGCGTGGATCTCGTCGGCGAGGACGACGAGGACGCCGAGGTTCCGGCAGGCGGGGTCGGCGGCGACGGCGAGCGCGGCGGCGAGGTTGGCGGGGCCGTCGGCGCCGGGCAGGTCGGGGCGGCGCATGGCGCCGGTGACGACGATCGGCTGCTCGGTGGTGCAGAGCAGGTCGAGGAGGAAGGCGGTCTCCTCCAGGGTGTCGGTGCCCTGGACGACGACCGCGCCGGAGCCGTCGGCGACGGCCTTGCGCACCTCGTCGGCGAGGGCGGCGAGGTCCTCGAAGGAGAGGGTGGAGCTGGGGACGCGGCGGAAGTCGCGCAGGACGACGTCCTCGGGGGCGCCGAGGCCCGCGAGGACCTCCTGGCCGGTCATGCGGGCCGCGTCGCCGCCGCGGGCGGAGATGGTGCCTCCGAGGGTGAAGACCGTGACGCGCGCCATCAGCGTGCTCCGTCCGCAATCGTCTCGTGGTGGCGGATGACCTCGGCGATGATGAAGTTGAGGAGCTTCTCCGCGAAGGCCGGGTCCAGTTTCGCGCTCTCGGCGAGTTCGCGCAGCCGGGCGATCTGGCGGGCCTCGCGGGCGGGGTCGGCGGGCGGGAGCTGGTGCTCGGCCTTGAGGACGCCGACCTGCTGGGTGCACTTGAAGCGCTCGGCGAGCATGTGCACGACCGCGGCGTCGATGTTGTCGATGCTTTCGCGCAGCCGGGTCAGCTCGGCGATGACGGACGGGTCGATGGCACTGGTGTCGCTGGTGTCGCTCATGATCTGCGAGCTTAGACGGATCTCGGGGGGATCGTGGGCGGGTGTTCGGGATCCGGAACGCTGTCGCTCCAGCCGCCGTGCACGGACCGTCCCTGCTGCTCGCGGAACCGGATGGGCGCGGTGCCGACGCGGCGGGTGAAGAGCCGGGAGAAGTAGGCGGGGTCGTCGTAGCCGACGCGGCGGGCGACGGCGGCGACGGGCAGCTCGGTGGCGGCGAGGAGCTCCTTGGCGCGGCCGAGGCGGACGGTGAGCAGGTAGTCCTTGGGGCTGCATCCGGCGGCGCGGCGGACGGCGGTGCGCAGTTCGGCGGCGGTCATGCCGTGCCGGGCGGCGTGCTCGGCGACGGAGAGCGGCTGGAAGGCGTCGCGGGCGAGGGCGGTGAGGACGGGGTCGCCGTCGGCGTTGGTGTCGGCGCGGGCGCGGCGCAGCGCGACGAGCAGCTCGTGGACGGCGGCGCCGGTCTCGACCTCCAGGAGGGGATTGCCGGGGCGGGCGGCGCGGGCGATCCGGCCGATGGCGGCGCGGGCGGGCGCGGCGTCGGAGAGGGGGACGACGGGCCGGTCGGGCTCGATGTAGCCGAGTTCGGTGTAGGTGGCGGTGGCGGGTCCGGTGAAGTCGACGAAGGCCTCGTCCCAGCCGGTGCCGGGGTCGGCGGCGTAGTGGTGGGGGGTGCCGGGGGTGAGCCAGAGGAGGGCGGGGGCGGTGACGGTGGTGCGGCGGCCGTCGGGGCCCCGGTGCCAGCCGCTGCCGGCGGAGACGACGACGGCGACGTGGTGGTCGAGGGTGCGCGGCCCGACGGTGGGCAGGGTGCCGTGCTGGAGCCCGACGCCGAGGCAGACGAGGCCGAGGCGGTGGTGGACGGGGCCGGGCGTGAAATAGCGCATCCAGGTGTGGTACATCGCGGGCCCTTCCCTAACGTCCAAACTGCGACGATCTTTGTCCATGGACCGCGCCGCCGCCAGGGGGCGAGGGTGAGGCCATGAGCACGTTCGCTGTGGGTGACGAGGACTTCCTGCTCGACGGGCGGCCGGTGCGGCTGCTCTCGGGGGCGCTGCACTACTTCCGGGTGCACGAGGGCCACTGGGAGCACCGGCTCGGGATGCTGCGCGCGATGGGCCTCGACTGCGTCGAGACGTACGTCCCGTGGAACCTGCACGAGCCGGAGCCCGGCCGGTACGCGGACGCGGACGCGCTGGGGCGGTTCCTGGACGCGGTGGGGCGGGCCGGGATGCGGGCGATCGTGCGCCCGGGTCCGTACGTCTGCGCCGAGTGGGAGAACGGCGGGCTTCCGCACTGGCTGACCGGTCCGCTCGGGCGGCGGGTGCGGAGCCTGGACCCGGGGTTCCTGGCGCCGGTGGAGGCCTGGTTCCGGCGGCTGCTCCCGCAGGTGGTGGAGCGGCAGGTGGACCGGGGCGGGCCGGTGGTCCTGGTGCAGGTGGAGAACGAGTACGGGAGTTACGGGAGCGACCGGGGCTATCTGGAGTGGCTCGCGGGGCTGCTGCGGGACTGCGGGGTGGGCGTGCCGCTGTTCACCTCGGACGGGCCCGAGGACCACATGCTGACGGGCGGCTCGGTGCCGGGGGTGCTCGCGACGGCGAACTTCGGCTCGGGGGCGCGGGAGGGCTTCGCGACGCTGCGCCGGCACCAGCCGTCGGGGCCGCTGATGTGCATGGAGTTCTGGTGCGGCTGGTTCGACCACTGGGGCACGGAGCACGCGGTGCGGGGCGCGGCGGACGCGGCGGCGGCGTTGCGGGAGATCCTGGAGTGCGGGGCCTCGGTCAACGTGTACATGGCGCACGGCGGGACGAACTTCGGGGGCTGGGCGGGCGCGAACCGGGACGGTGAGCTGCACGACGGTCCGCTGCGGCCGACGGTGACCTCGTACGACTACGACGCGCCGATCGACGAGGCGGGGCGGCCGACGGAGAAGTACCGGGCCTTCCGCGAGGTGCTCGCGGAGTACGCGGAGGGGCCGCTGCCGGAGGTGCCGGAGCCGCCGGCCCGGCTCGGCGCGCCGGTCTCGGGCGGGCTCGACGGGTGGGCGCCGCTGGACGGGGTCCTGGAGGTCCTCGGCGGCGAGGAGACGGTGACGCCGGTGCCGCCGACCTTCGAGGAGCTGGGGGTGGACCGGGGTCTGGTCCGCTACCGGGTGGCGGTGCCGGGCCCCCGGCAGCCGTACCCGCTGGGGGTGACGGGGCTGCGCGACCGGGCGGTGGTGCGCGTCGACGGACGGCCGGTGGGGGTGCTCGACGCCTCGGACGGGGAGGACGCCGTCCTTCCCGAGCCGGTGGCGGGTCCGGCGCTCGTGGACCTGTGGGTGGAGTCGCTGGGCCGGGTCAACTACGGGCCGCGGCTGGCGGAGCCGAAGGGGATCACGGGGGGCGTGCGGCACGAGCGGCAGTACCTGCACGGAGTACGGGCCCGGGCGCTGCGCCTGGACGCCTTCGCCCCGGAGACGGTCGCCGAGGTGCCCTTCGGCCCGGTCGCGGAAGCCCCCGGCCTGTACCGGGGGGTCCTTGCCGTGGCCGGGCCCGGGGACGCCCGGCTGCGGCTGCCGGGCGCGACCCGGGGCTTCGTGTGGGTGAACGGTTTCTGCCTGGGCCGCTACTGGTCGGTCGGTCCGCAGGAGGCGCTGTTCGTGCCGGGACCGGTGCTGCGGGAGGGCGCGAACGAGGTGTGGGTCCTGGAGGTGGAGGGCGGGGGGCCGTCCTCGGTGGAGCTGGACCCGGTGTGAACGTGGAGGTGCCCCGGAGCCGAGGCCGCTCCGGGGCACCCGTTCGGGGCGAGCGGCTACAGCGTGGCCGCGGCCGACTTGATGGCGGCGGCGAAGGTCGAGACCTCCGTGTAGACGCCGGGGTAGCCGGCCCGCGCGCAGCCCTCGCCCCAGCTCACGATGCCGACCTGGACCCAGGCTCCGGCGTTGTCCTTGCGGAACATGGGGCCGCCGGAGTCGCCCTGGCAGGTGTCGACCCCGCCCTGGCTGTAGCCGGCGCAGATCTCCTCGGCCGGGACCAGGTCGCTGCCGTAGGCGGCCTGGCAGGTGGCGTCGGAGACGAACGGGACGTTCGCCTTGAGCAGGTAGCGCTGCTGCGCCCCGCCCTCGCGGGCGGCGCCCCAGCCGGCGACGGTGAAGGTGCCGCTGTTGTACGCGGTGGTGTCGGCGATCTTCAGGTTGGGCAGCGAGGTGATCGGCGTGGCGAGCTTGATCAGGGCCCAGTCCTTGCCCTGGCCGTTGTAGCCGGGGGCCTGGAGGACCTTGGTCGACCTGACCTTGACGGCGCTGCTCGACTGGAGGTCCACGACTCCGGTGGTGGCGGTGATGCTCGTGTTGTTGCCGGAGCCGCTGACGCAGTGGGCGGCGGTGAGGACGACCTGAGGGCTGATCAGGGAGCCGCCGCAGCCCATGGAGAGCCTGACCATCCAGGGGAACTCGCCCTGTGCGGCACGGGTGCCGCCGACGACGGGGGCCGGGGCCGCGGAGGCGGTGGTGGGCTGGAGGCTGACGGCCGCCAGGACGACGGCGCCCGCGGCCGCCAGCTTCTGGAGGGCACGGACCATGCGGTTCTGCTTCACGTGTCTTCCTTCTCTCGTGGGGGGTCGGCCTCGACGGAGGGATGACATGAACGCGATGACATGCGCTCGTCAAGGCATGTCCGGATTATGAGCAGCGTCCAACTGGCACCACAAGAAAGCCTTTTCGGCCAGATCCGGTGGGGGGACCGTACAGTGGGGAGGAGGGA
Source organism: Streptomyces sp. NPDC107498 (assembly GCF_055582805.1). Taxonomy (NCBI): domain Bacteria; kingdom Bacillati; phylum Actinomycetota; class Actinomycetes; order Kitasatosporales; family Streptomycetaceae; genus Streptomyces; species Streptomyces sp. NPDC107498. The sequence continues at coordinate 280,054 of NZ_JBVJPE010000007.1, read as the reverse complement.
GGATCCGGCATGCCGAACCGTCATGGGGCCGACCGTGTCATCCACGGCTTTCCGCACCGCGCCACCGTGCGGGCCTCGCTCACCGCGCTCTACCGCCGTCTCTCCCCCGACGGCGTGCACCGCTATCCGGCCAGCGTGACCGCCGACGACGTCGTCCTCGGCGACGACGAGGACCTCCACCTCGGCGCCCAGCGGGTGGCCCACGCCCTCGTCCGGCACCTGCAGTTGCCCGAGGCGCGCATCGTGGTGAGCTTCCGCCCCATGGAGTACGCGGCGGCCGTCGAGCTCACGGCCGGCCCCGAGTACTTCGTCGAGCTCAACGACCGGTTCCGGACCCGCCGCAGGGACGTCGGCGCGGCCCTCGCCCACGAGATCACCCACGTCCTGCTGCACCGGCTCGGCCTCGGCTTCCCCGGCACCGCGGAGAACGAGGTCCTCACCGACGTGACCACCGCCTATCTGGGCGCCGGCTGGCTGCTGCTCGACGCGTACCGGCGGGACGGCGTCGAGAGCCAGAAGCTCGGCTACCTCACCCCGGAGGAGTTCGGCTACGTCCTCGCCAAACGGGCCGAGGTCTTCGGCGAGGACCCCTCGCCCTGGTTCACCAGCGCCGTGGCGTACGAGGCGTGGCTGCGGGGCCGGGCGGAGGCCGGGCGGGAGCGGACCGCGCCGCCGCTCGCCGGGGCGGGCTGGGCCGAGCGCCGCCGGTACGCCCTGCAGCGGCACCGGGGCCGGGCCTCCGAGGACGCTCCCTACGCCTTCCAGGGCGGGGCCCCGGCGACCGGCGTCTCCTTCTCCTGCCCGGTCTGCCTCCAGCGGCTGCGGGTGCCGGCGGGGCGCGCCCTGCGGGCCCGGTGCGGGACCTGCGGCTCGGTCCTGGAGTGCGCCTCCTGACGCATCGATTTGCGCCGCGCGCCGACGGCGGGTCAGGGTCGGTGCATGAGCACGCTGTTCGACGCCATCCGGGACGGGGACGAGGACGGGGCCGTGCGGCTCCTGCGCGACGGGGCGGACCCCGAGGACCGGGAGGACGGGGAGACCGCGCTGTACCGCGCGGCCGTCGGCGACGAGGCCGGCATCGTGCGGGTGCTGCTCGCCGCCGGGGCCGACCCCGCCCGGGGCAGCGGCGAGGACGACGGGGACCTGCCGCTGTGCGGGGCGGCCTGCGGCGGACACACCGAGGTCGTGCGGGCGCTGCTCGCGGCGGGCGCGGCGGCCGACCAGGAGGAGGCGTACGGCTTCACCGCCCTCGCCTGGGCCCTCCGCCTCGGCCACGCCGACACCGCCCGGGTCCTCCTGGAGCACGGCGCCGACCCGGACCGGCCGGGACCCGACGGGGTCCTCCCGCTCGTCGCCGCCGCGCGGCGCGGCTCCACCGGCTGCGTGCGGGCGCTCCTCGACCACGGGGCGCGGGCCCGGGAGGCCGCCCTGCGGGAGGCCCGTCGGTGGATCGGCGTCGACATCGCGGCCGAGCTGCGGCGCGGGCTCGTCGCCGGGAACGAGGGCGGGCAGACGTACGAGGCGGCCGTCCGGCGGATCCGGGAGGACGGCGGGATCACGGTCGTCGTCGAGCTGCTGCGGGAGGACGGGGCGCCCGGGCGCGGCGACGACCGGGGGACCGGTCACGCGGCGGTCGCCACGCTCCTGGAGGCGGCGCTCGGACTGCGCACCCCGCACGAGGAGCTCGCGGCGCGGGCGCTGCGCCGCGGCGACCCGGAGCTCGACGACTGGACCACGGCGGTGGCCGAACTGGCGGGCCGGGCCGACGAGGAGACGTTCGTGGCGGCGGCCGGGTGGTGCGCCTACCGCGATCCGCTGCGCCGGGCCCTCGGCGCGCGGGTGCTCGGCGCGCTGCCGGGCTTCGGCCCGAGCGCGGTCCCGGTCCTGCGGCGCCTCGCGGCGGAGGCGGTGCCGCCGTCGCGGGAGCCGCTGCTCTCGGCGGTCCTCGCCCTCGGGGAGTGCGCGGACGCGGCCGCCGTGCCCGAACTGCTCGCGGCGGCCGGGCACCCCGACGCGGTGGTGCGCCGGGCCGTGGCGGCGGCCCTCGCCGGGATCGTGCCGACCGGGCACGTCGAGGCGCTCGGGGTGCTGCTCACGCTGAGCCGGGACGGCGACCCCCGGGTGCGGGACTGGGCGACGCTGGCGCTCGCCGAGCTGCCCGACGACACCCCGCTCGTACGGGAGGGGCTCGCGGAGCGGCTCGGCGACTCCGATCCGGAGACCGCGGCGGAGGCGGCGCGGGGGCTGGCGATCCGTCAGGACCCCCGCGCCGTCGACGCGCTGGCGTCGATCCTCGCGGACGGGGCGGCGGACGGGGCGCCGCGCGAGACGGCGCTCGCCGCCCTGGAGCACGTCCGCGACCCCCGGGTCAGGACCCGTCTGGAGTGGACGACCCCGCGCCGCGCCTGACGCCCCGTCCGGCGGGGTTCAGCAGGTGTGGTCGATCAGGTCGAACGTGGCGTAGTGGTCGGAGGTGTAGTAGTCCTCGTCGACCGCGCCGCCGGTCACGATCCGGCGGGCGCCCCGGGTGGAGACGCCCGGCGTCTTGACCGTGTACTCGTGGTAGTAGCCGTAGGCGTGCGCCGGCAGGACGCCTTCGCGGTTCTGGAAGACGACTCCGTCCTGGCTGTACGGGAAGGGGCCGCCGGCGTCGATCAGCCGGAGGGTGTCGTAGGCCTGGGCGGGCAGGTCCGAGTAGCAGATGTCCCCGACGGACGAGACCGCAGAGGCCGAGGACGCCGCCGAGACCGAGGACACGGCGGCGACGGGCGCGGGGGCCGGTGCGGCGGTGGCCGGGGCGCCGAGGAGGAGGGAGGAGAGGAGGGCGGCGGCGACACCGCCGGCGAGGGTGAATCGAGGGGGGATTCGCATGGCTGCGATGATGACGCGCGTAGATCTCCGGAGGGAACCCCGACGGCCCTCAGTTCCACGGACGTTAACCCGTTCCTCCCCGACGTGCGGATTCCGTGGACGGCGTGCGCCGGGGCCCGGCGCACGCCGTCGGTGACGGGGGCTCACCCCCCCGGACGGGAGTCGCAGGCTCAGCAGGGCCGCGCCCGCGTAGGCCGCGAGGACCCAGGGCTCGTCGACCGCCTGGAGCGCAAGGACTTCGTGCGCAGGGTGAAGCACCCGGGGACAAGCGCCGGGTGCTCGTCGAACCCCGCCCCGAGAAGCCGGCCGAGCTCGCCCCGCCCTTCGACGACTGGGCGCGCGAGGTGCACGAGCTCCACCAGGAGTTCACGACCGAGGGGCTGGCGACGGTCACCCGTTTCCCGACGGGCGCGACGGAACGCCGGCGCGCCGCGGCCAAGCGCCTCACGGAGTGGCGGCCCGCGGCTCCGGGCCGCCCCGCCGGCCGGGCCCGCAACCCGGGCGGGCGCGCCCCTCCCCTTCGGCCCCCGGGGCTGCTACCTTCCTCGCCAGCACCGCGCCTAACTAACGTTAGGTGGAAGAGCGGCTCCGCGGGCCCGTCCGCCCACGGCTGTCCCCTCCGAGTCCGTCAGACGTACGGCCGCCGGCCGTACGCCGGTCAGTCCGCAAGGGAGCCCAGCCATGCCCCTGTCCCGACGCGCCCTGCTCACCGCCACCGGCGCCGCACTGCTCCTCGGCGCCGCGCCACCCGCCGTCGCCCGCCCCCGCCCCACGACCGCCACCGCGATCCGGCAGATCCCGCTCCAGGGCGCGGTCAACGTCCGCGACCTCGGTGGGTACGTCACCTACGACGGCGCCCGGGTCCGGCACGGTCTCGCCTACCGGGGGGACCACCTCGCCCGGCTCACCGACGCCGACCTCACCACCCTCGCCGGGCTCGGCCTCGGCACCGTGGTCGACCTGCGGATCCCGCTGGAGGTCGGCCACGACGGCGCCGACCGGCTGCCCGCCGGTACGGTCCCGGTCGCCCGGCCCGTCACCGACCACGGCCTCTTCGGGCAGCTGACGGCCGCGATCGGCTCCCGCGACCCGGTGCGGCAGGAGGAGATGCTCGGCGGCGGCCGGGCCGCCGCCTTCATGCGCGAGGTGTACCGCACCTTCGTCACCGACCCGGCGAACCGGGCCGCCCTCGCGGCCACCCTGCGCGACCTGGCCGATCCCCGCCGGGGACCGCTGCTCCTGCACTGCACCTCCGGCAAGGACCGCACCGGCTGGACGAGCTGGCTCCTGCTCACCCTGCTCGGCGTGCCCGAGAGCTCGGCCCGCGCCGACTACCTGGCCTCCAACACCTTCCGCGCCGCGTACGACGCGCGGGTGCGCGAGGGGCTGAAGCAGGGCGGGCTCATGCAGAACCCGGAGCTGATCGTGCCGCTGCAGGAGGTGCGGGCCGAGTACCTGGACACCGCCCTCGACCAGGTCCGCACCTCCTACGGCGGCCTCTTCCGTTACGTGTCGGTCGGCCTCGGCCTGGAGCTGCGCGAGCTGGCGGCGCTCCGCGAACGGCTGGTGCCCGACGCCTGACGCCCGCTCCGGCCGGCGCCGGCCGCCGCACCGCGCCCGGCGCCCGCGCCCGCCCCGGAACCGGAGCCGGCACCCCGGCCCGCGCCCGAACCGCGCCCCGATCCGGCCGCGGCACGGCCGGAGCCGGCCGCGGCGCCGGAGCCCCGGCCCGTCGGCGTCCCGGAGGCCGAGCCCCGGCCCGTGGTGCCCGAACCGGGCGCCCGTCCGGTGGACGGGCCGGAACCGCGGCCCGCGCCCGTCGTGCCCGTGCCCGTACCGCCGCCCGAACCGCCGGAGGCCGGACGGCGACGACGGCGGCCGCCACCCGTGCCGGCGCCGCCGGTGCCCGTCGCCTTGCGCGGCGGGGTCGGCTGCGGGACCTCGATGACGACGGGGACGCCCGAGGGCTCCCGGGCGCCGGTGAGCTCGGCGAGCTCCTCGTCGCTGGACCTGATCTGCGCCGTGCGGGGGCTGATGCCCGCGTTCGACATCAGCCGGCCCATGTCCCGCTTCTGCTCGGGCAGGACCAGCGTGAAGACGCTGCCGGACTCGCCGGCGCGGGCGGTGCGGCCGCCCCGGTGCAGATAGTCCTTGTGGTCGATCGGCGGGTCGACGTTCACGACCATGTCGAGGTCGTCCACGTGGATGCCGCGGGCCGCCACGTTCGTCGCGACCAGCGTGGTGACCTGGCCGGTCTTGAACTGGTCCAGGGTCCGGTTGCGCTGCGGCTGCGAGCGGCCGCCGTGCAGCCCGGAGGCCCGGACGCCGTTGGCCAGGAGCCGCTTGACCAGCCGGTCCACGGACCGCTTGGTGTCGAGGAAGAGGATCGTCCGGCCGTCGCGGGCCGCGATCCGCAGCGTGACGGCCTTCTTGTCGGTCTCGTCCATCACGTACAGGACGTGGTGCTCCATGGTGGTGACCGCGCCGGCCGACGGGTCGACCGAGTGCACGACCGGGTCGTCCAGGAACATCTTGACCAGCTTGTCGATGTTCCGGTCGAGGGTCGCGGAGAACAGCAGCCGCTGCCCGCCCGGCTCGACCTGCTTCAGCAGCTTCGTGACCTGCGGCAGGAAGCCCATGTCGGCCATCTGGTCGGCCTCGTCGAGGACGGTGACGGCGACCTGGTCCAGTCGGCAGTCCCCCCGCTCGATGAGGTCGTGGAGCCGGCCGGGGGTGGCGATGAGGACCTCGGCGCCGCGCCGCAGGGACGAGGACTGCCGGGAGATCGACATGCCGCCGACCACCGTGGTGATCCGCAGCCGCAGCGCGGAGGCGTACGGCGTGAGGGCGTCGGTCACCTGCTGGGCGAGCTCGCGGGTCGGCACCAGGACCAGCGCGAGGGGCGCGGTCGGCTCGGCGCGGCGGCCGGCGGTGCGGGCGAGGAGCGCCAGCCCGAAGGCGAGGGTCTTGCCGGAGCCGGTGCGCCCCCGGCCGAGGACGTCGCGCCCGGCGATCGAGTTCGGCAGGGTCGCGGCCTGGATCGGGAAGGGCTCGGTGACGCCCTGCTCGGTGAGCGTCCGCAGCAGCGCGGCCGGCATGTCCAGGTCCTCGAAGGAGGCCACGGGCGGCAGCGCGGGCGTCACCGTCTCCGGCGGAGTGAACTCCTGCGGCGGCGGGGGCGCGGCGGGACGGCGGCCGCCGCGGGGGCCCTTCGGCTGGGACGTGGACTTCGCCTGGGCGGTGCGGGGGCCGCGCTTGTGGGGGCGTTCGGAGCGGGTCATTCGTGCCTTCCTGGCCGGTGCGCGGCGCAGCCGGGGCCCGCACCTGCGCGATGCGGGCCCCGGCTGTACCGCCCGGAACACGAGATACGGGCCCCGGCTGTCTCTCCCGGAACACGAGATGCGCGTCCCGGCTGTCTCTCCCGGAACGCGAAACGGTTTCCGGATGTCTCTACCGGAACAATAGTGCGCCTCAGGACCTTCCCGCCCCGACCCCCCGCCCTCCGGACGCCCCGGGACCGCGCACGGCGATCCCGTCCAGCACCATGGACAGGTACTGGCGGGCGATCTCCTCCGGGCTGTGCTGCCCGCCCGGCCGGTACCAGGACGCGGCGACCCAGACGGTGTCGCGGACGAAGCGGTAGGTCAGGCGGACGTCGAGGTCGGCGCGGAAGACCCCGTCCGCGACGCCGCGCTCCAGGGTCCCGAGCCAGGCCCTCTCGAACTTGCGCTGCGAGTCGACGAGGTAGCCGAAGCGGGGCTGGTCGACGAGGTGCAGGGACTCCTTCTGGTAGATGGCGACGGCGGCGCGGTGCCGGTCGATCTCCCGGAAGGACTCGGTGACCAGGGCCTCGATGGTCTCGCGGGGGCCGAGCGCGGCGCCGAGGACGGCGTCGTACCCCTCCCACAGCTCGTCCAGGAAGGTGGAGAGGATCTCGTCGAGCATCGACTCCTTGGAGTCGAAGTGGTAGTAGAGGCTGCCCGCGAGCATCCCGGCGGCGTCCGCGATCTTGCGGACGGTGGTGGCGTTGTACCCCTGGGCGGCGAACACCTCGGCCGCCGTGTCCAGGAGTTCACGGCGCCGCTCGGGCCCCCCGCTCACGTGGGTCTTCTTCTTGCTTGCAGTGTTCGGCACGTGCCCATTCTGGTCCCCCCCGCGCGCGGGCCCGCCCGGGACTCGGGCGTCCTGTCACGGCGGGCTCGGGTTCGGCGGTCCAGGTAGCCGGCGGTCCAGGTAGCCGGCGGCTCAGGCGGTCGGCGGCTCAGGCCGTCGGCGGCTCAGGCCGTCGGCGGCTCAGGCCGTCGGCGGCTCAGGCCGTCGGCGGCTCAGGCCGTCGGCGGCTCAGGCGGTGGCCGCGCGCTCCGCCGCGCTGCGCTCCACGCAGAACTCGTTGCCCTCCGGATCGGTCAGGGTCGCCCAGCCGGTGCCGTCCGGGTTCCGGTGGTCCTCGAAGAGCGTGGCGCCGAGGGCGAGCAGCCGCTCGACCTCCTCGTCGCGGGTGCGGTCCTGCGGCTGGAGGTCGAGGTGGACGCGGTTCTTCACCGTCTTCCCCTCGGGCACCTGGATGAAGAGGAGGCCCGCGCCGGCCGACTCGACGAGCGCCTCCGGGTCGCCGGGCTTGTCGTCGTCGGAGACCTTGGAGCCGAGCACCTTCGCCCAGAAGGTCGCCAGGGCGTGGGCGTCGGCGCAGTCGATGGTCGTGTGGCGTACGAGAGAGCTCATGGCGTCATGATCGCCCGTGCCCCGTCCGGGAGCCACCCGATTCGCAAAGCCGGGCCGACGGCGGAGAGTCGCCTGCCCTCCGCCTGGCGGCCGCCGGTTCACGACCGGACGACGCCCTGGGCCCGGGCCGCGGCGAGCCAGGCCGGGAACTCGGAGACGAGCCGGTCGTACAGCTCGGCGTCCGGGACCCGGCTCGGGTCCTGGCCCGCGTGGAAGAAGCCGGCGTTGTCCAGGGGCCGCTTCGCCGGCACGTCCAGTTCGTCGAGCCTGCGCAGGAACTCGAACTGCCGGCTGCCGGGGTCGCCGAAGCCGACGAACTGCCAGAAGATCGGCAGTCGGGCCGCCTTGCAGACGTACCGCTCGGCGGCGAGCTTGTTGATCGGCCCTCCGTCGGTCTGGAAGACGACGAGCGCGGGCGCGGTGGAGCCGCTGTCCAGGTAGTGGTCGATGACGGCGTCCATGGCGAGGTGGTAGCTCGTCTTCCCCATGTGGCCGAGCCCGGCGACGATCCGGTCGATCCGGCCGGCGTGGTCGTCGAGCCGGATCTCGGTCTCCGCGTCGACGTCGGTGGAGAAGAGGACCACCGGCACCCGTCCGTCGTCGTCGAGGTGCGCGGAGAGCCCGAGGACCCGGTCGGCGAGGGCCTGCACGGTGCCGTTCGCGTAGTACGGCTTCATGGAGCCCGAGTAGTCGATGACGAGGTAGACGGCGACCCGCTGCCCGCCGATCCCGTGCCGCGCCAGTGACGCCCCGGCCTCCTTGTAGAGGCTCACCAGGGCGGGCGCGGTCTCCTCGACCTTCCGCAGGCTCAGTGCCATGGCCGTTCCCCCTCCAGTTCCTCGATGTCCGCGAGCATGGCGTCGGCCAGGTCGCGCTCGGCCGTGTAGTACCGCTCGGCCCACACGAGGGTCAGCCGGGGGTGCGCCCACGCCTCGTCCGCCTCCGCGTCCGCCGCGTCCGCCTCGGCGCGCCGCCGCATGCGCTCGGCGTACTCCCGGTGCGCGGCCAGGATCTCCCGCATCCGCTCGGGTTCGAGGAGGTGGCCCAGCCAGAGCCGCAGCATCGGCCCGTGCTTCAGGACGGGCGGGTCGAGGGGGGCGGTGCGGGCCCAGGTGCGGACGGCGGCGAGGCCCTCGTCGGTGATCCGGTAGACGCGTTTGTCACGGGTGCCGGCCTCGGGGGCGACGAGCCGCGAGGTGGCGTAACCGCTGCTCTCCAGGCGCTTGAGCTCGCCGTAGACCTGGCTGAAGGACGGGCTCCAGTAGAAGAGGCCGAGGGACCGGTCGGCCCACTTCTTGACGTCGTAGCCGGACAACTCCCGTCCGTGGGACAGCAGTCCGAGCACCGCCCAGCCGGTCGCGGGAAGCCCTGGCACGCTCTCTCGGTCCACCACGGAGGGCAGTCTACGGTTCTTCCCTCCTCCCCCTGTGCCTGCTAGAAGTATTTCGATTAGGCATAGCGCAAGCCTGCCCCGGGAGGAGCGTCCCGTGAAGTTCTCCATGATCTTCGAAGCACAGCTCGTCGACCCGACCCCCGACCGCGAACGCCAGGTCCTCCACGACTGCGTCGAACAGGCCGTCCTCGCCGAGGAGACGGGCTTCGACCGGATCTGGGCGGTCGAGCACCACTCCCTCACCCAGTACGCCCACATGACCGCGTCCGAGATCTTCCTGACCTGGGTCGCCGCCCGCACCCGGACCATCCGCGTCGGCCACGGCGTGGTCACCATGCCCTTCGGCTACCAGCACCCGGTCCGGGTCGCCGAACGCGCCGCCATGCTCGACGTGCTCTCCGGAGGCCGGGTCGACGTGGGCGCCGGCCGGGGCGCGACCCGCCAGGAGACCCGGATGTTCGGGGTGCGCCCGGAGGACACCCGCCCGCAGACCGAGGAGGCCCTGCGGATCTTCGCCGCCGCCTGGCGGGAGCCGGAGCTGGAGTGGCACGGCACCCTCGACATCGGCCCCGGCGCGGTCCTGCCCCGCCCCGTGCAGACGCCCCACCCACCGCTCTTCATGGCCTGCTCGCAGCACGAGTCGCTCCGGCAGGCCGCCGAACTCGGCATCGGCGCCCTGGTGATGGGCTTCGCCGGGGCCGACGACGTGCGGGCGATGCGCGCGGTGTACGACGAGGCGATCGGCGCGCGGGACGGATCCCGGTTCGTCTCCACCGAGGTCAACGACCACTTCTCCGCCCTGTGCCCGACGATCGTCCTCGACGACGCCGCCCGCGCCCTCCGGCTCGGCACCCGGGGCCAGCGCTTCTTCGCCGAGTCGATCGCGCACTGGTACGGCGGGGCTCCCGCTCCCACGGGCCACGCGGAGGACGAGGACCACACCGGGGTGCTCGACGAGGAACGGCGGCGACTGGTCGCCCGGCTCCACGAGGCCGACGTCCCCGCCCGCCCGGTCGACACCGGCCCGTACAACACCGACCACGCCTACGGGGACGCGGCCACCGCGATCGCCTACGTCGAACGCCTCCGGGAGATCGGCGTCGACGAGGTGATGTGCCTGATCCAGATGGGCACGGTGCCGCAGGACGCCTGCCTGGAGACGATCCGCCAGTGGGGCGAGCACGTGATCCCGCACTTCCGCCGAGCACCGGCGTCCCCGTGAGGCCCGCGGATCACCGGCAGGGCCCCCGGCCGGTCCTGACGTTCTGGAATCATGGACGTTCGGGGGCGCCGCACACGGGAATCGGGGGTACGGGTGAGCGCGACGACGGCCACGTCGGGGGACACGACCGAGGAGCCGGTGACCGGAGCACGGCGGGCTCTGCTCATCGGAGTCGGCAGGACCGCGTTCCTGGAACGGGACGAGACCCTCGCCGGGCTCTTCCCCGCGCTCGGTTTCGTCGACCGCGACATCGAGCTCGTCGGAGCCGCCCTCGCCGAGTCCGGCTACACCGTCGACGCCCTCCACCCCGGTCATCCCAGCCCGGAGCGGCAGGACACCGGGGTCGGCTCGATCGTGAGCGCCGTGGAGGACTTCCTCCTCTCCTGCACGGCCGGGGACACGGCGTTCCTCTACGTCTCCGGCCACGGGGTGACCGTCGGCGAGCGCGAGTACCTGCTCACCTCGGACACCCGGCCCCGCGCCGACGGCTCCCTCATCGCGCAGACGATCCTCGAAACCGCCCCCGAAGTCCTGTTGGGCGCGGTGCCCCCGGGCGTCACGGTCGTGGTCTGCCTCGACACCTGCCGGACCGACCAACCGCCCTCGCCCGCGGACGCGGACGAGGCGCGTCTGGTGAACTCCGGTTACCGCGACGTGGCCTGGCTGCTCGCGACCGGCCGCGGTCAGCCGGCCTACGCCGACCCCGAGAAGGGCAGCTACTTCGGCATCGCCCTCTCCGAGGCCCTGTCCCGCAACAGCCCCCCGAAGACCCTGAAGGACGTCCACGACTTCGTCCGGGCCCGGGTCGAGCGGCTGACCGCCCGGCTCACGGAGCCCCCGCCGACGATCGACTTCCTGTGTGTGCCGGGCCTCGCCGAACGGCTGGTCCTCTGCCGGGGCTCCCAGGAGACCCAGCGCTGGTCCGAAGCGGTCGCCGACTCCGTGCTCTGGCGGCACACCTCGCACGCCGACGCGCACGAGCGGGTCAAGGAGAAACTGGCCGACCTGGCGCGCGAGGTCGCGAAGAGCCGCCTGGGCACGGACTCGGCCCTCGCGACCCCCTGGAGCGACCCGGACTACCCGATCCGGGTCGTCGACCGGCTCGGCCGGCTCGTCGAGGCCGCCCGCCTCACCGGGCGCGAGCGCCTCTCCCCCGCCGAGACGGCGGCCCTGCTCGCCGCGCCCCTGCTGCACGAGGGGGTCGTCGCCATCGCCCTGAGCGAGCTGGCGGCACTCCGGCCGGACCGGATCGACCGGTCCGAGGACGGGCGGGGGCGGGCGCCCGCCACCCCGCACGACCATCTGGTGTGCGACGCGGCGCGGGACGTGTCCCGGGCGCACTCGCAGGTCAGCCTGGCGGCGGAGACCCTGCGCCGACGCCACCTGACCGGGCCCGCCACGGCGGCCGACCACTGGCTGCGCCACCGGTTCATCGCCGACTGGGACCGCCTGTGGGACGGTACGGGCGACTACGCGGCGGTCGACCACCTGCTCGCCATGGTGGTCTCGGCCGTGACGGCCGGGTACGCCGGCGAGACCTCCCCGCAGAACCGCGCCCTGATCGACCGCCAGCTCCGCCAGGTCCTGGCCCACGTCACGGTCGCGCCCGGCAGCAGCCCCCGCATCAACGACAGCGGCGAACTCCGCTGGAACGAGCACCCGGCCGTGCCCGGCAACACCTGGCGCGCCCGTGACCTCGCGTACCTCGTCTGGCTGGCCTCGCTCCTGGCCGCGGACCCCCGGCGCATGTCCAGCGTCCTCGTCGACCACCTGGGCGCCCACCGCCGGCTCGTGCCCTCGGACGTCACCTCGGCCCTCTCCGAGTACCGCCTGGAGTCCCCCGACGAGCACGCGCGGACGGGCGGCGACGGGTACGACCTGGCGGTCCACTTCCTCTGCCCGCACCCCGCGCTGCACGCGGCCGTGGAGGAGCTGGCGGCGACCGCCGACGCGTCGGTCCGGGCCCGGCACAAGAGCTGGAAGGAGGCCCGGACGACCGCCCCCGACCTGCTGCGCGGCATCCCGCGCAAGGTGACCACCGAGTTCCTCGAACCACTGGAACAGCAGTACACCAAGCCGCTGGAGCGCTTCCGCCTCGCCGAGGACGAGATCCGCCCGCTGCTCATGGGCACGCAGCTGTACGGGGACAGGATGCTCGCCGTCCGGGAGCTCTACCAGAACGCCCTGGACGCCTGCCGGCACCGGCAGCTGCGCGCCGAGTACGGGCGGAGCCTGCGCAAGTGCGGGGCGAAGGGCCGTGAGCCGGAGATCTCCTTCGTCCAGGGGTACGACGAGGAGGACCGTCCGTACATCGAGTGCCGCGACACGGGCACCGGCATGAGCCGCAGAAAGCTCACCTCGATGTTCGCCCGCGCGGGCAAGCGGTACGAGCAGGACCCGGACTTCGTGCAGGAGCGACGGAACTGGCGGCGGGCGGGCATCGAGCCGGTCCCGTTCAACAGCCGTTTCGGCATCGGCGTGTTCAGCTACTTCATGCTGGCGGAGGAGGTCGTGGTCACCACCGCCACCACCGACCTCCACGGCAACCCCTCCCGTACGGAAGCACCCCTGCAGGCCACCATCCAGTCCGGCTCGGGCCTCCTGGAGATCGTGGGGACGACCGAGGCCCCGGAGCGCGGGGGCACCGTGGTCCGCCTCTACCTGAACGCGGACGGCGGGACGCCGCCGTCGCTCGTGGAGACGCTGCGCTCGCTGCTGTGGGTGAGCGACCACCGGGTGACGGCGGAGGAGCTGGACCGGGACGGCAACCGGATCCGCTGGGCGGAGTGGTCGCCCGGCGAGCTCCAGGCCTCGGCGAACTGGCCGGCCAAGCCCGCCGCGGCGGGGACGGACGCCTGGCTCGTCCAGGGCAGGGGCCAACTGCTCCTGGACGGCGTGGTGATCAAGAACGCGCCGGAGGTCGACGGCTACGTCTTCAACCTGCGCGAACGGGACCAACCGGTGCCGACGGTGGACCGGAACGGGCTGATCGGCCACGACGAGGAAGGCGTCCTGCTCCGCCTGCTGGCGGGCGTGCCCGAGGCGGTGGCCGCCTTCGAGGAGGTGTCGCTGCGCTGGCTGTGGGGGCTCGCCCGCACGGAACCGAAACTGGCGGTGGAGGTCTTCGACTCGCTGCCCGGGGACGCGGTGGGGGTCCTGCACGCGACGCACGAGGAGTACAGCCTGGCCTCGCCGACGTTCCGGCTGCGCGAGGTGGGGTGCTTCCCCTCCGACAGTGAACTCATCCGACTGCGCAGTTACACCATCGCCCCGACCATCGACAGCACGACGCTGAAGCGGTGGCGGCACTCCGCGCTGGGCGCGCTCCGCAACCAGGGCGACCGGTTCGCTCCGGACAGCTATCCCCGACCCGTCGGTCTGGACATGCTGCTCTTCCTGCAGGGCATGCCCGGCGGCTGGGCCGCGCCCCTGCGCGCGGCCGCGCGGAGCGGACAGTCCCTCGCCGCGGCCGTCCGCGCCCAGCGGAGATTCGCCGTCGTCGGCGTGCAGGTGCCGGACGTCGCCGACGTACGTGCGTTGAGAACGCTCTTCCCGACCGCGGTCATGGCCGACTCCGTCCACGCGCACGACAACGCGAGGCGTGAGTCGACCAGGGGGCCCTCTGCGCGCCCGGCCGCCTTCGCTCCGCTCCTGCCGGTCGCGCACACCCACGGCATCACCCTGGCCGAGGCGCTCGCGTCGGTACGGGAGCTGACGCGCATCGTGCCGCTGCCCGGATGGGAGGAGGTGCCCGAGCACTCCGCGGGCGTCGTCCTGGAGGCGGAGGTCCGCGCACTGGCCAGCCCCGAACCCATGGCCGTGTGGAGGACGGCACGGGACTGGCACGAGGGCGTCGTCCACCCGGTCGACCTCCTGGTGCGGGCCCCGTCCGTCGAACGGCGCAAGGACCTCGCCGAGCGCATCGACGAGCTGAAGAGCCTGGGCTTCTCCCTGGCCCCCGAGGTCTCCGCCGCGACGCTCGGCCATCGGCCCCTGACCGGCGAGGAGCGCCGCCTCCTGTCGCACGCGGTGAACGGCAGGCCGCCCTGGGTCGACGGCCCCCTCGACATGCTCGACGTCCTCGACCGATCCAGCAGGATGGATCTCCCGGTCGGCGACGTGGTGGACCAGATCAACGGCCTCACGCCCGTCACCGGCGTGTCGGCGCCTCCGGTGCCGGACGAGATCCGCGACTGGACGGTCCCGGGCTGGATCAGCGCTCTTCGCCCCGGACAGGGACAGGACTGCGGAAACATCGGCCCCTGGCGTCTCGTCGGAGCGATTCGGCACATCGCTTCCGGGCCCGGCTTCGCCTCGGCCCTTCGGGATCTGAGGCTCCTGGACGCCTGCGGCGTTCTCGCCCCCGGCTGTCGCGCCCTCGTCGAAGCGAGCGCTCAGCAGCTCGCCCAGGACCCCCTCGTCGACGAGCTGCTCAACATCGTCTATCCCCGCCTGGAGTACGGCAGGGGTCCCTGGGACCTCGACACGGACGGCCTCGGTCTGGGGCCCTTGACCCGCCTCGCCGCCCAGCAACGGAACACGCTGGGCGACGAGGCGGACCGCCTGGCGGCGCTTCCCCTGCCCCTCCCCCTGAAGGTCGTCGACCTCCCGGACTCCCTCCGGTCGGTGGCTCCGTACGCCACGACGCATTTCCTCTTCGACCACAGGAACCTCACCGCGGCGGCGCTCCGCACCGAGCTCACCTGCCGGGACCTCCTGGGCGCGGTCCGCACGGGCAGCAGCCTCGGCGACGTCGTCCGCATCGCCCAGGCCTTCCTCCCGGCCGGCGGCCCCGCCCTCCCCGGCCCCTTCACCGGTCCCGACGCCGCGACCCTGGACGACTTCGACCCCGACGACTTCGACCTGGCCGCCTTCGGGCCGGATCTGCTCGGCGCCGGCACCCTCGGTCCCCTCGAACTCGTCCTCGTCGCGGGCCGGTTCGGCCGCACGCTCTGGTGGGCGTACGAGCGCTACGCGCCCTTCCGCTGCCTCGGGCTCGACGTCACCGTCCCCGAGCCCGTCGGGGACGAACGGGACCTGGAGCCCGACTGGCGCGACGTCATCGTGCTCACCGCCCGGCTGACCGGCCGTGCCCCGGCCCTCGAAGGAACCGTCGACCCCGATCACGTACTCCTCTGCTCCGAGGAGACGGACCTGTCCGAGCCGGAGGTCCTCGACCGGCTCGCGCGGTACCGCCGCCTCTTCGACCTCGACCTTCCCAGCGCCCCAGGAGGCCCCCGCCCGTGAGTTCCGCCGTTCCCTACCGCGTCACGGACCGGCCCCCCACCGCGCCGGTCACGACCTTCCTCTGGCAGTCCCGGGGCGCCGGGCGCCTGGAGGCCACGGGCGAGTGCCCGCAGTGCCGGTGCGTGACCACCCGGATGTGGGAGAACGTCCAGTACGTCACCAAGGGCCCCGCCGGCCCGGACAGGCAGGCCTTCGACAACGGCGAGCCGAAGTACGCGCGGTGCGCCTGCCCGACCTGGCACGTGGACCGGCCCGCCGGGGTGGAGAAGGGCTGCGGCGCCTCGTTCTACCTCGCACCGCCCCGGGGGCTGTCGCTGTGAACGAGTTCACTCCCGAGGAACTGCGCGACGCCGACGACCGGGTCCTGGCCATGGCCACCCCGCCCGAGCAGCTCAGGGCGGCACTCCAGCAGGCCGAGGGCTACCGGAACTTCCTCGCCACGCTCACCGGGCTGCTCACCGTCGTCTTCGTGCTCAAGGGGCAGGAGAACCTGGGCAAGATGACCACCGGGCCCCGGTGGTGGGTGATCGGGCTGCTCGCCGGGGCGTTCCTGCTGCTCCTCCTGGCGTCCTGGCTGATGGTCTCGGCCGTGCACGAGCGGCCGGGGCGGAAGCTGCCCTCGGGTGCGGAGTACCTGCTGCGGTACGAGAAGGAGCGCGCCGAGACCGTTCGGCTGATGACCGGCTGGGCCCGCTGGATGGGCCTGGTCGGCATCCTGGCGGTCTCGGCGGCCTCGCTGATCACCTGGGTCTGGCCCGGCAAGGGCTGAAGACGCACCGCAGCGCCCCCCAGGTCGTCCGGTCGGGGACGTTCGGGGGGCGCTGCGCTCAGTTCCGCACGTCGTTGTGCGGGACGTTCGGGGGTGATCCGGGGGATCAGACCGTCAGGGCACGGTCCGTCGGGCGGATCGGGGCCGGCAGGGAGCTGGCGCCGGTCAGGTAGCGGTCCACGCCGCGGGCGGCCGAGCGGCCCTCGGCGATGGCCCAGACGATGAGGGACTGGCCGCGGCCGGCGTCACCGGCGACGAACACGCCGTCGACGTTGGTGGCGAAGTCCGCGTCACGGGCGATGTTGCCCCGCTCGTCCAGCGCCAGACCGAACTGCGCGACCAGGCCGTTCTCCACGTCCGTGCCGGTGAAGCCCATCGCGAGCGTGACCAGCTGGGCGGGGATCTTGCGCTCCGTGCCCGGCTTCTGGGTCAGCTTGCCGTCGACGAACTCGACCTCGACGAGGTGGAGGAACTGGACGTTGCCCTCCTCGTCGCCCTCGAAGTGGGTGGTGGAGACGGAGTAGACCCGCTCGCCGCCCTCCTCGTGCGCCGAGGTGACCTTGTAGAGCATGGGGAAGGTCGGCCAGGGCTGGCCGGCGTTCCGCTCGTCGCCCGGCTTCGGCATGATCTCCAGCTGCGTGACCGAGGCCGCGCCCTGGCGGTGCGCCGTGCCGACGCAGTCCGCGCCGGTGTCGCCGCCGCCGATGACGACGACGTGCTTGCCCTCGGCGGTGATCGGCGGGGCCACGAAGTCGCCCTCGACGACCTTGTTGGCGAGCGGCAGGTACTCCATCGCCTGGTGGATGCCGTTCAGCTCGCGACCCGGGACGGGCAGGTCGCGGGCGGTGGTGGCGCCGGCGGCGATGACCACGGCGTCGAACCGCTTGCGCAGGTCCGTCGACGTCAGGTCGCGGCCGATCTCGATGCCGGTGCGGAACTTGGTGCCCTCCGCGCGCATCTGCTCGATGCGGCGGTTGATGTGCCGCTTCTCCATCTTGAACTCGGGGATGCCGTAGCGGAGGAGACCACCGATGCGGTCGGCCCGCTCGTACACGACCACGGTGTGGCCGGCCCGGGTCAGCTGCTGGGCGGCGGCGAGGCCCGCCGGGCCCGAGCCGATGACGGCGGCGGTCTTGCCGGAGAGGCGCTCGGGCACCTGCGGCTTGACGTCGTTCGCGTCCCAGGCCTTGTCGATGATGGAGACTTCGACGTTCTTGATGGTGACGGCCGGCTGGTTGATGCCGAGCACGCACGCGGACTCGCACGGGGCCGGGCACAGACGGCCGGTGAACTCCGGGAAGTTGTTGGTGGCGTGCAGCCGCTCCTGCGCCGCCGACCAGTCCTCGCGGTAGGCGTAGTCGTTCCACTCGGGGATCAGGTTCCCGAGGGGGCAGCCGTTGTGGCAGAACGGGATGCCGCAGTCCATGCAGCGGCCGGCCTGCTTGCTGATGATCGGCAGCAGGGAGCCGGAGACGTAGACCTCGTTCCAGTCCCTGACGCGCTCGCCCACCGGTCGGGTCTGGGCGACTTCGCGCCCGGTGGTCAGGAAGCCCTTGGGGTCAGCCATGGGACGCAGCCTCCATCATCTTCTCGGTGGTCTCGGCCTCGGAGAGACCGGCGAGCTCAGCGGCGTCCTTGGCGGCGAGCACGGCCTTGTACGTGGCGGGGATGATCTTGCTGAACCGGGCCGCGGCGGCGTCCCAGTCGGCGAGGAGCTTCTCGGCGACCGTCGAACCGGTCTCCTCGAAGTGGCGGCGCACGACGTCGTGCAGCCACGCCTTGTCGGTGTCCGACGGGGTCTCGACCGCCTCCAGGTTCCCGGAGTTGACGTTGTCCCGGTCGAGGTCGACGACGTAGGCGACGCCGCCCGACATGCCGGCCGCGAAGTTGCGGCCGGTCTCGCCGAGGACGACCGCCGTGCCACCGGTCATGTACTCGCAGCCGTGGTCGCCCACGCCCTCCGAGACGACCAGGGCGCCGGAGTTGCGGACGCAGAAGCGTTCGCCGGTGCGGCCGCGGAGGAACAGCTCGCCGCCGGTCGCGCCGTAGCCGATGGTGTTGCCCGCGATGGTCGAGTACTCGGCCAGGTGGTCGGCGCCCCGGTCCGGGCGGACGATCACCCGGCCGCCGGAGAGGCCCTTGCCGACGTAGTCGTTGGCGTCGCCCTCCAGGCGGAGGGTGACGCCGGCCGGCAGGAAGGCGCCGAAGGACTGGCCCGCGGAGCCGGTGAAGGTGATGTCGATGGTGTCGGCCGGGAGGCCGGCGCCGCCGAACTTCTTCGTCACCTGGTGGCCGAGCATGGTGCCGACCGTGCGGTTGATGTTGCGGATCGCGACCTGGGCGCGGACCGGCTGGGCCTCCTCGGCGGAGGGCGCGTTCAGGGCCTCGGCGGCGAGCTGGATCAGCTCGTTGTCGAGGGCCTTCTCCAGGCCGTGGTCCTGCTCGACCCGGGCGTGGCGGACCGCGCCCTCGGCCAGCTCGGGCACGAAGAAGAGCGGCTCCAGGTCGAGACCCTGCGCCTTCCAGTGCGTGACCGCGCGGCTGGTGTCGAGCAGCTCGGCGTGGCCGACGGCCTCTTCGAGGGTGCGGAAGCCCAGCTCGGCGAGGAGCTCGCGGACCTCCTCGGCGATGAACTCGAAGAAGTTGACGACGAACTCGGCCTTGCCGGAGAAGCGGTCGCGCAGGACCGGGTTCTGGGTGGCGATGCCGACCGGGCAGGTGTCGAGGTGGCAGACGCGCATCATGACGCAGCCGGAGACGACGAGCGGCGCGGTGGCGAAACCGAACTCCTCGGCGCCGAGGAGCGCGGCGATGATCACGTCGCGGCCGGTCTTCAGCTGGCCGTCGGTCTGGACGACGATCCGGTCGCGCAGGCCGTTGAGCAGCAGCGTCTGCTGGGTCTCGGCGAGGCCGAGCTCCCAGGGGCCGCCCGCGTGCTTCAGCGAGGTCAGCGGGGAGGCGCCCGTTCCGCCGTCGTGGCCGGAGATCAGGACGACGTCCGCGTGGGCCTTGGAGACACCGGCGGCGACCGTGCCGACGCCGACCTCGGAGACCAGCTTCACGTGGATGCGGGCGACCGGGTTGGCGTTCTTGAGGTCGTGGATCAGCTGGGCCAGGTCCTCGATGGAGTAGATGTCGTGGTGCGGCGGCGGCGAGATGAGGCCGACGCCGGGCGTCGAGTGACGCGTCTTGGCGACCCATGGGTAGACCTTGTGGCCGGGCAGCTGACCGCCCTCGCCGGGCTTGGCGCCCTGGGCCATCTTGATCTGGATGTCGTCGGCGTTGACCAGGTACTCGCTGGTGACGCCGAAGCGGCCGGAGGCGACCTGCTTGATCGCGGAGCGGCGCACCGGGTCGTACAGGCGCTCCGGGTCCTCGCCGCCCTCACCGGTGTTGGACTTGGCGCCCAGCCGGTTCATGGCGACGGCGAGCGTCTCGTGCGCCTCGCGGGAGATGGAGCCGTACGACATGGCGCCGGTGGAGAAGCGCTTGACGATCTCGGAGACCGGCTCGACCTCGTCGACGGGGATCGAGGGGCGGTCCGGGGCGAAGCCGAAGAGGCCGCGGAGCGTCATGAGGCGCTCGGACTGCTCGTTCACCCGCTCCGTGTACTTCTTGAAGATGTCGTACCGCTTGGTGCGCGTGGCGTGCTGCAGGCGGAAGACGGTCTCCGGGTCGAACAGGTGCGGCTCGCCCTCGCGGCGCCACTGGTACTCGCCGCCGATGTCCAGGGCGCGGTGCGCCGAGGGGACTCCGGAGACGGGGTACGCCTTGGCGTGGCGGGCGGCGACCTCCTTGGCGACGACGTCGAGGCCGGCGCCGCCGATCTTGGTGGCCGTGCCGTTGAAGTACGTGGCGACGAAGGCCTCGTCGAGGCCGACGGCCTCGAAGACCTGGGCGCCGCGGTAGGAGGCGACGGTGGAGATGCCCATCTTGGACATGACCTTGAGGACGCCCTTGCCGAGGGCGTAGATCAGGTTCCGGATGGCCTGCTCGGGCTCGATGCCCTCGATGAAGGTGCCGGCGCGGACCAGGTCCTCGACGGACTCCATGGCGAGGTACGGGTTGACCGCCGCGGCGCCGTAGCCGATGAGCAGGGCGACGTGGTGGACCTCGCGGACGTCACCGGCCTCGACGAGCAGGCCCACCTTGGTGCGCTGCTTGGTGCGGATGAGGTGGTGGTGGACGGCCGCGGTGAGCAGCAGGGAGGGGATCGGCGCGTGCTCGGCGTCGGAGTGCCGGTCGGAGAGCACGATGAGGCGGGCGCCGCCCTCGATCGCCGCGTCGGCCTCGGCGCAGATCGCGTCGATGCGGGCGGCGAGGGCCTCGCCGCCGCCGGAGACCCGGTAGAGGCCGGAGAGGGTCACGGCCTTCATGCCGGGCATGTCGCCGTCGTGGTTGATGTGGATGAGCTTGGCCAGCTCGTCGTTGTCGATCACCGGGAAGGGCAGGGTGACGCTGCGACACGACGAGGCGGTGGGCTCGAGCAGGTTGCTGCCGGGGCCGAGCGAGGAGCGCAGGCTCGTCACCAGCTCTTCGCGGATGGCGTCCAGCGGCGGGTTCGTGACCTGCGCGAAGAGCTGCGTGAAGTAGTCGAAGAGCAGCCGCGGGCGGGCCGACAGGGCCGCGATGGGCGAGTCCGTGCCCATGGAGCCGAGCGGCTCGCCGCCCGTGCGGGCCATCGGGGCGAGGATGACGCGGAGCTCTTCCTCGGTGTAGCCGAAGGTCTGCTGGCGGCGGGTGACCGAGGCGTGGGTGTGCACGATGTGCTCGCGCTCGGGGAGGTCGGAGAGCTCGATCTCGCCGGTCTCCAGCCATTCCGCGTAGGGGTGCTCGGCGGCGAGGGCGGCCTTGATCTCGTCGTCCTCGACGATGCGGTGCTCGGCGGTGTCGACGAGGAACATCCTGCCGGGCTGGAGGCGGCCCTTGCGGACGACCTTGGCGGGGTCGATGTCGAGGACGCCGACCTCGGAGGAGAGGACGACGAGGCCCTCGTCGGTGACCCAGTAGCGGCCGGGGCGCAGACCGTTGCGGTCGAGGACCGCGCCGACCTGGACGCCGTCGGTGAAGGTGACGCAGGCCGGGCCGTCCCAGGGCTCCATCAGCGTGGAGTGGTACTGGTAGAAGGCGCGCCGGTCCGGGTCCATGGTCTCGTGGTTCTCCCACGCCTCCGGGACCATCATCAGGACCGCGTGCGGCAGGGAGCGGCCGCCGAGGTGGAGGAGCTCCAGGACCTCGTCGAAGGAGGCCGAGTCGGAGGCGTCCGGGGTGCAGATCGGGAAGATCCGCTCCAGGGAGCCCTCGCCGAAGGTCGTGGAGTCGAGCTGCGCCTCGCGGGCGGTCATCCAGTTCCGGTTGCCCTTGACGGTGTTGATCTCACCGTTGTGGGCGACGAAGCGGTACGGGTGGGCCAGCGGCCAGCTCGGGAAGGTGTTGGTGGAGAACCGGGAGTGGACCAGGGCCACGGCGGTGGCGCAGCGGCGGTCCGACAGGTCCGGGAAGAAGGGCTCCAGCTGGCCGGTGGTCAGCATGCCCTTGTAGACGATGGTGCGGGCGGAGAGCGACGGGAAGTACGTCGCGGCCTCGCGCTCGGCGCGCTTGCGCAGGACGAAGGCCTTGCGGTCGAGCGCGATGCCCGTGTTCTCGCCGTCGGCGACGAAGAGCTGGCGGAAGACCGGCATGGTGGCGCGGGCGGAGGCGCCGAGCAGCTCGGGGGCGACGGGGACCTCGCGCCAGCCGAGGACGTTCAGGCGCTCTTCGGCGGCGATCGTCTCGATCTTCGCGAGGGTCTCGTCGATGCCGTCCTCGGGGAGGAAGGCGATGCCGACGGCGTACGCGCCGGCCTCGGGGAGCTCGAATCCGGCGACCTCGCGCAGGAAGGCGTCCGGGACCTGGAGCAGGATGCCGGCGCCGTCGCCGGAGTCGGGCTCGGAGCCGGTGGCGCCGCGGTGCTCGAGGTTGCGCAGTACGGTCAGCGCCTGCTCGACCAGCGCGTGGCTGGCTACACCGGTGAGGGTGGCCACGAACCCGACGCCACAGGCGTCGTGTTCGTTACGGGGGTCGTACATCCCCTGAGCAGCGGGGCGACCGTCCATGGGCGACCAGGCGTCGGAACGCATCGGCTCTCCCGTCGTCGTCGTGGCATATGGAGCTGCCGAGGGACGACGTTGGCCCTCCGCGAAATTTCGTGCAGGTTACATGATGGCTGGCTTCTCGCGAAGTGGATAGCTCATTCCAGCATGCGGACATCACCGATACGCAGCGATGGTGTGGGTTCACCTGTGGGATGCGGCGGCAGGGGCTGCCCCGCGGGGGACGGGTCGGAGGTCCGGAGGTTCTTCGGGGCTCCGGCGACCCGTCACTGGAAGTGGGCTTCGTTGCCCGATGGCGCTCAGGCCTCTTTCCCGTTGGTCACGGGTTCGAAACCGCCGAGTAACCGGCTACATATGTGGCGTCCCGCATAGTGTCTCATCGCCGTGGCGGATCGGGCCAGGGAGATACGTCACAGCCGTTTCGAGCGCTCTGCCCCGAAAAGGTGTCACGAAAAGACCGAGAGGCCCCTTTGAGGGGCCTCTCGGTCTTCTGCGGGGGTGCGGAATCCGCACCGGCTCCGTCCGGCTACAAGGCGGCCCCGAAGAGCATGCCGAGCCCGTACGTGACGGCCGCCGCGGCCCCGCCCAGGGCGAGCTGGCGCATGCCGCTGAAGAGCCAGCCGCGGGCGGTCACCCGGGCCACCAGGGCGCCGCAGGCGAAGAGGCCGAGGAGCGCGAGCAGCACGGCCGGCCAGAGCGCGGTCGCCCCGAGCAGGTACGGCAGGACGGGCAGGAGCGCACCGAGGGCGAAGGAGCCGAAGGACGAGACGGCGGCGACCGTCGGCGACGGCAGGTCGTCGGGGTCGATGCCGAGCTCCTCGCGGGCGTGGATCTCCAACGCCTGCTCGGGGTCCTTCGACAGCTGCATCGCGACCTCGCGGGCGAGCTCGGGCTCGACGCCGCGGGAGACGTAGAGCGCGGCGAGCTCCTCCATCTCGTCGACCGGGTGCTTGCGCAACTGGCGGCGCTCGACGTCCAGTTCCGCCTGGACGAGCTCGCGCTGCGAGGCGACGGAGGTGTACTCGCCGGCCGCCATGGAGAAGGCGCCGGCCGCGAGGCCCGCCAGGCCGGTGATGACGACGGTCCCCGAGGAGACCGCACCGCCGGCGACACCGGTCATCAGGGCGAGGTTGGAGACGAGTCCGTCCATCGCACCGAACACCGCCGGGCGCAGCCAGCCGCCGTTCACGTCCCGGTGCGTGTGGTTGTCGCGGTGGGCCTCGTGCAGTGGCGCCTGAGCTTCGATGATGGACATGGCTCTCCCCTCGTTCCTGCGGGTCGGATGCACCCGTCTCCCCCAACACGTCGAAAATACGCCCGATGTAAGGGGCGCGCCAGCAAGCCAGGCCGTACTTACTAAGGTCCGCCTCAGTGAGGACACCCCAACCTGGCGGGGTGTCAGCCGGGTGACAGAGACGTTTCTTCGGCGAGTTCGCGGCCCGTGGTGGCACAGATCCAGGCATCGGGGCGCCGCTGTCGGCGCCCCCGTCGAGGAAGGGGCGCGAGATGGTGACCAGCACGGCCTGCGACACGCGTGAACGGGCGAGGGGGGCGCTCCTCGGCCTCGCCGTCGGCGACGCGCTCGGCGCGCCCGCCGAGAACATGCGGCCCTCCGAGATCCGCCGCCGCTGGGGCCGCATCGAAGGCTTCGTGACGGACAGTCCGGCCGGCACCGACGACACGGAGTACGCCATCTTCTCGGCGCTGCTCCTCGCCCGGCACGGCTCCGCCCTCACCGTCCACCACGTCGAACGGGCCTGGCACCACTGGATCGCCGACCTCGACGAGGGCCCCTTCCGCGGCGCCGGCTTCTCCGAGCGCGGCACCCTGGAGAACCTCCGCCGGGGCCTGGCCGCCCCCATCTCCGCCCAGCACCGCCACGCGTGGTCGGACGGACTGGCCATGCGGGCCGCCCCCTTCGGGGTGTTCGCGGCCGGACGCCCGGCGGAGGCGGCCCGGCTCGTCGCGATCGACGGCAGCGTCAGCCACGACGGCGAGGGCATCTACGGCGGTCAGGCGGTGGCGGCGGGCGTGGCGGCCGCGATGACGGGGGCGACCGTCACCTCGGTGATCGCGGCGGCCCTCTCGGTCGTCCCGATGGACTCCTGGACGGCCCGCTCGCTGCGCCGCGCGGTCGTCGCGGCCCAGCGCGTCCAGGCGGACCCGCTCACCCGCGAACGCCAGGTCCGCTCGGCCGTCGTCATCGGCGGCTATCCCTGGACGGACCTGGCCCCGGAGGCGGTGGGCCTGGCGTTCGGCGCGTTCGCGGCGGCCCGGGGCGACTTCCGCACGGCCGTCCTCACCGCCGTCAACATGGGCCGCGACGCCGACACGACGGCGGCGGTGGCGGGCGCGCTGGCGGGCGCGGCGGGCGGCACGGGCGCGATCCCGCCCGACTGGGCCGCGGCCATCGCCCCGGTCACCGGCAGCTGCCTCCCCTCGATGCGCGGCTACCACGTCCTGGACGTGGCGGACCTGCTGACCCCGGAGGAGGAGTCCTGATGAGCGCGGACCCGACGCCGACGACACCCCCCGCGGACACTTGCCCTGCGGGCCCCCGCCCCGCGGACCCGACCGCGAGCCCGTCCACTGCCACCGCTGCGGACACGTCGTCGGCCCCGAGCATCACCACCGCCACCGCTGTAGGCGCGGCCCCGATCCCGGGCATCACCGCCACCGCCGTAGGCGCGGCCCCGGCCCCAGGCATCATCACCACCGCCACCGCCGTGGGCGCGGCCCCGGCCCCAGGCATCACCACCGCCACCGCCGTGGGCGCGGCCCCGGGCATCACCCCCGCCACCGCCATGGGTGCGGCCCCGGTGCCGAGCAGTACCGCCACCGCCGTGGGTGACCGTTCCGCGGGGCGAGGGGGGTCCCCCCTGGTCGAGCGGGGCCGCGAGCCCGGGGGAGAGCGGGCGCGGCCCCCGGTGCCGGGCACCGTCCCGGCGGTCGACGCCCTGCGGGACCCGGCCACGGTCCCGGGCGGCGCCCCGACGGTCGGCGCGCTCCGGGCCCCCGCTCCGGACCACGGCGCCGCCCCGGTGCGCGGCACCGGCTCCTGGGGCGGAGGCGGGGGCGGGAGCGCCCGCAGGGACCCGGCAGCGCGGTGCGCCCATGACGCGCACGACTCCCCGACGGCGCGCGCCCCCCGCAGGGCCGGCCGCGACGCGGTCGAGGGCCTGTTCCTCGGGATCGCCGCGGGCGACGCCGCGGGCTGGCCCGCCGCACGGCACCGCGCCGCCCGCATGCCCGAGTGGACCCGCCGCCTCACCCGCGAACTCGACACCTTCGCCGAGCAGAACGCGACGACCACCCTCCCCGTCCCCATCGCCCTCAACCAGCCCCCCGAGCCCCTCCGCCTCGGTCCCTCCGACGACGCCGAGTGGGCGGCCTTCACCGCCGAGGCCGTCCTCGCCGCCTCCGGCCCGGTCTTCGCCGGCCTCCCCCGGGACCGCCGGCTCCGGGCCGCCGTCGACCTCGCCTGGAACGCCCTCGCCGGGCAGGTCGCCGCCGCGGCCGACCGCGCCCCCGAGGTCGAGTCGGCCGTGCTCCCCCTCCGTGCCCGGATCTCGGTGCGCGCGGGCCTCGGCAACCTCGCCACCGGTCTGCGTCCGCCCGCCACGGGCCACGACAACCCGCACTACTTCGACGACGCGGCCTGCGTCCGGGCCGCCGTCCTGGCCCTGGTCCATCCGGCCGACCCCCGCGCCGCCGCCGAACTCGCCGAGTTCGACGCCCGGTACACCCAGGACGGCGACGGCGTCCACGGCGCCCGGGCGACGGCGGCGGCCGTCGCCGCGGCCCTGGGCGGGGCGACGGTCCACGACGCCGTCGAGGCGGCGCTCGCCGAGCTCCCGCCCGCCACCGAGATCGGCCGCAACGCCCGGCACGCCGTGCAGCTGGCCCGGGCCGCCGATTCGGCCTTCGAGCTCGTCCCGCTCCTGGAGCACCAGATCGTGGACCACGTCTACAGCTACGGCATCGCCGCGGCCGAGACCGTCCCGGTCGCCCTGGCCCTCGCCACCGCCGCCCGGGGTGAGATGACGGCGGCGGTACCGGCCGCCGCCTGCCTCTCCCGGGTCGCCGACTCGGCCCCTGCACTCGCGGGCGCGCTCACCGGCGCGCTGGGCGGCGGCCGTTCGGTACCGCCGAGCTGGCGCGAGGCGTGCAGGACGCTCGCGGGCTGCGCGCTGCCCCGGCTCGCGGGCACGGACCTGGTGGAACTCGCCGGGCTGCTCGGAGCCACGGAACCGGCCACCCCAGGTGGACAATTCCGACATGACACCCACACTGGATGACCGGATCACCGGCAGCCTCCTCGGGGCCGCCGTCGGCGACGCGCTCGGCGGCCCCGTCGAGGGCTACGCTCCCGAGCAGATCCTGGAACGCCACGGCGGCCGCGTCACCGGGATCGTCGGCCCCTGGAACGGCGGCGACTGGCGCACCGCCCGCCCCATCGCGCCGTACCACAAGGGCGACGGGCACGTCACCGACGACACCTTGATGACCCACGCGCTGATCCGGGTGTACGAGAAGGTCCGCGACCACCTCGACGCGTACGCGGTCGCGGACCACCTCGTCCCCGAACTCATGGGCTCCCCCGTCTGGATCCCGGAGCTGGAGGCCGAGGCGCTGCCCCTCCAGCGGATCTTCCTCGCCGAGAAGTGGATCGTGACCCGGCTCCACTACGGCCACGCGGACCCGCGCGAGGCCGGCAACGGCAACGTCGTCAACTGCGGGGCGGCGATGTACGTGGCGCCCGTCGGCCTGGTCAACGCCGCCCACCCGGCCGCCGCCTACGCCGAGGCGATCGACCTGACGGGCGCGCACCAGTCCTCGTACGGCCGGGAGGCGGCGGGGGTCTTCGCGGCGGCGGTCGCGGCGGCCTGCGCGCCGGACGCCACGCCGGCGTCCGTGGTCGCGACGGCCCTGTCCCTGGCGAAGGACGGAACGCGCGCGGCGATCGAGGCGGTCGCCGAAGTCGCCTCGGCCCACACGGACTTCGAGTCCGCCCTCGTGCCCCTCCGCAAGGCGGTCGCCCCCTTCGACACGGTCGGGCCCGACTACCGCGCCCCCTCCCTCGGCGCCCGCCGCCCCTCCCGGCTGCACGCGATCGAGGAGCTGCCGATCGCCCTCGGCATGCTGCTCGTCGGCGAGGGCGACTTCCGGCGTACGGTCCTGGGCGCGGTCAACTACGGCCGCGACTGCGACTCGATCGCCACGATGGCGGGCGCGATCGTGGGCGCGCTGCGCGGCGAGCCGGCCGTCCCCTCCGCGTGGGCGAAGCAGGTGGCGGAGGCGAGCCGCCTGGACCTGCACGCCCCGGCGAGGGCGCTGGCCGCGGTCGCCCGCGAGGTCTTCGCCCGGGACGCGGAAGCACGCAGAGCCCATGAATCGGCCTTCGCGATGCTGACGGGCGCGGACCGATGACCCTCCGTCTGACCTGGGTCCAGCCGGAGGACCTGGTGGGCCACGAACTCCGCCAGGCGGCGGAGGACGGCCGCGACGCGAGCGCCCTCGCGGCCCGCTGGACGGCGGCGGGCGGCCCGCCCGCCCCGGAGACGGCCGGCGCGTCTCCGACCCCCCGCCCGGACCTCCGCTCCCTGGCGGAGGAACTCCTGGACGCGTTGGCGTCCCTGCACGCCCCCCTGTCGGCTCGGGAACCCACGGCCCTGGCCGCCATCCAGGCGTCGACGGCCCCCGCCGGGGCGGACGGTGCCCACCCCCGTGTGGGCAGTCGTCCCGCAGGGCGGAACGGGTGGGCACACGGGACGGCGCCCCTGGCGGCGCCTCCGCGTCCCGCGCCCGGGCCCGCACCATCAGCGCGCCGCACCGCACGTGCGGGTCCGGGCACGGAAGCCCCCGACGCCGGCGAGGGCGCTGTTCCGCTGTGCCCACCCTCCCCCGAGCTCCCGGCTTCGTTCGAGGAGGGGGGACCCCCTCGCCCCAGCGGGACGGCTGCCCGCCACGGGCGACGGGGCGCGTGCCCGCCCGTGAGGCCGGAGCGGGGGGACACCGCCCTCCGGAACCGGCTGCACGCCGCCTGGCTCGGCCGCGCCGCCGGCTGCCTCCTCGGCAAGCCCGTCGAGAAGCTCCCCCTCCCCGCCCTCCGCGCCCTCGCCCGCGCCGCCGGCAACTGGCCCCTCACCACCTGGTTCACCGCCCGCGGCGTCCCGCCGGAGCTGCTCGCCGCGCACCCCTGGAACCGCCGCTCCGCCACCACCTCACTCGCCGAGAACATCGACGGCATGCCCGAGGACGACGACCTCGACTACCCCCTCCTCAACCTGCTGCTCCTCCAGCGGTACGGCCGCGACTTCACCACCGCCGACGTCGCCCGCCTCTGGCTCGACGAACTCCCCGCCGGCCGCACCTTCACGGCCGAGCGCATCGCCTACCGCAACCTCCTGGACGGCGTGGAACCCCCGCTGACCGCCGTCCGCCGCAACCCCTTCCGCGAGTGGATCGGCGCCCAGATCCGGGCCGACGTCCACGGCTGGACCCGTCCGGGCGACCCGGTGGCCGCCGCCGCGCAGGCACACCGGGACGCGGTGCTCACGCACACCGCGAACGGCGTCTACGGCGCCATGTTCGTCGCCGCCGCCCTCGCCACCGCGGCGACCGGCACCGCCGACGTCCACCAGGCGCTCGCCGCCGGCCTCACCGTGGTCCCGCCGCGCTCGCGCCTGGCGGCAGCCGTCCGGCTGGGCATCACGGCGGCCCGCGCCACGGCCGACTTCGACGCGGTCGTCGACCGGCTGCACGCCGAACTCGGCGGGTACCACTGGGTGCATGCCGTCCCCAACGCCGCGCTGCTCGCCGCCGCCCTCACCCACGCCGACGGCGACTTCTCCCGCTCGATCTGCGCGGCGGTCTCGGGCGGCTGGGACACCGACTCCAACGGCGCCACCGCCGGCTCGCTCGCCGGGCTGCTCGCCGGGCACCCGGACCGGCTGCCGGAGCGCTGGACCTCCCCCCTCAAGAACCGGCTCGCGACCTCGGTGCCGTCCTTCGACGGCATCGGCTTCGACACCCTGGCCGAACGGACACACCTGGAGGCAGTACGCCCATGACCAGCATCGTCGTGCTCGGCAGCACGAACATGGATCTCGTCGTCTACGTGCCGCGGACCCCCGCCCTCGGTGAGACGGTCACCGGCCGCTCCTTCCGTACGATCCCCGGCGGCAAGGGCGCCAACCAGGCCGTCGCCGCCGCCCGCGCGGGCGCCGAGGTGGCGATGATCGGCGCGGTCGGCGCGGACGACTTCGGGGCACGGCTCCGCGCCACCCTGGAGCACTGCGCGGTGGACACCGATCTCCTGCGCACCTCCGAGGGCCCCTCCGGCACCGCCCACGTCGTCGTCGACGACGAGGGCGGCAACGCGATCGTCGTCGTCCCCGGCGCCAACGGCACCGTCACCTCCCTCACCCATGGCGACGAGGCCCTCATCGGCACCGCCGACGCCCTGCTCCTCCAGCTCGAACTCCCCCTCTCCGTCGTCGTCGAGGGCGCCGTCACCGCCCGCCGGCTCGGCGTCCGCACCGTCCTCACCCCCGCTCCCGCACAGCCGCTTCCGCCGGAACTCCTCGCCGCCACGGACCTGTTGGTGCCGAACGAGCACGAGGCCGCCGCGCTCACCGGGCTCGCCGACCCGCGCGCGGCCGCCCAGGCCCTGCTGCGGGACGTCCCCGAGGTGGTCGTCACGCTGGGCGCGGCCGGCAGCCTGTACGCGGCGCGCGGCGCCGAACCGGTCACCGTGCCCGCGCCCCGGGTCCGGGCCGTGGACACCACGGGAGCGGGCGACACCTTCGTCGGCGCCCTCGCAGTGGCCCTCGGCGAGGGCCGTCCCGCCCCGGAGGCCCTCGCCTGGGCGCAGACGGCCGCCGCGCTCTCCGTCAGGCGCGAGGGCGCGTCGACCTCGATGCCCTACCGCGTCGAGATCGAGGACGCCTTCCGCTCCCCCGGCAACCTGGAGGCCGACGCCGTATGACCGTCCACGCCCCGGCCACCCCGCCGGACCCCACGGCCTCCGAGACGCCCGCGGCACCCCTGCACGGACTGCGCGTCCTGGACCTCGCGACCCTCTTCGCCGGCCCCCTCGCGGCCATGATGCTGGGCGACTTCGGCGCCGACGTCGTCAAGGTCGAGCACCCCCGCAAGCCGGACCCGTCCCGTGGCCACGGCCCCGCCAAGGACGGCATCGGCCTGTGGTGGAAGGTCCTCGGCCGCAACAAGCGGACGATCACCCTCGATCTCTCCTCGCCGGGCGGCCGCGACACCCTCCTCGCCCTCGCCGCCGACGCGGACGTGATCGTGGAGAACTTCCGGCCGGGCACCCTGGAGCGCTGGGGCCTGGGCTGGGAGGAGCTGTCCGCCGTCAACCCGCGTCTGGTCCTGACCCGGGTCACCGGCTTCGGCCAGTTCGGGCCGTACTCCCACCGTCCCGGCTTCGGCACCCTCGCCGAGGCGATGAGCGGCTTCGCCGCCATCACCGGCGAGCCGGACGGCCCGCCGACCCTGCCGCCCTTCGGCCTCGCCGACTCGATCGCCGCCCTCGCCACGGCGTACGCGGTGATGACCGCGCTCACCGCCAGGACGACCACCGGCCGCGGCCAGGTCGTCGACATGGCCATCATCGAACCGATGCTCTCCGTCATCGGACCCCACCCCCTCTGGTACGACCAGCTCGGTTACGTCCAGCCCCGGACCGGCAACCGCTCCCGCAACAACGCCCCGCGCAACACCTACCGGACCTCCGACGGCTCCTGGGTCGCCGTCTCCACCTCCGCCCAGTCGATCGCCGAGCGGGTGCTGCGGCTCGTCGGCCGTCCGGAGCTGATCGACGAGCCGTGGTTCGCCGACGGCACGGGCCGTGCCGAGCACGCGGACGTCCTCGACGAGGCGGTCGGCGCGTGGATCGCCCGCCGCACCCGGGACGAGGCGATGGCGGCCTTCGAGAAGGCGGAGGCGGCCATCGCCCCCGTCTACGACGTCCGGGACGTCGTGGACGACCCCCAGTACCGGGCGCTCCGCACCGTGACCGAGGTGCAGGACCCCGAACTCGGCCCGATCAAGATGCAGAACGTCCTCTTCCGCCTCTCCGAGACCCCCGGCGCCATCCGCTGGTCCGGCCGGCCGCACGGTGCCGACACCCTCGCCGTGCTCTCCGAGCTCGGCCTCACCCCCGCCGAGATCGACGCCCTCCGTGAGCAAGGAGCGGTATGAGCCCCCTCAGCGGCCCCGCGGAGGAGGAACGGACGCACGTCGGCGAAGTCGCCGGCGCGCCCTCCGCGGCGCGCGCCCTGGCCCCCCTCACCTGGCTGTACGCCCCCGGCGACCGCCCCGAGGTCGTCCGCAAGGCCCTGTCCTCCGGCGCCGACGTCGTGATCGTCGACCTGGAGGACGCGGTCGCCCCGCAGCGCAAGGCGTACGCCCTCGACGCCACGGCCGATCTCCTCGCGGACGTCCACCCCGTCCCGGTCCACGTCCGCGTCCACACCCCGCGCGACATCCCCACCCTGGCCCCCCTCCCCGGCCTCTGCGGTCTCCGTGTCCCCAAGGTGGCACACGCCACTGACATCCACCGGATCGCCCGCCTCGCCCCGGGTCTGCCCCTCTATCCGCTCCTGGAGAACGCCCTCGCGGTGGAGCACGCCTACGCCATCGCCACCGCCCACCCCTCCGTCCGCGGCATCGCCCTCGGCGAGGCCGACCTCCGCGCCGACCTGGGAGTGCGGGAGGACAGCGGCCTCGACTGGCCGCGCGGACGCGTGGTGGTCGCGGCCCGCGCGGCCGCCCTCCCCCCGCCGGCCCAGTCCGTCCACCCGGACGTCCGCGACCTGGACGCGCTGGCGGCCGGCTGCGCCCGGGGCCGGGCCATGGGCTTCTTCGGCCGGGCGGCCATCCACCCCCGTCAGCTCCCGGTCATCGAACGCGCCTACTTCCCCACCCCCGAGGAGGTGGACGCGGCCCGTGAGGTCGTCGAGGCGGCCACGGCCGGGCAGGGGGCCCTCGCCCTGCCGGACGGCCGCTTCGTCGACGCGGCGGTGGTGGAGGGCGCCCACCGGGTCCTCTCCCTCGCGGCCCGCGCCGGCTGACCCGTACCCCCGCACGCGAAAGGGCCGCCGGAACCCTTCGGTCCCGGCGGCCCTCGTCGTACGGCCCGGTGTCAGCTCTTGGCGGCCGGCCGGGCGCCGTGGTCGGCGCCGTCGCCGTCGGTCTTCCCGCCCTCGTCCTCGGACCCGGAGGTCTCGGACCCGGAGGCCTCGTCCCCGGGCGCGTCGGTCCGGTCCTCGACGGGCCCGGCCGCGTCGGCGGTCCCGGCGCCCTCGACGGCGTCCGTCTTCTCGGCGTCCTTCCCCGCGGCCTTCGGTTCCACGATCTCCTCGCGGCCCGGCCGGAAGCGGGCCGAGAGCACCATGTAGACGACGGCCAGCAGGCCGACGACGATCGCGGTCCACACGTTGAGCCGCAGGCCCAGGATGTGGTGCGCCTCGTCGACGCGCAGCGCCTCCGTCCACACGCGGCCCGAGCAGTACGCGGCGACGTACAGGGCGAAGGCCCGCCCGTGGCCGAGCTTGAAGCGGCGGTCGGCCCAGATGACGAGGAAGCCGACGGCGACGTTCCACAGGGACTCGTACAGGAAGGTCGGGTGGTAGAGCCCGGCCTCGCGGTTCGTCCCCTCGGTGATCTTCAGCGCCCACGGCACGTCGGTCGGCTTGCCGTACAGCTCCTGGTTGAACCAGTTGCCCCAGCGGCCGATGGCCTGGGCGAAGGCGATGCCGGGGGCGATGACGTCCGCGTACACGGGCAGGGAGATCCCGCGCCGACGGCAGCCGATCCAGGCGCCCACCGCGCCGAGCGCGATGGCGCCCCAGATGCCGAGGCCGCCCTCCCAGATCTTGAAGGCGTCGACCCAGTCCTCACCCTCGCTGAAGTACAGCTGGTAGTCGGTGATCACGTGGTAGAGGCGTCCGCCGACGAGGCCGAAGGGCACCGCCCAGACGGCGATGTCGGCCACGGTGCCGGCGGTGCCGCCCCGGGCGATCCAGCGCTTGTTGCCGAGCCAGACGGCGACGAAGACACCGATGATGATGCAGAAGGCATAGCCGCGCAGCGGGATCGGTCCGAGGTGGATCACGCCGGTCGACGGGCTGGGAATGTAGGCAAGGTCCATGACAGGACCGACGCTACCTTGCCGGGAGGGCCGGACGGCAGCCCGCCCGGCAACTTCTGGGTAACCAATCCGCCGGACGGCTCCCTAGCCCGCCGACGGGGAGGCGGTCCCCGGCTTCTTGCCCTTGTTGGCCTCGGCGACCCACTTCTTCAGGTTCTCCGGGGAGATCTGCTCGTTCCCCTTGGTCGGGAAGATCGATTCTCCGTTGAGGAGGACGGACGGGGTGCCGCGGAAGCCGCCGTTCTGGAAGGCCTCGTGCGACTTCTTCACCCAGCCGTCGTGCGTGCCGTCGTTCACACACGCGCGGAAGGCCGGCGTGTCGAGCCCCGGCACCTTCGCCGCCAGCTCGATCAGCTTGTCGTTCTTCCCGTAGGCGTCGTCGGTCTCCGGCGGCTGGTTGACGTAGAGCGTGTCGTGGTACGCGGTGAACTTCCCCGCGTCCTGGGCGCACGCCGCCGCGTTCGCCGCGCGCAGCGAGCCGCTGCCGCCCATGTTCCCGTCGATGAGGGTGGCGAGGTGGTAGTCGACCTTGAGCGCGCCGGAGGCCTCCAGCTCGTGGACGGTGTCCCGCATGACGTTCTCGAACTGGGCGCAGGCCGGGCAGCGGAAGTCCTCCCAGACCGCGAGCGTCGACGGCGCGTCCGCCCTGCCCGTGGGGATGGCGGGCTTGCCGTCCTCGTCCGTCGCCGCGGTCGGCGCGACCACCGGCCCCGCCTTGTCCGACTCGCCGTTCTTGTCGCCGCCCGCGGCGATCACGCCGACGACGGCGGCCAGGCCGAGGACACCCACCACGGCCGCCGACACGATCAGGACGCGCCGCTGCTTCTCGCGGGCCTTGTCGCGCTCGCGCTGCTGCTGGAGGCGCTCCCGCGCGCTCCGGTTACCGTCACCACGGTTGTTCTCGCTCACGCCCCAGGCAACGAACCGGGGAGGCACATCCGCGCCTCCCCGGTCCCAGATCCACCCGATCGGGCTACGAGGTGCGGCGGACGCCCTCGGCGAGTTCGGCCGCCAGTTCCCTTACGGCGGCGAGCCCGGCCGCCTCGTCGCCGCCGGCGTCGAGGATCCGCTGCACGAAGGCGGAGCCGACGATGACGCCGTCGGCGAAGCCCGCGACCTCCTTCGCCTGCGTGGCGTTGGAGACGCCGAGTCCGACGCACACGGGGAGACCACGACGGGAGCGGTCGGCGGCGCGGGTGCGGCGGACCAGGTCGGCGGCCTGCTCGCCGACCGACTCGCGGGTGCCGGTGACGCCCATGAGCGAGGCGGCGTAGACGAAGCCGGAACCGGCGGCGGTGATCGTGGCGAGGCGCTCGTCCTTGCTGCTGGGCGCGACGACGAAGACGGTCGCGAGACCGTGCTTGTCGGCGTGCTCGCGCCAGACGGCGGACTCCTGGACCGGCAGGTCGGGCAGGATGCAGCCCGCGCCGCCGGCCTCGGCGAGCTCCTCGGTGAAGCGCTCGATGCCGTACCGGTCGATCGGGTTCCAGTACGTCATGACGAGGACCGGCTTGCCGGTGGCCTCGTGGGCCTCGCGGACCGTCCGCATGACGTCGGCGATCCTCACGCCGCCGCGCAGCGCGATGTCGTCGGCGGTCTGGATGACCGGCCCGTCGAGGACCGGGTCGCTGTGCGGGAGCCCGACCTCGACCACGTCGGCGCCGCCGTCGAAGACGGCCTTGATCGCGGCGATCCCGCCGTCGACGGTCGGGAAGCCGGCCGGCAGGTACGCGATGAGCGCGGCCCGGTCCTCGGCCTTCGCCGCGGCGAGGGTGTCGCCGAGCAGCTGGATGTTGCCGGTCACTTCGCGTCCCCCTGGATCTCGGCGGTGTCCGCCTGGTTCGCGGCCACCTCGGCGTCGGTGTCGTACAGCCCGAAGTAGCGGGCGGCGGTGTCCATGTCCTTGTCGCCGCGTCCGGAGAGGTTCACGAGGAGCAGGGCGTCCTTGCCGAGCTCCCTGCCGACCTCCAGGGCCCCGGCGAGGGCGTGCGCCGACTCGATGGCCGGGATGATGCCCTCGGTACGGGAGAGCAGCCGCAGCGCCTGCATGGCGGCGTCGTCGGTGACGGCCCGGTACTCGCCGCGCCCGCTGTCCTTCAGGTAGGCGTGCTCGGGGCCGATGCCCGGGTAGTCCAGGCCCGCCGAGATCGAGTACGGCTCGGTGATCTGGCCCTCGTCGTCCTGGAGGACGTAACTCCTGGAGCCGTGGAGGATGCCGGGCTCGCCCGCCGTGAGGGTGGCCGCGTGCTCGCCGGTCTCGACGCCGTGGCCGGCCGGCTCGCAGCCGATCAGGCGCACGTCCGCGTCCGGGACGAAGGCGTGGAAGAGCCCGATGGCGTTGGAGCCGCCGCCGACGCAGGCGATGGCGGCGTCGGGCAGGCGCCCGGTGCGCTCCAGGAGCTGGCGGCGGGCCTCGACGCCGATGAC
The DNA here is from genome assembly GCF_055582805.1 of Streptomyces sp. NPDC107498. Classification (NCBI taxonomy): domain Bacteria; kingdom Bacillati; phylum Actinomycetota; class Actinomycetes; order Kitasatosporales; family Streptomycetaceae; genus Streptomyces; species Streptomyces sp. NPDC107498. The sequence continues at coordinate 244,135 of NZ_JBVJPE010000007.1, read as the reverse complement.
CCGGTGGAAGTCGCGGACCATGGCGGGGAAGGGGTGCGGGCCGGCGACGGTGCCGAACAGGTAGTGCGTCCGGTCCACGTTGGCGACCCAGTCGCGGAAGGCCTCGTTGATGGCGTCCTTGAGGGTGCGGCTGCCGGACTTCACGGCGACGACCTCGGCGCCGAGCATCCGCATCCGGGCCACGTTCAGGGCCTGGCGCTGGGTGTCGATCTCGCCCATGTAGATGGTGCAGTCGAGGCCGAAGAGGGCGCAGGCGGTGGCCGTGGCCACGCCGTGCTGACCGGCGCCGGTCTCGGCGATGACCCGCGTCTTGCCCATGCGCTTGGTCAGGAGGGCCTGCCCGAGCACGTTGTTGATCTTGTGCGAACCGGTGTGGTTGAGGTCCTCGCGCTTGAGGAAGATCCGGGCGCCGCCGGCGTGCTCGGCGAACCGGGGCACCTCGGTGAGGGCGCTCGGCCGCCCGGTGTAGTCGACCATCAGGTCGTTGAGCTCACGGGCGAACTCGGGGTCGGACTTCGCCTTCTCGTACGCGACGGCGACCTCGTCGACGGCGGCGACGAGGGCCTCCGGGATGAACTTGCCGCCGTAGGCGCCGAAGTAGCCCTCCGGGCTGGGGACCTGGCCTTCCAGGTCCGGGATGAAGAACTCGCTGGACATGCGGATGCTCCTCGCGGGGCGGATGCCCCGGGATACGTGGGGTCGATGGTCACGGTATGCGCGCGAGCGGTCCACGTACGGCAACCCCGCCTACCCCCCCGTTGCGGGCACCCGAACCCGAGCCCGCACCGGATGTGCGCCGCACGAAGTGGTGCGGGTCCGGGCGCGGAACGCGGAGGCGCCGCCACGGGCGCCGTCCCGTGTGCCCACCCGTCCCGTCCTGCGGGACGCATGCCCACACGGGGGGTCGGAGGCTAGGTGGCGTACGTGAGAACGCGCGCGAGGCGCGGGCGCCATCGCATCCCGTTGACCTGGCCCGGCTCGGAGCCGATGACGTACCGCACCCGGCGGCCGTGGACACGGCGGGCGGGCGCGCGGCAGCCGCGCGGACGGCAGCCCCGGGCCAGCGGGGCGTGCGCGGGGACGGACGCGGCCGTACGGAGCAGGCGGCGGCGCCCCACGGGGGTCGCCGACGGCACGTCGACCGGCCCCCGGGCACTGCCCGGGGGTGTCGGCGTGTCGTGGCGGGGGGTCACGGTCCGGTCAGCTCCGGCCGTGGCGGAGCGCCGGGTGGGCGCCGGCGGCGACGAGGTCGGCGACGGCGGCCTTCGGGTCGCGGCCGGTGACGAGGGACTCGCCGACGAGGACCGCGTCGGCGCCCGCGTTGGCGTAGGCGATGAGGTCGTGCGGGCCGCGGACGCCGGATTCGGCGACCTTGACGATGTGCGCGGGGATCTCGGGGGCGACGCGCTCGAAGGTCGAGCGGTCGACCTTGAGGGTCTTGAGGTTGCGCGCGTTGACGCCGATGATGCGGGCACCCGCGTCGACGGCGCGCTCGACCTCCTCCTCGTCGTGCACCTCGACCAGCGGGGTCAGCCCGATGGACTCGGCGCGTTCGATGAGGGAGACCAGCGCCTCCTGCTCCAGGGCGGCGACGATGAGGAGCGCGAGATCCGCTCCGTACGCCCGTGCCTCCCAGAGCTGGTACGCGGTGACGATGAAGTCCTTGCGCAGCACGGGGATGTCGACCCGGGCGCGGACGGCCTCCAGGTCGGCGAGCGAGCCGCCGAAGCGGCGCTGTTCGGTGAGGACGGAGATGACGGCGGCGCCGCCCGCCTCGTAGTCCGCGGCGAGTCCGGCCGGGTCGGCGATCGCGGCGAGCGCGCCCTTGGACGGGCTGGAGCGCTTGACCTCGCAGATCACCTTGACGCCGTCCCCGCGCAGTGCGGCGACGCCGTCCTTGGCCTGCGGCGCCTTTGCGGCGCGCTCCTTGAGCTCGTCGAGGGTGACCCGCGCCTGCCGCTCTGCGAGGTCGGCGCGCACGCCTTCGATGATCTCGTCGAGCACACTCACGCGAGGGGCCCCCTTCCGGGACGGTGACGGTGTTGATGAACCGGGTTCAGCCACTTCGATCCTATCCGCAGGACGGCCCGGGATTCGCATCGACCGGATTCGCATCCCACCTGCTGGGACTCCCGGTGGGATTTGGGCAGGCCCTCAGGGGGCCAGCGCGGAGCCGAAGGGGAGGTTCCGGACCAGGGTGAAGAGGGCGAGGACGGCTCCGGTCCCCCACCACAGGGCCGGGGGGACCGCGAGGCGCATGGGCACTCCGCGGACGGCGCGAACCAGCCATACGGCCATGACGACGGCGAAGACGCCGTAGCCGACGACGGCGAGGGCGTTGGCGCCGAGGGCGGCCGGGAGGTCGCCGTGGGCGAAGGCGTGGGCGCTGCGGAGCCCGCCGCAGCCGGGGCAGTAGACGCCGGTGAAGCGGAGCAGCGGGCAGACGGGGTAGTGCCCGGGTTCGTTGGGGTCGACGGCCCCGACGTAGGCGAACGCGGCGACGACCCCGGCGAGGGTGGCGACGGGCGGCACCAGCCGCCGCCCGAGCGACCGCGCGGGGGGCGGCGGGGCCGGTGCGTACCCCCCGGGCCAAGGGGCGGGCCCACGGGACACGGACGCCTCCGGCGGCACGGCGGCCCCCTGCGGCACGGGGACCCCCTGCGGCACGGCGGCCCCCTGCGGCACGGGGGGCTGCACCACGGTTCCCGGCGGCACGGTCGGCATCACGGCTCCCTGCGGCGCGGTCGGCACCGCGGCCCCCGGCGCCGCGGTTTCTCGTGGCGGCGCGTGCGGCTCCGGTGGTGCCGTGGCATTCGGTCGGGTGGGTTCACCCGGGCGGGTGGGGGAATCGTCGGTCTCGGCTCCGGCCGTCGGCTGCGCGTCCACGCGGTGATTCTCGCCCCTGACGCGCGGGGGCGCAGTCCGGCGGTGCCGGACTGCGCCCCCGGGTGCGTCGTGTCGCGTCAGGCGCGGGCCCGGGCGGTCGTGGTCGCGGCCTCGCGGGCGGCGGCGACGTCGGCGGACTCCTTCGGCATGCCGAGGCCCGCCGCCTTCATCGCGCCGCCGACGATGCCGCCGAGGACGATGACGCCCATGCCGGCCCAGAAACCGGGCACGTTGGCGGCCACCATGAAGACGCCGGCGATGCAGAAGCCGATGAAGGAGATGATGACACCGGTCCAGGCGGCCGGGGTGTGTCCGTGGGCGCTGCCCGCCATGAGTTGCTCCTCGTTGCAGTTGCTCGATGGTGAGGTCTCGCGTGCGCGGACACTCGGCGCTCATTGTCCCGTACGCGGGCGCGCGAGGATGAATCGGGGGTGCCGGGACGATCACGCGTCGCGGCGGGGCTCCCCGCTCACGTCGCCTGCGTCGGGTCCTCGCCGCGGTCCAGGGCCTTCCAGAGGTCCTCGGGCCGGTCGGGGTCGGTCGTGGGGGCCCTGCGGCCGGCGCGCGGGGCGCCGGAGCGCTCGTAGCGGCCGCCCATCGCCGGCCAGTTCTTGCCGAAGCGGAGGGCGAAGAGGCCGGCGAGCAGGATGAGGAGGGCGCCCGCGGCCGTCACGTACGGCCAGACGGTGTGGGTGAGGCCGGCGACGGCGGCGGCGGTGTCGCCGCTGATGCGGGCGGCCTCGGCGTCGAGCGCGGCGCTGTCGGAGGCGCCGAGGAGCGCGGCGAGCGCGGCGCCCGCGCCGCTGAGCGCGAGGAGCGCGGCGACGAGCGTGCGCCCGGTGCGGCGGACGGCGAAGACGGCGAAGAGCGCGGCGAGGCCGACGATCGCGAGGGCGGTCGGCACGCCGGTGACGGTGCCGCCGTCGGCCTCGACGGGGACGCTGCCGCCGCCGACGGACGCGGTGCCCTCCGCCCAGATCTGGCCGGCGGAGAGCAGGACGACGGTGGCGCCGAGGGCGCCGAGGAGGAGGGCCGCGGCCAGGCTGCGGCGGCCGCCGGTGGGGACGGCCGCGCGGGCGGCCCGGGGCTGGGGTACGGGTACGGCACTCACGTACCCCACTATCCCCTACGTGCTCGGCTGCCGTTCATCCGGTTGGCGGTGTGGACGGCGCGGAGCACGGCCGCGGCCTTGTTGCGGCACTCGTTGTCCTCGGCGACCGGGTCGGAGTCGGCGACGACACCGGCTCCGGCCTGCACGTACGCCGTTCCGTCGCGGAGCAGGGCGGTGCGGATGGCGATGGCGGTGTCGGCGTCTCCGGCGAAGTCGAGATAACCGACACATCCGCCGTAGAGGCCGCGCCGGGAGGGTTCGAGCTCCTCGATGATCTGCATGGCGCGGGGCTTGGGCGCGCCGGAGAGGGTGCCGGCGGGGAAGCAGGCGGTGAGGACGTCGAAGGCGGTCCGGCCCTCGGCGACCGCGCCGGTGACGGTGGAGACGATGTGCATGACGTGCGAGTAGCGCTCGATCGACATGAAGTCGACGACTTCCACGGAGCCGGGCGCGCAGACCCGGCCGAGGTCGTTGCGGCCGAGGTCGACGAGCATGAGGTGCTCGGCGCGCTCCTTGGGGTCGGCGAGCAGTTCCTCGGCGAGGTCGTGGTCCTCCTGCGGGGTGGCGCCGCGGTGCCGGGTGCCGGCGATGGGGTGGAGCATCGCCCGCCCGTCCTCGACCTTGACGAGGGCCTCGGGCGAGGAGCCGACGACGTCGAAGCCGTTCTCGAAGCGGAAGAGGTACATGTACGGGGACGGGTTGGTGGCCCGCAGGACCCGGTACACGTCGAGCGCGGAGGCGGCGCAGGGGGTCTCGAAGCGCTGCGAGGGCACGACCTGGAAGGCCTCCCCCGCCCGGATGCGCTCCTTGACGTCCTCGACGGCGTCCTGGTAGGCCGGTCCGCCCCAGAGGGCCGAGAACTCGGGCAGGGCGGAGTCCGGCAGGGCGACGGGGGCGGTGGCGACGGGGCGGGCCAGGTCGGCCTCCATCGCGTCGAGGCGGGCGACGGCGTGCGCGTACGCCTCGTCGACGCCGGTCTCCAGGTCGTTGTGGTTGATCGCGTTGGCGATCAGCAGGACCGAGCCGTCCCAGTGGTCGAGGACCGCGAGGTCGCTGGTGAGGAGCATGGTCAGCTCGGGGAGTTCCAGGTCGTCGCGGCCGTGCTCGCCGATCTTCTCCAGGCGGCGGACGATGTCGTAGCCGAGGTAGCCGACCATGCCGCCGGTGAACGGCGGCATGCCGGACGCGAGGTCGCGCGGGGTGTGGAGGGCCTCCACGGTGGCGCGCAGGGCGGCCAGCGGGTCGCCGTCCGTGGGGACGCCGACGGGCGGGGTGCCCAGCCAGTGCGCCTGCCCGTCCGCGACCGTCAGGGTCGCGTCGCTGCGGACGCCGATGAAGGAGTAGCGGGACCAGCTGCGGCCGTTCTCCGCGGATTCGAGGAGGAAGGTCCCGGGGCGTTCTGCGGCGAGCTTGCGGTAGAGCCCGACCGGGGTGTCGCCGTCCGCGAGGAGCCTGCGGCTGACGGGGATGACGCGGCGGTCTGCCGCCAGCTTGCGGAAGGTCTCGAGATCCATGGCACCGGACCTTACTGGGATACGGGGAGCACGTCGGAGTCGAAGCAGGTGCGGGTGCCGGTGTGGCAGGCGGCGCCGACCTGGTCGACCTTGACGAGGAGGGTGTCGGCGTCGCAGTCGAGGGCGACGGACCTGACGTGCTGGACGTGTCCGGAGGTGTCGCCCTTGACCCAGTACTCGCCCCGGCTGCGGGACCAGTAGGTGCAACGGCCAGTGGTGAGGGTGCGGTGGAGGGCCTCGTCGTCCATCCAGCCCATCATCAGCACCTCGCCCGTGTCGTACTGCTGGGCGATGGCGGGGACCAGGCCGTCGGGGCTGCGCTTGAGGCGGGCGGCGATGGCCGGATCGAGGTCGCTGGGGGTCCGGGGCGTGCTGCTCATGGGGTCATTGTGCCGCGCTCCGGGCGGGGTCCGGCCGGGCGTCCACTGGGCGGACCGCGCGCCCCGGTCGTACGCTGGCGGACATGTCGACCCATGCGAAACGTGAACGGCTTCTGCTCGCCGATCTGTTGGAGGCGGCGGGCCCGGACGCCCCGACGCTCTGCGAGGGCTGGCGGACCCGGGACCTCGCGGCCCACGTGGTGGTGCGGGAGCGGCGTCCGGACGCGGCGGCGGGTTCCCTCGTGCCGGTGCTGAAGGAGCGGCTCGACCGGGTGCAGGCGGAGTTCGCCGACAAACCGTACGAGGAGTTGATCCAGCTCATCCGTACGGGTCCGCCGCGGTTCTCGCCGTTCACCATCAAGCAGGTGGACGAGGGGGCGAACGTCGTCGAGTTCTACGTGCACGCGGAGGACGTCCGGCGGGCCCAGTCCGACTGGTCGGCGCGGGAGCTCGACCCGGTGTTCGCGGACGTCCTCTGGTCCCGTCTGGAGCGGATGGCCCGGATCCTCGGCCGCAAGGCCCCGGTGGGCCTGGTGCTGCGCCGTCCGAACGGCCAGACGGTGGTCGCCCACCGCGGCACCCCGGTGGTGACGGCCTCCGGGGAGCCGGGCGAGCTGGTGATGTACCTGCACGGCCGTCAGGACACGGCGAAGGTGGCCCTGGAGGGCGAGCCGGAGGCGATCGAGCGGCTGCGGGAGACGAAGCAGCTCGGGATCTGACCAGCGGCTCAGCGGGGCAGTTCGGCGCGCCTCACGGCCGGGACCAGGAGGCTGTAGGCGCCCGCGAGGGCGCAGACGGCCGCGCTCACGGCGTACACCGGTCCGAGGCCCCACAGCTCGGTCGCCGCGCCCGTGAGCGGGAAGCCGAGCGGTGCGATGCCGAGCGAGAGCAGGCTGGACACGGCGCTGACCCGGCCGAGGTAAGCGGGGTCGCACTCGGTCTGGACGAGGGCGTTGCACAGCGCCCCGGAGAGTCCGGCGAGCAGGCCGACGGCCAGGGCCAGGGCGACCGCGACGGGCAGGTGCGAGGTGGTGGCGAGGGCGCCGAGGGAGACGGCGCCCAGCATCATGGTCCAGCCGCTGACGGCTCCGGCGCGCGGGACGCGTCCCCGGACGGTCAGGAGCAGCGAGGCGGCGCCCGCGCCCGTGCCGAAGCCGGCGAGGATCCAGCCGATGCCGGAGGCGCCCCAGCCGCGGTGCTCGGACAGGAGGGCGAGGCCGACGTTGAAGGGGCCGACGAAGCCGAGGTCGCCGAGGAGCACGACGATCATCAGCGGGCCCAGGACGCGGTGCCCGCGCAGGTAGCGCAGTCCGTCGGCGAGGTCGCGCAGGGCGGTGCCGTCGCGGGCCCCGTCGGCGTCGGGCAGCGGGCGGAGGCGGAGCGCGCTCAGCAGGGGCACGGAGAGGGCGAAGAGCAGTCCGGCGACCCCGAAGGCGGAGGCCGGGCCGCCGAGGGCGACGGCGAGACCGCCGAGCGGGCCGCCGAGGACGGATCCGAGGCGGTACGAGAGGCCGCGCATGCCCTGGACCCGGGCGAGTTGGTCGCGTTCGGCGACGCGGGGCGGCAGGGCGCCGACGGCGGGCAGGAAGAGGGCGTCGACGACGCCGAAGACGAGGGCGACGGCGGCGAGCGCCCACGGGCCGGGCGAGACGAGGAAGAGGGTCGCGGCCAGGCCGAGGACGACCAGGGCGCGGACGGCGTCGGAGGCGATGACGACCCGGCGGGGGCCGAGGCGGTCGGCGACGACTCCCCCGCCGAGCATGAGCAGCGCGCGGGGCACGGCGGAGACGGCCATGACGAGTCCGGCCTGGGCGGGGGTGCCGCTGCTGACGGCGGTCCAGGAGAGCCCGAGGTGGTAGACGCTGTCGCCGAGCGTGGAGGCGGTGTAGGCACCGAGCCAGCGCAGGACCTGGGGGTCGCGGTGGGCCGCCGCGGGGGCGACGACGGCGGTCACGTGCGGTAGGGGAAGCCGTGGAGGTGGACGGCGACGTTCTCGCGGCCCTCGGTGTCGCCGGCGGCCTCGGCGGCGCGGGCCCGCTGGTCGTACGTCCTGAGGAGCGCGTCGAGCTCCTTGCCGAGGGAGGCGAGTTCGGCGGCGGTGAGGCGCGGGAGCCATTCGGAGCTGATGGAGGCGGAGCGCCATTCGTCGGACCAGGTGAGGCGCTCGTCGAGGAAGCGGCGGTGGAGCTCGGTGCGCTGTTCGTCGACGGTACGGCCGAAGGCGGCGGTGGCCGCGGCGAGCTCCGGGGCGTCGCGGACGTCCTCGTCGTGGATGCTGAACCCGTACGAGCCGGGCTGCCACCAGCGCTCCCGGCCGTCCGCCGACCGGGCCTCGGCCTCCTCGATGAGGCCGTGCTCGGCGAGCTTGCGCAGGTGGTAGCTGACCAGTGACACGGCTTCGTCGACCTGCTCGGCGAGCTGGGAGGCGGTGGCGGTGCGGGTCACGTGCAGGGCGCGGTAGAGGCGCATCCGCAGCGGGTGCGCGATGGCTTTGAGGGTGCCGAGATCGGTGATCCGGCGGTTCTCCGACGAGGTCATGTCCACGACCGTAGATGCGAAAGAAAAGTTGCGCAATGAAAATTGCACAAATGATCCTGCGCATCCGGGAAAGGGGAAGGGCCCCCGGAGGGGCCCTTCCCAGGAGCGGAACAGAAGCGGATCCCCCGGTCAGCGGACCGGGTGGCCCGCCTCCCGCAGCGTGTCCTTGACCTGCGAGATCCGCAGGTCGCCGAAGTGGAAGACGGAGGCCGCGAGCACCGCGTCCGCGCCCGCCGCCACGGCCGGCGGGAAGTCGGCGAGCTTGCCGGCGCCGCCGGAGGCGATCACCGGCACCGTCACGTGCTTGCGCACGGCCGCGATCATCTCGGTGTCGTAGCCGTCCTTCGTGCCGTCGGCGTCCATCGAGTTGAGCAGGATCTCGCCCGCGCCCAGCTCGGCGGCCCGGTGGGCCCATTCGACGGCGTCGATGCCGGTGCCCTTGCGGCCGCCGTGCGTCGTCACCTCGAAGGAACCCGAGGCGGTGCGGCGCGCGTCCACGGACAGGACGAGCACCTGCCGGCCGAAGCGCTCCGCGATCTCCTGGATCAGCTCGGGGCGCTCGATGGCGGCGGTGTTGACGCCCACCTTGTCGGCGCCGGCCCGCAGCAGCTTGTCGACGTCCTCGGCCGCGCGGACGCCGCCGCCGACCGTGAGCGGGATGAAGACCTGCTCGGCGGTGCGGCGCACCACGTCGTAGGTGGTCTCCCGGTTGCCGGAGGAGGCGGTGATGTCGAGGAAGGTCAGCTCGTCGGCGCCCTCGGCGTCGTACAGCTTGGCCATCTCGACGGGATCGCCCGCGTCCCGCAGGTTCTGGAAGTTGACGCCCTTGACGACCCGGCCGTTGTCCACGTCCAGGCAGGGGATCACGCGTACGGCGAGGCTCATGCGGCGTCACCCCTGTAGGCCTCGACCTCGACCTCGACGACCAGGCTCGGGTCGACGAAGCCGGAGACGATGATCATGGAGGCGGCGGGGCGGACGGCGTCGAACAGCTCCTTGTGGGCGCGGCCGACCTCGTCCACGTCCCGGGCGTGCGTGATGTACATCCGGGTCCGTACGACGTGCTCGGCGCCCAGGCCCAGCTTCTTCAGCGCGTCGAAGGCCACGTTGAAGGAGTTGATCGCCTGTTCGTACGGGCCTCCCCCGGCGATCTGACCGCCGACCACCGACGTGCAGCCGGAGACCAGGACCGTGCCGTTCGGCAGCTCGACCGCGCGGGAGTAGCCGAACTGCTCCTCCCAGGGAGCGCCGGTGACGACCTTGCGGACCTCGCCCTGGATCTCCGAGGTCACGACGCCACCGCCGCGAGCGCCTCTTCGAGGGTGAAGGCCTCGGCGTACAGCGCCTTGCCGACGATCGCGCCCTCGACGCCCAGCGGGACGAGGCCGGACAGGGCCCGCAGGTCGTCCAGGGAGGACACGCCGCCGGAGGCGACGACGGGCTTGTCGGTGGCCGCGCAGACGTTCTTCAGGAGCTCCAGGTTGGGGCCCTGGAGGGTGCCGTCCTTGGCGATGTCGGTGACGACGTACCGGGAGCACCCCTCGGAGTCGAGGCGGGCCAGCGTCTCGTACAGGTCGCCGCCGTCGCGGGTCCAGCCGCGGCCGCGCAGGGTCGTGCCGCGCACGTCGAGGCCGACGGCGATCCTGTCGCCGAACTCGGCGATGACCTTCGCGACCCACTCGGGGGTCTCCAGGGCGGCGGTGCCGAGGTTGACGCGGGTGCAGCCGGTGGCGAGGGCGGCGGCGAGCGAGGCGTCGTCGCGGATGCCGCCGGAGAGCTCCACCTTGATGTCCATGGCCTCGGTGACCCGGCGGACCAGGTCGCGGTTGTCGCCGGTGCCGAAGGCGGCGTCCAGGTCGACCAGGTGGAGCCACTCGGCGCCGGCGCGCTGCCAGGCCAGGGCGGCCTCCAGCGGAGAGCCGTAGGAGGTCTCGCTGCCGGACTCGCCGTGGACGAGCCGGACGGCCTGGCCGTCGCGGACGTCGACGGCGGGGAGGAGTTCGAGAGTGCTCACAGGGTTCCGATCCAGTTGGTGAGGAGCTGGGCTCCGGCGTCGCCGGACTTCTCGGGGTGGAACTGGGTCGCCCACAGGGCGCCGTTCTCCACGGCCGCGACGAAGGGCTCGCCGTGGGTGGCCCAGGTGACCTTGGGGGCGCGGATGTTGGGGTTGCCGACCTCCAGGGTCCACTCGCGCACCGCGTAGGAGTGCACGAAGTAGTACCGGGCGTCGGCGTCGAGCCCCGCGAACAGCTGGGTGTCGGCGGGCGCGTCGACCGTGTTCCAGCCCATGTGGGGGACGACGGGGGCGTTCAGCGGCTCGACCGTGCCGGGCCACTCGTCGAGGCCCTCGGTCTCCACGCCGTGCTCGATGCCCTGGGCGAAGAGGATCTGCATGCCGACGCAGATGCCCATGACCGGGCGGCCGCCGGAGAGCCTGCGGCCGATGATCCAGTCGCCGCGGGCCTCCTTGAGTCCCTGCATGCAGGCGGAGAAGGCGCCGACGCCGGGGACGAGGAGCCCGTCGGCGTTCATCGCCCTGTCGTAGTCGCGGGTGATCTCGACGTCGGCGCCGACCCGGGCGAGCGCGCGCTCGGCGGAGCGCACGTTGCCGAAGCCGTAGTCGAAGACGACGACCTTCTTCGGGGACGTCGTGCTCATGCCCACACCTCCAGGCGCAGCACGCCGGCGGAGAGGCACATCGCGGCACCGATGGAGAGGAGCACGATCAGGCTCTTGGGCATCTGCTGCTTGACGAAGGAGTAGATGCCGCCGAGCAGGAAGAGCCCGACGAGGATCAGGATGCTGGAGAGGCCGTTCACTGCTAGAGCGCGCCCTTCGTGGAGGGGAGGATGCCGGCGGCGCGCGGGTCGCGCTCGGAGGCGTAGCGCAGCGCGCGGGCCAGCGCCTTGAACTGGCACTCCACGATGTGGTGGGCGTTGCGGCCGTACGGCACGTGGACGTGCAGCGCGATCTGGGCCTGGGCGACGAAGGACTCCAGGATGTGCCGGGTCATCGTCGTGTCGTACGAGCCGATCATCGGCGCCATGTTCTCGGGCTCGGTGTGCACGAGGTACGGGCGGCCGGAGAGGTCGACGGTGACCTGGGCGAGCGACTCGTCCAGCGGGACGGTGCAGTTGCCGAAGCGGTAGATGCCGACCTTGTCGCCGAGGGCCTGCTTGAAGGCGGCGCCCAGGGCGAGGGCGGTGTCCTCGATGGTGTGGTGCGAGTCGATGTGCAGGTCGCCGTCGGTCTTGACCGTCAGGTCGAAGAGCCCGTGCCGGCCGAGCTGGTCGAGCATGTGGTCGTAGAAGCCGACCCCGGTCGACACGTCGACCTTTCCGGTGCCGTCGAGGTCGATCTCGACGACGACGGAGGTCTCCTTGGTGGTGCGCTCAACGCGGCCTACGCGGCTCATCGTTCCTGCTCCTTCATCAGTTCACGGACCGCGTCGAGGAACGCGTCGTTCTCTTCGGGGGTGCCGGCGGTGACCCGCAGCCAGCCGGGTACGCCGTTGTCCCGGACCAGGACGCCCCGGTCGAGGATCTTCCGCCAGGCCGCGTGCGCGTCGGGGAACTTCCCGAACTGCACGAAGTTGGCGTCGGAGGGGGTGACCTCGTAGCCGATCGCCCGCAGTTCGGCGACGAGCCGGTCGCGCTCGGCCTTGAGCTGCTCGACGTACCCGAGGAGGGTGTCGGTGTGCTCCAGGGCGGCGAGCGCGGTGGCCTGGGTGACGGCCGAGAGGTGGTACGGCAGGCGGACCAGCTGCACGGCGTCGACCACGGCCGGGGCGGCGGCGAGGTAGCCGAGGCGGAGGCCCGCGGCGCCGAAGGCCTTGGACATCGTCCGGGAGACCACCAGGTGCGGGCGGCCCTCCAGGAGCGGCAGCAGCGAGTCGCGGTGGCTGAACTCCACGTACGCCTCGTCCACGACCACCATCGAGGGCTTGGCCGCCTGGGCCGCCTCGTACAGGGCGAGGACCGTGTCGGCCGCGACCGCGGTGCCGGTGGGGTTGTTCGGGGAGGTGACGAAGACGACGTCCGGCGCGTTCTCGGCGATGGCCCGGACGGCCGCCTCGACGTCGATCGTGAAGTCCTCGTTCCGCGGGCCGGAGATCCAGCCGGTGCCGGTGCCGCGGGCGATCAGGGCGTGCATCGAGTACGAGGGCTCGAAGCCGATCGCGGTGCGGCCGGGGCCGCCGAAGGTCTGCAGCAGCTGCTGGAGGACCTCGTTGGAGCCGTTGGCCGCCCAGACGTTCCCGACGTCGACCGGGTGCTTCCCGGTGCGGGTGAGATAGCGGGCCAGCTCGGTGCGGAGCTCGATCGCGTCCCGGTCGGGGTAGCGGTTGAGGCCGCGGGCGGCCTCGGCGACCCGCTCCGCGATCCGGGCCACCAGGGGCTCGGGCAGCGGATAGGGGTTCTCGTTGGTGTTCAGCTGGACGGGCACGTCGAGCTGGGGGGCGCCGTAGGGGGACTGGCCGCGCAGCTCGTCCCGGACGGGCAGGTCGTCGATCTTGATCTGGCTCACTTGCCCTCCGGCACCTTCCCACCGAAACGGGCCTTGACGGCGGCGCCGTGGGCCGGGAGGTCCTCGGCCTCCGCGAGGGTGACGACGTGGTGGGCGACGTCCGCGAGGGCGTCGCGCGTGTAGTCCACGATGTGCACGCCGCGCAGGAAGGACTGCACGGAGAGGCCCGAGGAGTGGCAGGCGCAGCCGCCGGTGGGCAGGACGTGGTTGGAGCCCGCGCAGTAGTCGCCGAGCGAGACCGGGGCCCAGGGGCCGACGAAGATCGCGCCGGCGTTGCGGACGCGGTCGGCGACGGCGGCGGCGTCGGCGGTCTGGATCTCCAGGTGCTCGGCGCCGTACGCGTCGACGACCTTGAGGCCGTCGGCGAGGTCGCGGACGAGGACGATCGCGGACTGGCGGCCGGCCAGGGCCGGGACGATCCGGTCGTCGACGTGCTTGGAGGCGGCGACCTGGGCCTTCAGCTCGGCCTCGGTGGCGGCGGCCAGCTCGTCCGAGTCGGTGACGAGGACGGAGGCGGCCATCGGGTCGTGCTCGGCCTGGCTGACGAGGTCGGCGGCGACGTGCACCGGGTCGGCGGTGGAGTCCGCGAGGATCGCGATCTCGGTGGGGCCGGCCTCGGCGTCGATGCCGATGCGGCCCTTGAGGAGGCGCTTGGCGGCGGCCACGTAGATGTTGCCGGGGCCGGTGACCAGGTTGACGGGGGCGCAGCCGGGCTCGTCGGCGGTGGACTCGGTGCCGTACGCGAACATGGCGACGGCCTGGGCGCCGCCGGCGGCGTAGACCTCGTCGACGCCGAGCAGGGCGCAGGCGGCGAGGATCGTCGGGTGCGGAAGGCCGCCGAACTCCTTCTGCGGGGGCGAGGCGATGGCCACGCCCTCGACGCCGGCCTCCTGGGCCGGGACGACGTTCATCACGACGGAGGACGGATAGACGGAGCGGCCGCCCGGCACGTACAGGCCGACGCGCTCGACCGGGATCCACTTCTCGGTGACCGTGCCGCCGGGGACGACCTGGGTGGTGTGGGTGGTGCGGCGCTGCTCGCGGTGGACGAGCCGGGCGCGCCGGATGGACTCCTCGAGGGCGGCGCGGACGGCCGGGTCGAGCTCGTCGAGGGCGCGGGCGATCGCCTCGGCGGGGACGCGGAGGCCCGGGACGCGGACGCCGTCGAATTTCTCCCCGTAGTCGATCACCGCGGCCGCGCCATGATGCCGGACGTCCTCGCAGATCGGCCGCACCTTCTCCAGGGCGGCTTCCACGTCGAACTCGGCACGGGGCAGCAGGTCGCGCAGGGCGGAGCCCTCGGGGAGGGTCTCGCCGCGCAGATCGATTCGAGAGATCACGGGTCAATTCTCGCAGACGGGTCTCCGACGCCGGTCGTCCGTATCAACAGCTGATACATGCCAATCAGTGACTGATACGTGCCCCACTGGCGTCTTGTCGCCACAGCTGACCGTTAGCGTTCAGCCCGTCACCCAGCGGGAAGAACGGCTGTACGAATCCACGAACGCCGGTGAACGGAATCGTGGGAGCGCATCGTGGAAAGCGAGGGGGCGGCAGTGACCGAGCCGCACGAGGACGGAATGCCGGACGGTCTCACGGGTCCGGAGCGGGCCATGTGGCGGGCGTTCCGGATCGGCAGGACCTGCGATCTGACGGAGGGGATCGCGGAGCGGGACGACCCTTTCGGGGGGTGGGCATGGGGGGAGGAGCGGAGCGTCCGCGCCGAGGTGGTGGCGCTGCTGCTGCTCGACGGGCCGGTGGCCCGGTCCGGGCGGGTGGCCGCGCTGAAGCTGCGCGGGGTCAGGATCGTCGGCGTGCTGGACCTGGCGGGCGGGACGATAGGGCCTTATGTGGAGCTGCACGGCTGCCGGTTCGACGACGAGGTGGTGCTGCCCGAGGCCCGGTTCGGCACCCTGCGGATGGTCGAGTGCGCGCTGCCGCGCCTGGAGGCGGCCCGGCTGCACACGGAGGGGGACCTGCACCTGCCGCGCTGCCGGGTGCGGCGCGGCATCCGGCTGACGGACGCGCAGATCGGCACGGACCTGCTGATCAACCAGATCCAGGTGTGGCCGGACCGGCGGGGGCGGGCGATCACGGCGGACGGGATGGTGGTCGCCCAGGACCTCCAGGCCGAGCTGATCGAGAGCCACGGGGAGCTGAGCCTGCGCGGGGCGAAGATCGGGGTTTCGCTCAGCCTGCGGGGCAGCGTGCTGCGCGGGGCGCAGGGCCGCCGCGCGCTGAACGCTCCGCAGCTGACGGTGGAGCGCTCCCTCTATCTGAACGCGGCCTGGGTGTACGAGGAGACGGGGAGCGCGGGCCGGACGGGGAACTCCACGGCCACTCCGCCGTACGGGGTGACGCCCGCCCAGGGCACCCGGCGCAAGCCGGTGGAGTTCCACGGCGGGGTGCGGCTCGACGACGGCCGGTTCGGTGACGCGGTGGACCTGCACCACGCCCGCTTCCTGCTGGACGGCGCCCGGCGGGACGAGGTGTCGCTGCGCCGGATCGTGACCCCGGAGCTGCGGTTCAACGGCGAGCGCCCGGAGGAGGGGCGCGTGGTGCTCAACGGCGCCAAGGTCGTCACCCTGATCGACCTGTCGACCAGCTGGCCGGGGCCCGGCGGGCTCGCGATGGGCGGCTTCGCCTACGAGAACCTGGTGCCGTACGGGCACTTCCCGCTGGCCCGGCGTCTGGAGTGGGTGGCGGCGGCGACCCCGGAGTACGCCCCCGAGCCGTACGAGCGACTCGCGACGGTCCTGCGGAGCAGCGGCGAGGACGCGGACGCCCGCGAGGTGCTGCTCGCCAAGCAGCGGCGCCGGCGGGAGACCCTGCCGATCGCGGGGAAGCTGTGGGGCTACGTCCAGGACTGGACCGTGGCGTACGGCTACCGGCCGGGCCGCGCCGCGCTGTGGATGGCCGTGCTGTGGGCGGCGGGCACGGTGGTCTTCTCCCACTACCGCCCGATACCGATGAAGGAGGGCGAGGGGCCCGAGTGGAACGGCACGCTGTACGCGCTCGACCTGCTGCTGCCCGTGATCACCCTGGGCCAGGACGGGTACTGGCGTCTCCAGGGCATCTGGCAGTGGGTGGCGGCGGTGCTGATCCTGCTCGGCTGGATCCTGGCGACGACGGTGGCGGCCGGTGCGACCCGGCTGCTGCGGAGGGGGTGAGGGGGTGGTGTCACCACGAGGTGAGGGTGCTGTCGCGACCCCGTGAGGCGGCTGCCGTGACGGGCCGGGGCGGGGGAGAATGCACAGCACCATGTCCTTGCTCCGCGCCCTGCTCGGCACCGTCCGCCCGGCCCGGCACGCACCGCGGCTCGCCACCGCGCTCGTGCCGGACGCCGACGTGCTGCTCGACGCCCCGGACGAGCGGCTCGCCCCCGCCCTGGTCGCCGCCGCCCTCGGCGACCCGGAACCCGCGGCGAAACTGCTCTCCACCACCCGGGACGCCGGCGAGTGGGAGGACCGCGACCGGTACGTCACCCGGCTCGCCACCTTCGCGTACAGCAAGGGGGACTGGCTCGCCGGATGGCTCGCCGCCGCGCCCGGCGATCCCGACGCCCTGCTCGTCACGGCGCAGCTGGCCGTCCGCAGGGCCTGGGAGTCCCCGGCGCGGGCCGAGCGGCTGCGCGAGCTCGCCCCGCTGGTGCGGGAGGTCACCGAGGAGGCTCCGCACGACCCGGTGCCGTGGCGGCTGGCCCTGGACCACGCGCGCGGGGCGCACGTCGGGCACGCGGTCTTCGAGTCGCTGTGGGAGCAGGCCGTGCGCCGCTCCCCGCACCACTACGGCTGCCACGTCGCCGCGCTGAAGTACCTCTCCGCGCAGTGGTACGGCTCACACCGGGCCGCCTTCGACTTCGCCGAGCAGGCCGCCGACGACGCCGCGCCCGACTCGCTCGTCGGGGCGCTGCCGGTCCGCGCGGCCTACGGCGGACTCCGGGTGCCGCCCGGCCCCGACGGGTCCGTGCCCGCCGCCCGGGTCGACCGGGCGGTGGTCCGCGCCCAGGCCCTGTCGGCGGCGTTCCCGGCGGGCGACCCGTGGCCGGCCGAGGTCCGCAACCTGCTCGCGTACGTGCTGGTCGAGCGGGCGCGCTGGGCGGAGGCGTGGGAGGAGTTCGGGCGGATCGGCCCGTACGCGACCTCGTTCCCCTGGGGGGCCGCGCGGGGTGCCGCACCGGAGGGTCCTCCGTCGGGCTCTCGGCTTCGTTCGAGCGGGGGTGATCCCCTCTTCCGCTTCCTGGCCGCGCGGGACCGGACGCGGGGCGAACTGGTCGGCCGGACGCCCCTGCGGGGAGCCGGTCGTGGACGGGCCGGACGGGGCGGGCCCGGCGGCCATTAGGCTTGGCCGCTGTGACCACCGCCCGTCTGCCTCTCTTCCCGCTCAACACGGTGCTGTTCCCGGGCCTCGTACTGCCCCTGAACGTCTTCGAGGAGCGTTATCGCGCCATGATGCGCGAGCTGCTCGCGCTCGACGACGCGGAACCGCGCCGCTTCGCCGTCGTCGCCATCCGCGACGGCCGCGAGGTCGCGCCGACGGCTCCCGGCATGCCGGACCAGACGGCGCTGCCGGAGAAGGGCCCGGCGGCGGGCTTCGGCGCCGACCCCCTCCAAGCCTTCCACCGGGTCGGCTGCGTCGCCGACGCGGCGTCGATCCGGGAGCGCGCCGACGGCAGCTTCGAGGTGATGGCCACCGGTACGACCCGGGTGAAGCTGCTGTCCGTCGACGCGAGCGGGCCGTTCCTGACGGCCGAGGTCGAGGAGGTCCCCGAGGAGCAGGGCGAGGAGGCGGGCACGCTCGCCGAGGGCGTGCTGCGGGCCTTCCGGAGCTACCAGAAGCGTCTCGCGGGCGCCCGGGAGCGTTCACTGACGACGAGTGAGCTGCCGGACGAGCCCTCCGTGGTCTCGTACCTGGTCGCGGCGGCGGCGGTGCTCGACACCCCGGCGAAGCAGCGGCTGCTCCAGGCGCCGGACACGGCGACCCGGCTGCGCGAGGAGCTGACGCTGCTGCGGGCGGAGACCGCGGTGCTGCGGCATCTGCCGTCGCTGCCGGTGGTGGACCTGACGCAGGCCCCGACGTACCCGAACTGAGCCGGCCCCGCGAGACGGACCGAGCGACCGAGCGACCGAGCCGAGGAAGAGCGCGTGGCGAAGAAGCAGAAGAAGAACGGCGGGGGCACTCCGGCGACGGTGGCCCTGACGGCGGCCGGCACGCCGTTCACGCTGCACGCGTACGACCACGACCCGGCCTCCCCCTCGTACGGCGAGGAGGCGGCGGAGGCCCTCGGCGTCTCCCCCGACCGGGTCTTCAAGACGCTGGTCGCGGACGTCGACGGCGAGCTGACGGTCGCGGTGGTCCCGGTGGCGGGCCAGCTGGACCTGAAGGCGCTGGCCTCGGCGGTCGGCGGGAAGCGGGCCGCGATGGCCGACCCGGCGGCGGCGGAGCGCACCACGGGGTACGTCCGGGGCGGCATCTCCCCGCTGGGCCAGCGCAAGCGGCTCCGTACCGTCCTCGACTCCTCGGCCTCGGAGCACGCGACCGTCTGCGTCTCGGCGGGCCGCCGCGGCCTGGAGGTGGAGCTCTCCCCCGCGGACCTGGCCGCCCTCACCTCGGCGGTGCTGGCCCCGATCGGCCGCGCCTGACGGACGGGCGCGGCCCGGGTCCGTCAGTGCGGGCCGGGGCCCTGGGTGTACGCCTTCGGCAGGTCCCAGGGTTCCGGTTCCGGGTCGCGGGGGCCGAAGGCCGCCGTCAGCGCCAGGTGGACGATCATCGCGGCGAGCGGCCAGGCCAGCATCGCGGCGGCCCCCAGGTTCAGTTCGAGCGGCGCCTCGAAGGTGACGTTCGGACCGACCGCCTTCGCGTGGGCGACCACGTCGTCGGTGGGGCCGAAGCGCGTTCCGATCCCCCATGCGATCAGCGAGCCCAGCCCGCCGCCGAGCGCCAGGCCGAGGACGAGCGGGACCCCGCCCCTGCGGCGCAGCAGGAAGACGACGAGCGCGGCGGCCGCGCCGAAGGCCAGCGCGAGGAGCACGAACGTGCCGTCGGCGCCGATCGCCTGCTCCCCCTCGGAGTTCCGGAGGTAGACGCCCTTGCCGTCGGAGATGAGCAGGACGCGCGGGGCCAGGTTCAGCCACAGCACCCCGAGCAGCGCCCCGGCGACCGCGGAGGCGAGGGTCACCACCGCGCCCTGCACGACCTCGGCCGCCGTGATCGGGTCTCCGGCCGGGCCGTGCGGCGGCGGGGACGGGGGCCGGTCGTGGTCGTTCGGCGGCTGGTGAGGCGGAGTCAGAGGTGCGGTCACCCCGCCATCGTGCCAGGTGTCCCTGTGGCCCGCCTCAGCGGACGGCGGCCCGTCGGTAGGCCCAGGTGGCGACGGCGAGCGAGCCGAGGCCGACCGCCCCGCACACGGCGAGGTCGACGGCGACGGCCGCCCAGTCGGGGTGCGGGCCGAAGGTGCGGGCGAGGGCCTCCACGCCGTACGTCGACGGCAGCAGGTCCCGCGCCCAGCCGATCGGTCCGGGCAGCCGCTCGGCCGGGAGGACCCCGAGGAGCAGGGCCGCCGACATGCCGAGCTGTCCGAGGAGGGTGGCCAGCTCCTGGCGGGGGGCGAGGAGCCCGAGGGCCGCGCCGAGCCCGGCGAGCGCCGCGCCGGCGAGCGGGACGACGGCGCCGAGGATCCACAGGTGGCCGAGGGGCAGCCCGAAGAGGACCGAGCCGGCGACGGCGGTGACCACCGTCCCGGGCACGGTGAAGGAGGCGTACGCCCCGGCCGCGCCGAGCACGACGGCGGCGGGCGGCACGGGCAGGGTGGCGTAGTGGTCGAGGCCGCCGCCGGCCCGCAGCTGCCCGAAGTACTGGGCGAGCAGGTTGAGCGCGACGAAGGCGACGACGAGGACGGTGGAGCCGGCCACGACGGCGCGCGCCTCGGAGCCGCCGTCGACGACCCCGCGCATCAGGACCATGATCCCGATCGACTGGAAGGTGGCGACGAAGAGCAGCGGGATGCGGGCGACGCGGGCGCGGGAGAGCTGCGCCCGGTAGACGGCGGCCAGGGCCGGAAGGAGCCGGGCACGGGGGGCGAGGGGCGCGGCGGTGGCCTCCGCGTCCCGGTCCGTGGCGGGGAGCGCGCCGGTCGGCAGGACCTCGGCGGGCACGGTGCTCACTGCGTACAGCTCCTGACGGTCACGGGCGGTTCGTGGCGGGTCACGCCTTCACCAGTCCTTCGGTCGCGCCGCCCAGCGCGAGGTACACGTCCTCCAGGCTGGGAGTGGCCAGGGTGAAGTCGTCGAGCGCGGCGAACGCGGCCCCGCCGGTGACAGTGGCGACGGCCGCGCGGGCGGCGTCGGGGGCGAGCCGGAGGTGCCAGCGGCGCCCGGTCTCCTGGGCGCGTCCGCGCAGGGCGGCGACCTCGGGCAGGTGGAGCGGCGGCGCGTCGCGCCAGACCAGTTCGACGCGGACCTCGCCGGCGACGCGCTCCTTGAGGCCGGCGGGGGTGTCGCAGGCGATGACCCGGCCGCGGTCGATGACGGCGACCCGGTCGAGGACGGTCTCGGCCTCGATGACGTTGTGGGTGACGAGCAGCACGGTGGCGCCCTGCTCGGCGCGGCGCCGGTCGACGGCGGCCCAGACGGCACGCCGGGCGACGGGGTCCATGCCGGTGGTGGGTTCGTCGAGGACGAGCACGGGACGGCGGCCGACGAGCGCGGCGGCGAAGCAGGCGAGCCGCCGCTGTCCGCCGGAGAGCTTCCTGAGGGGGCGGCCGGCGATCCCGCCGAGCCCGAGCTCGTCCAGGACGGCGTCGCGCTCGGCGCGGGCGTCGTGGGCGGTGAGGCCGCGCAGGCGTCCGGTGGTCTCGGCGGCGAGGGAGACGGTCAGCTCGTCGAGGGCGGTGGACTCCTGGCCGAGGTAGGCGAGGAGCCGGGCCGCCCGCTCGGGGTGGCGCACGAGGTCGTGGCCGAGGAGTTCGACGGTGCCGGAGTCGGGGCGCATGAGCCCGGTGAGCTGGCGGACGAGGGTGGACTTGCCGGCGCCGTTGGGGCCGAGCAGGCCGAAGATCTCGCCGCCGCGCACGTCGAGGCTGATCCCGTCGGTGGCGCGCACCTCGGGGGTCGCGGGCGCGCCGCGCCTGCCGCGCGTGGCGGGGTACGTCTTGACCAGATCCCGCACCGCGCACACCGTACTCACGGGGTAAGAGCCTACGGGGTCGCCGGGCCCGCTCCGGGCGCGGGGGCGGGTTCGGCGGCGGCCCGGACGTCGATCTCGCGCCAGAATCCGGCCCGGATGGCGTAGCGGTCGTGCTCGTCGATCTGGTCGTCCTTGTGGGCGAGAAGTCCGAATCGGGCGGCGTAACGGAGGAGTTCGCCGTCGATGCGGTGCGGGATGCGCGGGTAGAGGGCGGAGAGCTTCTGGACGTGGCTCTGCTCGGGGAGCCGCTCCATCCACCGGCGGGCGAACACCTGTCCCACCTCGAACGGGTCGCCGCCGACGGTGGTGATGTCCTCCTCGCGGTCGGCCCAGCGCTGCTCCGCGCTGGTGAGCGTGGCGAGGGTGGGCAGGGTGGCGGTCTCGGCCGGTTCCCCGAGGGAGGGGGCGGGGCGCTCGACCCAGCCCCGGTCGGAGGACCAGCGGAGCGCGCTCGTGCCCTGCGGGACCGGGGTGCCGGGACCGCGCAGGCCCGCGAGGTCTTTGGGGGTGGGGACGCCCCTGCCGTTCGCCGGGGAGGGCACGCCCGGGCCGAGGGCGTGCTCGGCGTCGCGGACGTGGCCGTTGGTGCGGGCGTGCTCGTGGCCGCCGTCGCCGCCCGCGTCGGCGGTGACCGGGGCCCCGTCCCGGGCGGCCGCGGCGGCCGCCCCGGCGGCCCGTTCGGCGGAGGCGGCGAGGGCCGCCTCGGGCAGCGGCGCGGAGAGGATGGCGGCGATCTCCGGGCGCGGGGCGGGGGGCGGCGCGCAGACGCCGGTGAGGTCCTTGGCGCGGACGGCGCGGGTGATCCAGGTCCGGTCGAGGACCCGCCGCTCGTCGGCCTCGGCGACGAGGTCCTCGGACTGGTTGTAGTCGCCGTCGGCGGCCTGGACGGCCCACAGGTGGACGGCGACGCCGTGTTCCTTGGCCGACATGAGGCCGGGCAGCAGGTCGCCGTCGCCGGTGACGAGCACGATGTCGGAGCAGGCCCTGTTCCTGGCGAGCTCGGTCAGCTCGGTGTGCATGGCCGCGTCGACGCCCTTCTGCGCCCAGCGCCCGTCGCTCCTGGTCAGCGCACCGAGCCGGACGGTGACGCGGGGCATCACGCGCAGTCTGCGGTGCTCGGGCTGGGGCACCCGGTCGGGCGCGCCGTCGAACCAGTAGATCCGCAGGAGGGGCAGCGCGGTCTCGGCCTCGGCGCGCTGCCGCAGCTGCTGGATCAGGCCGGCGTGGTCGACGGTGATCCTGGAGCGGGCCGGTTCCCCGGCGAGGAGACTGGCGGCGGCGCCCAGCAGGTAGCCGGCGTCCACCAGGACGACGCAGCGGTCCACGTGTTCCACCCTCTTTCGTGAGCCTCGGCGTCGGGCTCGGGATCGGAATCGGGATCGGAAGGTGCTTCGGGTTTCCTTCGAGTCTGCCCGACCGCCGGGGGCTTGACCGTCGGAACTGGATCATCGGCGTGGCGGATGTCACGTCCCGATGGGCCCTCACGGTCCGTAATGATCCAACATGCGGCGGTTCGCACCGTGTGTGAGTCTGGCAGCGGCCCTGGCCCCTAGGACCCTTTGAGGAGGCATCCCCATGGCCAAGAACCGCAACCAGAACCGCAGTCAGAAGCAGTCGTCGCCCGCCGAGCGCGGCGCGCAGGACGCACAGCGGACCGCGATGGAGTCGCAGGCCGAGTCGCGCGCGAGCCAGGTCACGCCCGGCGACATGGCCCGCAAGGGTCGTCAGAAGCGCTTCGGCCACAACTGACGCGGTCCGACGGCAAAGGGGCGCGCCCGTGACGACGGGCGCGCCCCTTGCGCGTGTGCGGGGTGGGTTCAGCCGGCCAGGCAGGACGGGCCGAGCAGCACCTTCAGGTCGCCGAAGAGCGCCGGGTCGGGCTGCACCCGGTGCCGGTCGAGCCGGAGGACGGTCGTCTTCCGGGGACCCTGGAGCTTGATCCGCACCTCGGTGTTGCCCTTGTGGTGCCGGAGGATCTCGCCGAGCCTGCTGACCATCGGCGGGGTGACCTTCACCGTCGGGATGGTGAGGACCACCGGTGCGTTGGTCCCGGCGTTCGACAGGTCGGGGACCATCAGTTCCATGGCGACGAGCCGGGGCACGTCCTCGCGCTTGTCGAGCCGTCCCTTCACGAAGACGACCGTGTCCTCGACCAGCTGGGTGGAGACCAGCTGGTAGGTGGCCGGGAAGAACATGCACTCGATGGAGCCGGCCAGGTCCTCGACGGTGGCGATCGCCCAGGCGTTGCCCTGCTTGGTCATCTTGCGCTGGAGGCCGGAGATGATGCCGCCGATGGTGACGACCGCGCCGTCGCCGTGCTCGCCGCCGGTCAGCTGGGAGATCGCCGCGTCCGTCTTGTCGGACAGGACGTGCTCGATGCCGAAGAGCGGGTGGTCGGAGACGTAGAGGCCGAGCATCTCGCGCTCCTGGGCGAGCAGGTACGACTTCTCCCACTCGACGTCGGAGAACTCGACGTCCAGGCCGAAGCCCGGCTCGTCGCTCGTCTCGTCGCCCATCCCGCCGAAGAGGTCGAACTGTCCCTCGGCCTCCTTGCGCTTGACCGCCACCACGTTGTCGATCATGGGTTCGTGGTGGGCGACCAGGCCCTTGCGGGTGTGGCCCATCTCGTCGAAGGCGCCGGCCTTGATCAGCGACTCGACCGTCCGCTTGTTGCAGACGACGGCCTCGACCTTGTCGAGGAAGTCGGGGAAGGAGGAGTACTTCCCCTTGGCCTTGCGCGATTTGATGATCGACTCGACGACGTTGGTGCCGACGTTCCGGATGGCGGACAGGCCGAAGAGGATCACGTCGTCGCCCTGGGCGGCGAAGTTCGACTCGGACTCGTTCACGTTGGGCGGCAGGACCTTGATGCCCATGCGGCGGCACTCGTTGAGGTAGACCGCGGACTTGTCCTTGTCGTCTTTGACCGAGGTGAGCAGTCCCGCCATGTACTCGGCGGGGTGGTTCGCCTTGAGGTAGGCGGTCCAGTAGGAGACCAGGCCGTACGCGGCGGAGTGCGCCTTGTTGAAGGCGTAGCCGGCGAAGGGGACCAGGACGTCCCAGAGCGCCTGGATGGCCTCGTCGCTGTAGCCGTTCTTCTTGGCGCCGGCCTGGAAGATGGTGAAGTTCTTCGCCAGCTCCTCGGGCTTCTTCTTGCCCATGACGCGGCGGAGGATGTCGGCCTCGCCGAGCGAGTAGCCGGCGATGATCTGCGCGGCCTTCTGCACCTGCTCCTGGTACACGATGAGGCCGTAGGTGACCGCGAGCACCTCTTCGAGCGGCTTCTCCAGCTCGGGGTGGATCGGGGTGATCTCCTGCTGGCCGTTCTTGCGCAGGGCGTAGTTGGTGTGCGAGTTCATGCCCATCGGGCCCGGCCGGTACAGGGCGGACACGGCGGAGATGTCTTCGAAGTTGTCGGGCTTCATCAGCCGCAGCAGCGAGCGCATCGGCCCGCCGTCGAACTGGAAGACGCCGAGGGTGTCACCGCGCTGGAGCAGTTCGAAGGTCTTCGCGTCGTCGAGCGGCAGCGCCAGGAGATCGATGTCGATCCCCTTGTTGGACTTCACCATCTTGACGGCGTCGTCCATGATCGTGAGGTTGCGCAGGCCGAGGAAGTCCATCTTCAGCAGGCCGAGCGACTCGCACTGCGGGTAGTCCCACTGCGTGATGGTGACGCCGTCGGTGTGCCGCACCCAGATCGGGGCGTGGTCGACGATCGGCTCGCTGGACATGATCACGCCGGCGGCGTGCACGCCCATCTGGCGGACCAGGCCCTCGACGCCCCGGGCGGTGTCGATGACCTTCTTGACGTCCGGCTCGTTCTCGTACATCGCGCGGATCTCGCCGGCCTCGCTGTAGCGCGGGTGCGAGGGGTCGGTGATGCCGTTGAGGTCGATGCCCTTGCCGAGGACGTCGGCGGGCATGGCCTTGGTGAGCCGGTCGCCCATGGCGTACGGGTAGCCGAGGACGCGCGCGGAGTCCTTGATGGCGTTCTTCGCCTTGATCTTTCCGTACGTGCCGATCATGGCGACCTTGTCGGAGCCGTACTTCTCCGTGACGTACCGGATCACCTCGACGCGCCGGCGCTCGTCGAAGTCGATGTCGACGTCGGGCATCGAGATGCGCTCGGGGTTGAGGAAGCGCTCGAAGATCAGGCCGTGCGGGATCGGGTCGAGGTCGGTGATGCCCATGGCGTACGCGACGATCGAACCGGCCGCCGAGCCCCGGCCGGGGCCGACGGCGATGCCCTGCTTCTTCGCCCACATGATGAAGTCGGCGACGACGAGGAAGTAGCCGGGGAAGCCCATCGAGATGATGGTGTCCATCTCGTACTCGACCTGCTTCATGCGGTCCTCCGGGATCCCGTTCGGGAAGCGGCGGTGCATGCCCCGCATGGTCTCCTCGCGGAACCAGGTGACCTCGGTGTAGCCCTCGGGGATGTCGAACCTCGGCATGAGGTTCTTGGCCTCGAACATGCCGGAGACGTCGATCTGGTCGGCCACGAGCCGCGTGTTCGCGCAGCCCTCCTGCCAGGCGTCCGAGGAGTCGACGGCGTACATCTCGTCCGTGGACTTCAGGTAGTAGCCGGTGCCGTCGAACTTGAAGCGGTCCGGGTCCGAGAGGTTCTTGCCGGTCTGGATGCAGAGCAGGGCGTCGTGCGCGCCGGCCTCGTGCGCGTACGTGTAGTGCGAGTCGTTCGTGACCAGCGGCGGGATGCCGAGCTTCTTGCCGATCTCCAGGAGCCCGTCGCGGACCCGGCGCTCGATCTCGATGCCGTGGTCCATCAGCTCCAGGAAGTAGCGGTCCTTGCCGAAGATGTCCTGGTACTCGGAGGCGGACTTCAGGGCCTCGTCGAACTGGCCGAGGCGCAGTCGGGTCTGGAGCTCGCCGGAGGGGCAGCCGGTGGAGGCGATCAGGCCCTCGGACCACTGGGAGATGGTCTCCTTGTCCATCCGGGGCCACTTCTGCAGCCAGCCCTCGGCGTAGGCGTCGGAGGAGAGCTTGAAGAGGTTGTGCAGACCGGTGGCGTTCGCCGCCCAGATGGTCTTGTGGGTGTAACCGCCGGAACCGGAGACGTCGTCCCTCTTCTGGTGCGGCTGGCCCCACTGGATCTTCCGCTTGTTGCGCCGGGACTCCGGGGCGACGTACGCCTCGATGCCGATGATCGGCGTGACCCCGGCCTTCTTCGCCGAGTGGAAGAAGTCGTACGCCCCGTGCAGGTTGCCGTGGTCGGACATGGCGATGTGGGTCATGCCCATCTCGTTGCACGCGTTGAACATGTCCTTCAGCCGCGCGGCACCGTCCAGCAGCGAGTACTGGGTGTGGACGTGGAGGTGCGTGAAGGGCGGCTTGGTCACGGTGGGAGGCCTCCGATGAATTTCTGGGGGGACAGCGTGGAAGTCTACGTCGGCCGACTGACAGGACGCGGGCACTCGGAGGTACGGTCACGCGTTGGGAGACACGGAACTTCTGTCCGTATTGTCAGAACAATTCTGCCCCATCACCCCGCACCAGGAGGCACCTCGAATGTCGGTCCCGCAGCCCACCGCAGGCGAGCGCGGTGAGCACATCCTCGCCGTCTTCGACACCGCCTTCGGCGAGCTCCTCGCCGCCGATCCCGCGGCCTTCCGCGTCAAGTTCCGGAAGATGGCCGGCTCCGCCTTCGCCTTCTACCGCGGCACCGCGTGCCTGTTCTACGCCGACCTGGAGCGGGAGGCCCACGGCGGCCCGTACCTGGACGAGCAGACCGGCCGGGTCTGGATCCACGGCGATCTCCACGCCGAGAACTTCGGCACGTACATGGACGCCAACGGCCGCCTCGTCTTCAACGTCAACGACTTCGACGAGGCCTACGTCGGCCCCTTCACCTGGGACCTGAAGCGGCTCGCGGCCTCGCTCGCCCTGATCGGCTACGCCAAGGCGCTCGGCGACGAGCAGATCACCCACCTGGTCCGGATCTTCGCCGCGGCCTACCGCGAGCGGATCCACGCCCTCGCGTCCGGCGCCAAGGGCGACGAGGTCCCCGCCTTCACCCTGGAGACCGCCGACGGGGCCCTGCTCGGCGCCCTGCGCCAGGCCCGGGCGCTCACCCGCTTCGGGCTGCTCGACTCGATGACGGAGATCCGCGACTTCGAGCGGCGCTTCGCGGCGGGCGGCGGCGCGATCGAGCTGGACGCGGCCACCCGGTACAAGGTCCTCGCGGCCTTCGACGGCTACCTGGAGACCCTGCCGGAGGCCTCCCTCGCCCGCCCCGACTCGTACCGGGTGAAGGACGTCGTCGGGCGGCGCGGGATCGGCATCGGCTCGGCCGGCCTCCCCTCGTACAACATCCTCCTGGAAGGTCACACCGACGCCCTGGAGAACGACGTCGTGATCTACCTCAAGCAGGCGCAGACCCCGGCGGTCTCGCGGCACGTCACGGACGCGGCGGTGCGCGGGTACTTCCACCACGAGGGGCACCGCACGGTGATCTCCCAGCGGGCGCTCCAGGCGCACGCCGACCCGTGGCTGGGCTGGACGGAGCTGGACGGCTCCGGGCAGCTGGTCGCCGAGGTGTCGCCGTACGCCGTGGACCTGGACTGGTCGGACATCGACGACCCGGAGGAGATCGCGGCCACCGTCGCCGACCTGGGCCGGGCGACGGCCACGATGCACGCGGCGGCGGACGACTCCAGCGACCAGTCGCTCGTGCCGTTCTCCACGGAGCGGGCCATCGACGCGGCGATCGCCGCCGACGAGGAGGGCTTCGCCGGGCTCCTGGTCGACTTCGCGCACTCCTACGGGGCGCGGGCGCGGGCGGACCACCAGATCTTCGTGGACCTCTTCCGCAACGGCCGGATCCCGGGGCTGTAGGGACGGGTGCGACCGTCCACAGGTTCTGCTTAGGGACCTCTTACGGGCCCGCGTGGGACACTCCACGACGATGGACACGGCAGGGACGCAGCTGAGGGCGCTGCGGGCGGCGTTCTTCACGGCACTGGTCGTGACGCTGTCCGTGGCGTCCCACGTGCTGCTCTCCCACGTGCCGCTGCCGCTGGGGACGGTCGTCCCGGTCGCGGTCGGCGTCTTCGCCGTGGCGTACGCGCTGGCCGGCCGCGAGCGCGGCCTCGGTCCGATCGCCGGGCTCCTCGTCCCGCTGGAGCTGGCCGCCGACACCCTCTTCACCAGCGGTCAGGCGGTCTGTTACGGCCCCGCCGGCGGCCCGGTCGCCGGTTCCCTGCGCTCGGTGGGCGTGGAGGTGTTCTGCGGCGGCGCCGTCGGCACGCCGCTGTCCGGCGTGGTGGACCCGGAGAGCGGGGGCGCGGCCGCCCTGCTCGACTCCCCCGACCCGGCGCTGCCCTGGCTGCTGCTCCTGGCCCACGTGGGCGTGGGGCTCTCGGCGGCCTGCTGGCTGCGCGGCGGCGAGCGGGCGCTCGCCCGGCTGCTCCGCGCGGTGGAGGCCTTCGCGTTCCGGCCGCTGCTGCTCGTGGCGGCCTTCTTCCGGGCCGCCGGTCCGGCGCCGCTGCGGGCCGGGCGGCCCGTCGAGCGGCCCCGGTCCTCCCGCGCCCGGCTCCTCGTGCACTCCGTCGGGCGGCGGGGGCCGCCGCGTCCGGTGCTCGCTCTCGTCTGAGCGGGCCCCGACGCGCCCCCTGCCTTTCCCACCCTTCACGGAGATCACGATCATGAGTGCACGCAACAGCCACGCCAACAAGGCCGCCGCCCGCGAGCGACTGCGCGAGGAGCGCGAGCGCCAGGCGAAGAAGGACCGGGCCCGCCGGCAGCTCGTCGTCGGCGTCTCGGCCGTGGCCGTCCTGGCCGCCGCCGGCGGCATCGGCTACGCGGTGGTCCAGTCGAACAAGCCCTCCCACTGGGAGTCCGTCGCCGACGCGAAGACCGTGACGGCCCCGAAGAACACCACGGGCACGAACGGCACGACCGTCGTCATCGGCAAGGACTCCGCGAAGAAGACCCTGGAGCTGTACGAGGACTCGCGCTGCCCGGTCTGCGCGACCTTCGAGCAGACCGTGGGCTCCACCGTCGAGAAGGACGTCGAGGCCGGCAAGTACAAGATCCGGTACGTCGGCGCCACCTTCATCGACAACGGCATCCCGGGCGAGGGCTCGAAGAACGCCCTCTCGGCGCTGGGCGCCGCGCTGGACGTCGGCCCCGAGGCCTTCCTGAGGTACAAGTCCGCCCTGTACTCGACGGAGTTCCACCCGGAGGAGAAGGACGACAAGTTCGCCGAGGACTCCTACCTCCTGAAGGTGGCGGACTCGGTCCCGGCCCTCAAGGGCAACGCCGAGTTCAGGAAGAACGTCGAGGACGGCACCTTCGACGCGTGGGCGATGAAGATGTCGAAGGCCTTCGACGCCAGCGGGGTGCAGGGCACCCCGACGCTCAAGATGGACGGCAAGCCCGTCACCGCGCGGGGCACGGACAGCCCGCCGATGACGGTGGCCGAGTTCGACGCGGCGATCGCCGCGGCCCTCAAGGCCTGACGCCGCGCCCCGTCCCGTGACGTCCCGGCCCCGGACCTCCCGGTCCGGGGCCGGGGCGTCCCCCGGGGACGTCGCGCGGCCGGGGCGTGCAGGTCCGGGCGTCTTCCGGACGACGAGTGGGCGAACTTCCGGAATTCGCCTGCCCCCGGGGCGTACCCGTCAGTAATCTGACTGCCCGTGACCAGTCGTTTCATATCACCTGCCCCCACCCGGCGTTCGGTCGTCAAGGCCGCCGCCGCCACCGCCGCCGTCGCGCCCGCCCTCCTGGGCGCGGCCTCCCCGGCGCTCGCGGACACCGGGGCTCCCGCCTTCCTCCACGGCGTCGCCTCCGGCGACCCGCTGCCCGACGGCGTCCTGCTCTGGACGCGCGTCACCCCCGTCCCCGAGGCCGTGCCCGGGTCCGGCCTCGGCCCCGACGTCCGGGTCGGCTGGGAGCTCGCCGAGGACCGCGCCTTCGCCCGGGTCGTCGCCTCCGGCAGCACCACGGCGAGCGCCGCCTCCGACCACACGGTGAAGGCCGACGTCCGGGGCCTGCGCCCGGCCACCGCCTACTGGTTCCGCTTCACGGTGGGCTCCGCCGTCTCCCCGGCCGCCCGCACCCGCACCGCGCCCGCCGCCGACGCCGCCGCGCCCGGGGTCCGCTTCGGCGTGGTCTCCTGCGCGAACTGGGAGTCCGGCCACTTCTCCGCGTACCGCCACCTCGCGGCCCGCACCGACCTGGACGCGGTCCTCCACCTCGGCGACTACCTGTACGAGTACGCCACCGGGGCCTACCCGGAGGCGAAGTACGTCGTCCGGCAGCACGAGCCGCGCCACGAGATCGTCTCGCTCGCCGACTACCGCACCCGGCACGGGAAGTACAAGACGGACGCCGACCTCCAGGCGCTGCACGCGGCGCACCCGGTGATCGCCATCTGGGACGACCACGAGTTCGCCAACGACGCCTGGTCGGGCGGGGCCGAGAACCACACCCCGGGCGCCGAGGGCGCGTGGGCGGCCCGGGTGGCCGCCGCGAAGCAGGCCTACTTCGAGTGGATGCCGGTCCGCGCCTCCACGGAGGGCACGGTCTTCCGGCGGCTGCGCTTCGGCAGGCTGGCCGATCTCCATCTGCTCGACCTGCGTTCGTTCCGGTCCGCGCCGGCGAAGACGGGCAGCGGCGCGGTCGACGACCCGGAGCGGAGCATCACCGGCCGCGCGCAGCTGGACTGGCTCAAGGCCGGGCTCGCCGGTTCGGACGCGACCTGGCAGCTGGTCGGCACCTCGGTGATGATCTCGCCGGTCGCCTTCGGCGCCCTGCCCGCCCACCTCCTGGAGCCGCTCGCCGAGTTGATGGGCCTGCCGAAGGAGGGGCTCGCGGTCAACGTCGACCAGTGGGACGGCTACACCGACGACCGCAGGGAGCTGCTCGCCCACCTGACCGCGCGGGCGATCCGGAACACCGTCTTCCTGACGGGCGACATCCACATGGCCTGGGCCAACGACGTGCCGGTGAAGGCCGCGACGTATCCGCTCTCGGACTCGGCGGCGACCGAGTTCGTGGTCACCTCGGTGACCTCGGACAACCTGGACGACCTGCTGCACGTGGCCCCGGGCACGCTCTCGGTGGTGGCCGCGGGAGCCGTGAAGGCCGCCAACCGCCATGTGAAGTGGGTGGACATGGACCACCACGGGTACGGCGTGCTCGACGTGACCGCCGCGCGCTCGCAGATGGACTACTACACGGTCTCCGACAAGACGGATCCGGCCGCGACGACGGCCTGGGCGCGCTCGTACCGCACGCTGAGCGGAACGCAGCGTGTCGAGCGGGTGTACCAGCCGGTGCTGTAACCGCCCCTTCAACGGCGATTTTCAGCCATGATCTCTTGTGTTAACGGGAGATCACATCGCTACGGCGGGTGGCGAGTTCCGGAGATCGAATCCGGACACACCACCCGCCTCCGTCACCTCGTTCGTTACGTCCACGTCTCAAACCCTGGAAGCGACGCAAGTTTTTCTTCCCGATGACCCGAATTGCCCCACGAATGATTGGGCCTGTTCCCTGCTCAACGACCTCTGACATGGACGCGTAATCTCCGGGCGGTGGCGAGGAAGTCCCTCTTCACAACCCCCCGCAAGGAGTCACCGTGCGTGCTCTCGTCCGCATATCGCCGCGTATGTCACGTCGTCTGCTCGGCACCGCCGTGATGGCCGGAACCCTGGCCGTCGCCCCGCTCTCCGCCCCCGTGGCGGCCCAGGCCACCGACACCCTGGCCTCCGCCGAGAAGTGCGCCGACGGCACGACCGCGCTCTCCGGCGCCCGCAAGGCCAAGGGCGACGCCACCAAGGCCGAGCCCAACGCCGTCAGCGCGGCCCAGGCCAAGGCCATGGACGACGACCTGAAGAAGAAGGTCTCCGCCGCCCGGAACTCCGGCCGCCTCAGCGCCACCACCGCCGCCGCCGGCGCCACCATCCCCGTCTACTTCCACGTGATCCACAGCGGCACGACGGGCAAGCTCAGCGCCACCGCCGTCAACAACCAGATGGCCGTTCTCAACGCCGCCTACGCGGGCCAGGGCACCGGCAACGTGAACACGGGCTTCCAGTTCTCGCTGGCCGGGACCGACTACACGGACAACACCACCTGGTACAACGTGTCCTCGGGCTCGCAGGCCGAGAAGGACATGAAGAACACCCTGCGCAAGGGCGGCGCCAACGCGCTGAACGTCTACACCGCCAACCTCGGCGGCGGACTGCTCGGCTGGGCGACCTTCCCGTCCTCGTACAAGGCCAGCCCGAAGATGGACGGCGTCGTCATCCTCGACACCTCGCTCCCGGGCGGCTCCGCGGCCAACTACAACGAGGGCGACACCGCCACCCACGAGGTCGGCCACTGGATGGGCCTGTACCACACCTTCCAGGGCGGCTGCACGGGCAACGGCGACTACGTCGCCGACACCCCGGCCGAGAAGAGCCCCGCGTACGAGTGCCCGACCGGCCGTGACTCCTGCACCTCGAAGGCCGGTGTGGACCCGATCCACAACTTCATGGACTACACGTACGACTCCTGCATGTACCAGTTCACCTCGGGCCAGGTGACCCGCATGAACGACTCCTGGGTCGCGTACCGCGCCTGACGGCCCGTCCGCGGAACACGGGTGCGGCCCCCGGGGACTCCCCGGGGGCCGCACCCCTTTCACACGGTCCTACAGCTCGTCGAGGAAGGCGAGCGCCACCGACCAGGTCCGCTCCGCCGCCTCCTCGTCCCAGTCGGGCAGCTCCGGGTCCGTGTAGACGTGCCCCGCGCCCCGGTAGCGGTGGACCTCCACCTCCGCCCCGGCCCTGCGCATCTGGAGGTACCAGGAGGACAGCCAGTCGTCCGTCTCGAAGGGGTCGGGCTCGGCCACGTGCAGCTGGACCGGCAGCTCGTCCACCGAGGCGGACTCCGCGAGGTCCGAGGTGCCGTGGAACAGCAGCAGTCCGCGCGCCTTCTCGTCCCCGAGCGCCAGGGTCTGCGCGATCGAGGCCCCGAGGGAGAGGCCCATGTAGACCAGGCCCCGCTCGGAGTAGGGGGCGGCGGCCAGGACCGCCCGCTTCAGCAGCTCGTCCTTGCCGATCTCGTCCCGGAGCCTCACGCCCTCCTCGACGGTCCCGACCGTCCGGCCGTCGTAGAGGTCCGGCGTCCAGACCCGGTGACCGGCGGCCCGGAGCCGCTCGGCGGCCGCCTCGACGGAAGGGGTCAGCCCGTAGGCCGAGTGGAAGAGCATGATGTCCATGCGTCCCATCCTGCCATCCGGCACCGCGGGACCCCGGGCCCGTCCTGTCCGACCGGGCCCCCGCCGTCAGCGCATGCTGCGCACGTCCAGGTGGCGCAGCACCCGGTCCACCACCTCGGGGTCGGCGCCGGGTTCGCTGCGGGCCGCGAGGACCTCGTGCCGGGCGGCCGACATCAGCTCCCGCTGGATCCGCTGCACCGCCTTGAACCGCTCCGCCCGCTCCACGAAGGCGGCCCGGCGCTCGTCGTCCACCATGTCCGGGCTGATCCGTACCCCGATGTCGTACGCCCCGCGCATCAGCCGCTCCTGGACCTCCTCGGGCAGCTCCTCGACCTCCTCGATCTCCTTGAGCCTGCGCTTGGCGGCCTTCGCGGCCCGGATCGCGAGCTCGCGCTCCAGGGCGCGCTCCGCGTCCGCGTCGGCCCGCACCCCGAGCCGCTTGACCAGCCAGGGCAGCGTGAGGCCCTGGAAGACGAGGGTGGCGATGATCACGCAGAAGGCGATGAAGACGATCTCGTCGCGGCCGGGGAAGGGCGCGCCGTCCTCGGTGCGGAGCGGGATGGCGAGCGCCAGCGCGACCGAGGCCACCCCGCGCATCCCCGCCCACCACATGACGACGGTCTCCCGCCAGCTCATCGGGATCTCCTCGTCGACGTCCCGGAGCGTGTGCAGCTTCTTCGCCAGCCAGGTGGCGGGGAGCAGCCACAGCAACCGGACGCCGACGACCACGACCACGACGGCGGCGCCCCAGCCGAGCATCTCCAGGCCGTGCCCCTTCGCGACTCCGAAGACGTGGATGAGCTCCAGGCCGATGAGGCCGAAGGCGATGCCGGTGACGAGGGTGTCGACGATCTGCCAGAAGGTCTGTCCGGCGAGCCGGCCCATGACGTCGTCGGCGTCGGTGGCGTGCTCGGCCAGGAAGAGCGCGGTGAGCAGGACGGCGAGGACGCCGGAGCCGTGCAGCTCCTCGGCGATGACGTAGCTCACGAAGGGGACGAGGAGGGTGAGGCCGGTCTGCAGGGTGGCGTCGCCGAGGAGTCCGATGAGCTTGTTGGCCAGCCAGCCGAGCGCCAGGCCGACGGCCACGGCGACCACGGCGGAGAGCGCGAACTGGCCGAGCGCCTCGGGCCAGGAGAAGGAGCCGCTGACGACGGCGGCGATCGCCACGTGGTAGAGGACGATCGCGGTGACGTCGTTGAAGAGCCCCTCGCCCTCCAGGATCGACACCAGCCGGCGGGGCAGCCCGAGCGAGCCGGCCACGGCGGTCGCGGCGACCGGGTCCGGGGGCGCGACGAGGGCGCCGAGCGCGGCGGCGGCGGCCAGGGGGAGCCCGGGCACGAGCGAGTGCGCGACCGCGCCGACGGCGGCGGTGGTGACGAAGACCAGGGCGACCGCGAGCAGGAAGATGGGCCGTCTGTTGGCCGCGAACTGCCGCCAGGAGGTCCGCTGCACGGAGGCGTACAGCAGCGGCGGCAGCACCAGCGGGAGGATGAACTCCGGCGGGATCTCGACGTTCGGCACGAAGGGCAGGAAGGCCAGCACGATCCCGATGAGGGTCATCAGGACCGGCGCGGGCAGCCCGAGCCGCTCGCCGAGGGGCACGGTGAGCAGGGCGCCGAGGAGCAGCAGGAAGAGCAGGGCCAATTGATCCACGGCCCCACCCTGTCACGTACGCCCGTTTTGGCGTCGATTGCCCCCTGTGCATGCCGGGAAGAGACGCATCCCACAGGAGACGGGGGACCGCCCGGTCGCGGAGAACCGCCCGGTCCGCAGGGCCGGGGCCGGGCAGGCCGCCCGCGCCGCCCCGGGGCCGCGACCGGGCAGGCCGCCCGGTTCGCTACAGGGCCCGCCTCATGGCCCGGTGCGGCATCCCCGCGTCCGGGAACTCGGGGCCGTACGCCACGTAGCCGAGCCGCTCGTAGAAGCCGAGCGCGTGGGTCTGCGCGTGCAGGTCGACGGCGCTCAGACCGCGCTCCCGCGCCACGTCCTCGATGCCCCGCACGAGCGCCGCGCCGACCCCGAGGCCGCGCGCCGCCTTGGCGACGGCGAGCCGGCCGAGCGAGCCCACCGAGGCGTCGCCGCCGGTCCTGCCGACCGCGTCCGCCCCGTGCAGCAGGCGGCCGGTGCCCAGCGGCAGCCCGTCCCCGCGGACCGCGAGCACGTGCACCGCGGTCGCGTCGTACGCGTCGTACTCCAGCTCCTGCGGGACGCCCTGCTCCTCGACGAAGACCTCGCGGCGGACCGCGAAGCACGCCTCCCGGTCCTCGGTGCCGAGCACCTCGCGGACGCTGTACGGGACGGTCACCGGCTCTCCGCCGCGATCCGGTCGAGGGCCTTCTGGAGGTCCTCGGGGTAGGTGCTGGCGAACTCGACCCAGGAGCCGTCGCCCGGGTGCTCGAAGCCGAGGCGGACGGCGTGCAGCCACTGCCGGGTGAGGCCGAGGCGCTTGGCGAGCGTCGGGTCGGCGCCGTAGGTGAGGTCGCCGACGCAGGGGTGGCGGTGGGCGGACATGTGCACCCGGATCTGGTGGGTGCGGCCCGTCTCCAGCTTGATGTCGAGCAGCGAGGCCGAGCGGTACGCCTCGATGAGGTCGTAGTGCGTGACGGAGGGCTTGCCGTCGGCGGTGACCGCCCACTTGTAGTCGTGGTTCGGGTGCCGGCCGATCGGCGCGTCGATGGTGCCGCTCATCGGGTCCGGGTGTCCCTGGACCAGCGCGTGGTAGCGCTTGTCGACCGTGCGCTCCTTGAACTGGCGCTTGAGCGAGGTGTACGCGTACTCCGACTTGGCGACCACCATCAGACCGGAGGTGCCGACGTCGAGGCGGTGCACGATGCCCTGGCGCTCGGCGGCGCCGGAGGTGGAGATGCGGTACCCGGCGGCGGCGAGGCCGCCGATGACCGTGGTGCCGGTCCAGCCGGGGCTGGGGTGCGCGGCGACACCGATCGGCTTCATGATCACGACGATGTCGTCGTCGTCGTGGACGATCTCCATGCCCTCGACGGGCTCGGCGACGACCTGCACGGGCGCGGACGCGCCCGGCATCTCGACCTCGAGCCACGCGCCGCCGCTGACCCGCTCGGACTTGCCGACGACGGAGCCGTCGACCTGGACCTTCCCTGCGGCGGCCAGCTCGGCCGCCTTCGTGCGGGAGAACCCGAACATACGGGCGATGGCGGCGTCGACGCGCTCGCCCTCCAGGCCATCGGGAACGGGCAGCGTGCGGATCTCGGGACTCGTACTCACCCGTCGAGTATGCCTTGTGCGGAAGGCACTCCGTCTTCCGCCGGGGTCGGGCTCAGTCCTTGTGGACGGTGCCGTCGGGGTCCAGGCCCCGGAACGACAGGAGGACGATCAGGATGCCGCCGCAGACGATCGCCGAGTCGGCCAGGTTGAAGACGGCGAAGTGCGCGGGGGCGATGAAGTCCACGACCGCGCCCTCGAAGACGCCCGGCGAGCGGAAGATCCGGTCCGTGAGGTTGCCGAGCGCACCGCCGAGCAGCAGGCCGAGCGCGATCGCCCAGGGCAGGCTGTAGAGCTTCCGCGCGAGCCGGATGATCACCGCGATGACCACGGCCGCGATCACGGTGAAGATGATCGTGAAGGCCTCGCCCATGCCGAAGGCGGCGCCCGGGTTGCGGATGGCGTCGAGCCGCAGCAGGTCACCGATCAGGTCGATCGGCTCGTGTCCCTCCAGCCTGGCGACCACCAGCATCTTGCTGCCGAGGTCGAGCAGGTAGGCGAGCACGGCCACGACGAAGAGGGCGACGATCCTGCGCCTGCCCCCGGGCCGCTCCCCGGGAGCGGCCGCACCGTCGCGGTCCGACACTCCGTCGCGGTCCGACGCGCCGTCCGGGGCCCCGGTCTCCTCGCGGGCCGTGGACTCGTCGGAGGCGGCCGTCCCGTCGGCCCCTGCTGAATCCGGCGTACCGATGATGCGCTCCGCCTCTGCCACGTGAGTGAGTCCCTCGACCTCGATGCCTGACCGTGCACCGAGGGTACGGCACAGGCGTACGGGACAGGCATCCGAGATCGTCAGCCGCGCCGCTCCTGTCGCTGTTTGTCCTCGACGCAGAGCGTGGCCCGCGGGAAGGCCTGCATCCGCGCCTTGCCGATCGGCTTCCCGCACACCTCGCACAGGCCGTACGTGCCCGCGTCGAGCCGCTCCAGGGCGTGCTCGGTCTGCTCCAGCATCTCCCGGGCGTTCGCGGCGAGGGCCAGCTCGTGCTCGCGCGTGATGTTCTTGGTGCCCGTGTCGGCCTGGTCGTCGCCGGCGCCGTCGCCCGAGTCCCGCATCAGGCCGGTCAGCTCCTCCTGGGAGTGGACGAGCTCGCTGCGCAGCCGCAGCACCTCCGACTGGAGCCCGCTGCGCGCCTCGGCGACCTCCTCCGGCGTCCAGGGGTCCTCGCCGGGCCGCACCGCGAGCTCGCCGGCCCGTGCCGGAGGCACCGCCGCCTCGTCCCCGACGGTCGTGACGCCACCCGCGGTCTTCTTCGCTGCCACCGTCCTGGCTCCTGTCTGCTTCTTCGCGGCGGGCGCCTTCCTGGCGGCCGCCTTCTTCGCCACGGCCTTCTTGGCGGGCGTCCTCGGGGCGGAGGCGTCGGGGGCGGAGACCGCCGCCCCGGCCCCGCCGGGGGCGGCGTCCTCCGGGGCCGCGTCCTCGGCGACCGCCTTCCGGGCCGCGGTCCTCCTGGCCGGCGCCTTCTTCGCGACGGTCTTTCCCGCGGGCCTCTTCCCGGCGACCGCCGACTTCTTGCCGACGACGTCCTTGGCGACCTCGGTCGCGCCGGCGGAACCGGCGGCCGAGGTCTTCTTCGCGGCGGTCTTCTTCGCCACCATGTCGCGGCCCCTTCACATTTTGTGATCTTGCTCGCGAATCGTGCTGGGACGATAAATCGGCCCGAGGCCCGCGGCAACGGGGCACGCCGCCGTTCCCACCCGCCCCCGCTCCCCGCGGGGCGAGCCTGCCTCCGTTGTGCCCAGCTCCCCGCCCGGTTATCCGTCCCGCCCCTCCCCCACATGGCCGCACCGGAAGTCCGGCACGGCCCGTCTGGCCATTCGGGTCACGGGAAAACCGGTCTGCCGCCCGCCCCCGGGGCCCGTACACTGGCCACAGCGAAAGGCTTGGATGGGGACGAGTAGCGTCGCAAGCAGCCATGAGCGACCCGGGGACGGTGAGAGCCCGGGGGCGAGCCCGATGTGAAGCATCACCCCGGAGCCGTCGGAAGAAAGCCGCACGACAGGGCGGTGACTAGACCCGGCGTCGCGACCCCAATGAGGGGGCTCAGGACGCTCACGTCCGGGGCCAAGGAGGGTGGTACCGCGGGAGCAGTGCTCTCGTCCCTCCGACGGAAGAGAACCGTCC
The DNA here is from genome assembly GCF_055582805.1 of Streptomyces sp. NPDC107498. Lineage (NCBI taxonomy): Bacteria > Bacillati > Actinomycetota > Actinomycetes > Kitasatosporales > Streptomycetaceae > Streptomyces > Streptomyces sp. NPDC107498. Next base: position 205,407 of record NZ_JBVJPE010000007.1, on the reverse strand, counting down.
GTCCGGAGGAGAGACCGCCGCATGACGCCGCCGCAGTACCGCCAGGTGCCCGCCCAGGTCGACCTGCCCGCGCTGGAGCACGACGTGCTCGATTTCTGGCGCGAGAGCAAGGTCTTCGCGAAGACCCTGGAGCAGTCCGAGGGACGCCCCGAGTGGGTGTTCTACGAGGGTCCGCCCACCGCCAACGGCATGCCCGGCGCCCACCACATCGAGGCCCGCGTCTTCAAGGACGTGTTCCCCCGCTTCCGGACCATGCGCGGCTACCACGTGGCCCGCAAGGCCGGCTGGGACTGCCACGGCCTGCCGGTCGAGCTCGCCGTCGAGAAGGAGCTCGGCTTCTCCGGCAAGAAGGACATCGAGGCGTACGGCATCGCCGAGTTCAACGCCAAGTGCCGCGAGTCCGTGACCCGGCACACCGACGCCTTCGCCGAGCTCACGACCCGCATGGGCTACTGGGTCGACCTCGACGACGCCTACCGGACCATGGACCCCTCGTACATCGAGTCGGTCTGGTGGTCCCTCAAGCAGATCTTCGAGAAGGACCTGCTGGTCCAGGACCACCGGGTCGCCCCCTGGTGCCCCCGCTGCGGCACCGGCCTCTCCGACCACGAGCTGGCCCAGGGCTACGAGACGGTCGTCGACCCCTCCGTGTACGTGCGCTTCCCGCTCACGTCCGGCCCCCTCGCGGGCAAGGCGGCGCTCCTGGTCTGGACGACCACCCCCTGGACCCTGGTGTCCAACACGGCGGTCGCCGCGCACCCCGAGGTGACGTACGTGGTCGCCACGGACGGCGACGAGCGCGTCGTCGTCGCCCAGCCGCTGGTCGAGAAGGCGCTCGGCGAGGGCTGGGTCACCACGGGCGAGTCCTTCACCGGCGCGGAGATGGAGCGCTGGACCTACCGGCGCCCCTTCGATCTGATCCCCTTCGACGCCCCGGCCCACTACGTGGTCAACGCCGAGTACGTCACGACCGAGGACGGCACGGGCCTGGTCCACCAGTCCCCCGCCTTCGGCGAGGACGACCTCAAGGTCTGCAAGGCGTACGGCCTGCCGGTCGTGAACCCGGTCCGCCCCGACGGCACCTTCGAGGAGGACGTGCCGCTGGTCGGCGGCGTCTTCTTCAAGAAGGCCGACGAGGCGCTCACCGCCGACCTGGACGCGCGCGGCCTGCTCTTCAAGCACATCGCGTACGAGCACAGCTACCCGCACTGCTGGCGCTGCCACACGGCCCTGCTCTACTACGCGCAGCCGTCCTGGTACATCCGTACGACCGCCGTGAAGGACCGTCTCCTCCAGGAGAACGAGAAGACGAACTGGTTCCCGGAGTCGGTCAAGCACGGCCGCTTCGGCGACTGGCTGAACAACAACATCGACTGGGCGCTCTCCCGCAACCGCTACTGGGGCACCCCGCTGCCGATCTGGCGCTGCGAGGACGACCACCTGACCTGCGTGGGCTCGCGCGCGGAGCTCACGGAGCTGACGGGCACCGACCAGTCGGAGCTCGACCCGCACCGCCCGTACATCGACGCGGTCACCTTCCCGTGCCCCAGTTGCTCGAAGACCGCGACCCGCGTGCCGGAGGTCATCGACGCCTGGTACGACTCGGGCTCGATGCCGTTCGCTCAGTACGGCTACCCGTACAAGAACAAGGAGCTCTTCGAGTCCCGCTACCCCGCCCAGTTCATCTCCGAGGCCATCGACCAGACCCGCGGCTGGTTCTACACGCTGATGGCCGTCGGCACGCTCGTCTTCGACAGGTCCTCGTACGAGAACGTGGTCTGCCTGGGCCACATCCTCGCCGAGGACGGCCGGAAGATGTCCAAGCACCTGGGCAACATCCTCCAGCCGATCCCGCTGATGGACCAGCACGGCGCCGACGCGGTCCGCTGGTTCATGGCGGCCGGCGGCTCGCCGTGGGCGGCGCGCCGGGTGGGCCACGGCACGATCCAGGAGGTGGTGCGCAAGACCCTCCTCACCTACTGGAACACGGTCGCCTTCCAGGCGCTGTACGCCCGGACGTCCGGCTGGGCGCCGAGCGCGGCGGACCCGGCGCCGGCCGACCGCACGGTCCTCGACCGCTGGCTGCTCTCCGAGCTGAACACGCTGGTCGCCGAGACGACCGAGGCGATGGAGACGTACGACACCCAGCGCACCGGCAAGCTGGTCTCGGCCTTCGTCGACGACCTCTCCAACTGGTACGTGCGCCGCTCCCGCCGCCGCTTCTGGCAGGGCGACAAGGCGGCGCTGCGCACGCTCCACGACGTCGTCGAGACGGTCACCCGGCTGATGGCCCCGCTGACCCCCTTCATCACGGAGCGGGTCTGGCAGGACCTGGTGGTCCCGGTGACGCCGGACGCCCCTGAGTCGGTCCACCTCGCCACCTGGCCCGAGGCCGACGCCACCCTGATCGACGGCGCCCTCTCCGAGCAGATGCTCCTGGTCCGCCGCCTGGTCGAGCTGGGCCGGGCGACGCGTGCGGAGTCGGGCGTGAAGACCCGCCAGCCGCTGTCCCGCGCGCTGGTCGCGGCGGCCGGCTTCGCGGCCCTCTCGCCGGAGCTCCGGGCCCAGATCACGGAGGAGCTCAACGTCTCCTCGCTCGCCTCCCTGTCCGAGGTCGGCGGCTCCCTCGTCGACACGACGGCGAAGGCGAACTTCCGGGCCCTGGGCAAGCGCTTCGGCAAGGGCGTCCAGGACGTGGCCAAGGCGGTGGCGGCGACCGACGCCGCGGCCCTCTCGCTGGCCCTCCGCTCCGGCGAGGCGACGCTCTCGGTGAACGGCGAGGACGTCACCGTCACCCCGGAGGAGATCATCATCACGGAGACCCCCCGTGAGGGCTGGTCGGTCGCCTCCGACGCGGGCGCGACGGTGGCGCTGGACCTGGAGATCACCCCGGATCTCCGGCGCGCCGGCCTGGCCCGTGACGCGATCCGCCTGATCCAGGAGGCCCGCAAGAACAGCGGCCTGGACGTCGCGGACCGCATCGCGCTGCGGTGGTCGTCCACGTCCCCGGAGACGACGGAGGCGTTGACGGCCCACGCGTCCCTGATCGCGGACGAGGTCCTGGCCACGGACTACGCGCAGGGCGAGGCCGACGGCTCGTACGGCACCCCGTTCGAGGACGAGCCCCTGTCCCTCACCTTCCGCCTCCGCAAGGCGTAAGCCCCCTGAGGAAGGGCCCGGCACCCACGTCCGGTGCCGGGCCCTTTCCGTCATGGGCCCTCGCCCCGTTGCCCCGCCGGGGCAGCGCCCACCCCCGTTGTGGGCAATCGTCCCGCCGGGGCGAAGGGGGTCCCCCCTGCTCGAGCGGAGCCGAGAGCTTGGGGGAGGGTGGGCACAACGGAACGGCGCCCCCTGCCGGCGCCCGAGGCTCCCGCGCCCTGACCCGCACCACGTGGTGCGCCGCGCGAAGTGGTGCGGGATAAGGCGCGGAACGCGGAGGCGCCGCCAGGGGCGCCGTCCCGTGTGCCCACCCGTCCCGCCCAGCGGGACGATTGCCCACACGGAGGTGGGCGGGGGGCACCGCCCCGCCGGGCGCGGGCCACACGCGGGCACGCCGAAGGGCCGGTCCCCCGGAGGGGACCGGCCCTTCAAGACTGCCGACGGCTACGCGTTCAACACGCGTTGAACCCGCCGCCTCAGTTGTCGTCCTCGTCGATGAGGAAGCCCCGCATAGGCGCCGGCGCCTGCTGCATCGGCTGGGGCGCCTGCGGCCGGACCGGAGCCATCGGCTGGGTCATCGCCGGGGACATCTGCTGCTGGCCGCCGTAGGAGGGTGCGCCACCCATGGACGGCGCACCGCCCATCGCGCCGCTGCCGCCGTAGGACGGCGCGCCCGCGCCCGCCGAGGCCATCGACGGGGCCGGCGGCAGCGAGGCCGTGGCCGGGGTGCGCGGCGGAGCCAGCGAGTCGTCCGCCTGGGTCTCCAGCTGACGCAGCTGGGACTCCAGGTAGGACTTCAGGCGCGTGCGGTACTCGCGCTCGAAGCCGCGCAGGTCCTCGACCTTGCGCTCCAGCGTGGCGCGGGCGGACTCCAGGGAGCCCATCGCGACGCGGTGCTTCTCCTGCGCGTCCCGCTCGAGGGCGTCCGCCTTGGCGCGGGCGTCCCGCTCCAGGCCCTCGGCGCGCGAGCGCGCCTCGCCGACGATCTTGTTGGCCTCGGAGCGCGCCTCGGCGATCGCCTGGTCGGCGGTCTGCTGGGCGAGCGAGAGGACACGCGCGGCGCTGTCGCCGCCGGGGCCCTGCTGCGGCTGCTGCATCTGCGGCTGCATCTGCTGCTGCATCTGCTGCTGCGGGTGGCCCATGGGGCCGCCCTGCATCGGACCGGGGCCCATGGGGCCGCCCTGCATGGGGCCGCCCTGCATCGGACCGGGGCCCATGGGGCCGCCCTGCATCGGACCGGCGGGCAGCGCGGGGGCACCGGACGGCAGCTGCGGCGGACCCATCTGCGGCTGCTGCTGCTGGGCCGGCGGTCCGGATATGGCGGCGGGCACGGGGGCGCCGGGACCGCCGGGACGATCCTGCGGCTCCTGGGGCTTGCGCATGCCCTGCTGCTGGTTCTGCGCGGCGGCACGCGTGGCGGCGGCCAGCTTCGCGCGCAGGTCCTCGTTCTCGCGGAGCAGGCGGGTCAGTTCGGATTCGACCTCATCGAGGAAGGCATCGACCTCGTCCTCGTCATAGCCTTCTCGGAGGCGGACGGTCGTGAACTGCTTGTTCCGCACGTCCTCGGGGGTCAGCGGCATCTCTTCTTCACCTCTACGTAGTCGTCGGCAGTCGGCAAGACCGTATCGTCCACTTGTTCCTCCACCATCACCTCGCGAAGCTGCTCACGATGGAGATCAGGATGTAAACGATGATCATCAGAACGAAGAAGGACAGGTCGAGTGCCACGCCCCCGAGACGCAGCGGCGGGATGAGTCGCCGCAGAAGCTTGAGCGGTGGATCGGTGACAGTGTAGGTGGCCTCAAGGACGACCACCATCGCCTTACCGGGTTGCCATGAACGGGCGAACTGGAAGACGTAGTCCATGACAAGCCGGACGATCAGGAGGACGAGGAAGCACATCAGCACGATGTAGACCACCTGTAGTGCGACGCCCATCCCGCGTTTCCCTCTCCCCTGGCTTTCGTGCTCTCGCTTGTCCGGCCGCTTCGCGACCGGTCCGTCCGGTTCTCGTGTTCTCAGCTCTGGTTGAAGAATCCGCCCTCTGCGATCCGGGCCTTGTCCTCCGCCGTGACATCGACGTTAGCAGGCGACAACAGGAACACCTTCTGCGTCACGCGCTCAATGCTGCCATGGAGCCCGAAGACGAGTCCGGCGGCAAAGTCGACAAGTCGCTTCGCGTCCGTGTCGTCCATCTCCGTGAGGTTCATGATCACCGGGGTGCCCTCACGGAAGTGTTCCCCGATGGTACGGGCCTCGTTGTAGGTCCGCGGGTGCAGCGTGGTGATGCGGTACGGCTCCCGCTCGGACACGACCTTGGGCATGATCACCGGTGCGTTCTTCTCCAGGCTCGGGCGTTCGGGTGTGATGGATGCCACGGGGGCAATTCGGGCCGGACGTCCGCTTTCGGCGAGTACCGGAACAGAATGGGCGATCGGCTCCCGGGGGGCCGGGGGCTGTGCCACGCGCACCGGCTCCTCGCGCTCCACCTGGCGCGGAGGGGTGTGACGCCGGTCGCGCTCGGGCTCCGGCTCCAGCTCGGGTTCGAAGTCGTCGTCGGGGTCGAAGCCCCGGCCGTCGTACCCATCGTCCTCCACGAGGCCGAGGTAGACCGCCATCTTGCGCATCGCGCCGGCCATTCTCTGAGTCCTCCGCTCTGTGGTGGATCGGCCTCGTCACCAAGTGCCGGCGATCCACGGGCCATCCCGCCGTTCTGCGGAATGACCATATTTTCTGCTGTGGTCCGACTTGCTTCGCGACGTTACCCGAGCTTCGGGCGGACGCCGAGTACCGCCGTACCGACGCGTACGTGTGTCGCCCCGGCGGCGACGGCCTCCTCGAGGTCCGCACTCATCCCTGCCGACACCATGTTCGCAGCCGGACGGGTCGTGCGCAGGACAGTCGACAAATCCATCAGCCGGTCGAAGGCCGCGCGTTGCCGGCCGGCGTACTCCCCGGCGAGCGGGGCGACGGTCATCAGTCCGTCGAGCCGCAGTCCGGGCGCGGCGTCGACGGCGGCCGCCAACTCCTCGATCCCGTCCGGAGCGACGCCGCCGCGGTCGCCCCGCTCGCCGGACTCGGCGTCGAGCGCGACCTGGAGGAGACAGCCGAGCTCGCGGCCCGCCTTCTCCGCGGCCGCGGAGAGCGAGGAAACGAGCTTCAAGCGGTCGACGGACTGCACCACATCGGCATAACCCACCACGGATCTGACCTTGTTGGTCTGCAACTGGCCCACGAAGTGCCAGGTCAGGTCGAGGTCGGCACAGGCGGCCGCCTTCGGGGCGGCGTCCTGGTCCCGGTTCTCGGCGACGTGCCGCACCCCGAGCCCGTGCAGGAGCCTGACGTCGCTCGCGGGGTAGGTCTTGGTGACCACGATCAGCGTCACCTCCTCCCGCGCGCGCCCGGCGGCGGCGCACGCGGCGGCGATGCGCTCCTCCACCGCGGCGAGGTTCGCGGCGAGTTCCGACTTGCGATCCGTCATGTCTCTTCTCGGTTCAACCAGACATATCCCGCGAGTCGCCCCGTGATGCGATCGCGGCGGTACGAGTAGTGGTCGCGCGACTCCAGGGTGCAGACCCCGGCGTCCTCGACGTCCCGGACCCCGAGCCGCGCCAACTGCGCGCGCACTCCGGCGGCGACGTCGACGGCGGGGGTCCCCCACGAGGTCTCCGCGTGCGCGGCCGGTTCGACGGCCTCGACCTCGGCGCGCATCGACTCCGGCACCTCGTAGCACCGGCCGCAGACGGCGGGCCCGGTGCGGGCGACGATCCGGGCGGGGTCGGCGCCGAGCTTCGCCATCGCCGCGACGGCGGCGGGGACGACTCCGGCGACCATTCCGGGCCGCCCGGCGTGGGCGGCGGCCGCGACTCCGGCGACCGGATCGGCGAGGAGGACGGGAACGCAGTCCGCGGTGAGCACGGCGAGGGCGAGTCCGGGCCGGGCGGTGACGATCGCGTCGACGGACGGAACGTCCGCGTCCCCCCAGGGGCCGTCGACCTCGACGACGTCCGCGCCGTGCACCTGGTTCATCCAGACCACCCGGGCCGGGTCGAGGCCGAGGGCTCCGGCGGCGGCGGCCCGGTTGGCGCGCACGGCCGCCGGCTCGTCCCCCACCGCTCCGCCGAGGTTGAGCTCCTCGTACGGAACGGCGCTCACCCCGCCCCACCGGTCGGTGAAGGCGAAGTGGGCGCCGTTCGCGTCGAAGCGGTGTCCTATCACTTCAGGAAGTCCGGGACGTCCAGCTCCTCGGCCTGGCTGTCCCCGTACGGACGGGCCGTCGGGACGACCGGCGGGACGGGCGCCAGCGGAGTCTCGTTGACGGACGGGGCGGGCTCGGCCGGGGCCGGGGCCGGCTCCTCGCGCGGGGCGACCGTGCCGAGGCCGCCCAGCGGGCGGGGGTTCTCGGTGGCGCGGGGCGCCGGGGCCGGCTCCTCGCGCTTGGCCGAGACCGAGCCGATGATGTTGTCCCGGCGGGCCGGCGGCTGGCCGCCGTCGAAGCCGGCCGCGATGACGGTGACCCGGACCTCGTCGCCGAGGGCGTCGTCGATGACGGCGCCGAAGATGATGTTGGCCTCGGGGTGGGCCGCCTCGCTGACCAGCTGTGCGGCCTCGTTGATCTCGAAGAGGCCGAGGTCGCTGCCGCCGGAGATGGAGAGCAGCACGCCGCGGGCGCCGTCGATGGAGGCCTCCAGGAGCGGCGAGGAGATCGCCATCTCGGCCGCCGCCACCGCGCGGTCGTCGCCGCGGGCGGATCCGATGCCCATGAGCGCCGAACCGGCCTCGGACATGACCGACTTCACGTCGGCGAAGTCGAGGTTGATCAGGCCCGGGGTGGTGATGAGGTCGGTGATGCCCTGGACACCGCTCAGGAGGACCTGGTCGGCCGACTTGAAGGCGTCGAGCACGGAGACCTGGCGGTCCGAGATCGAGAGCAGCCGGTCGTTGGGGATGACGATGAGGGTGTCGACCTCTTCGCGGAGCTCGGCGATGCCGTCCTCCGCCTGGTTGGCGCGCCGACGGCCCTCGAAGGTGAACGGCCGGGTGACCACGCCGATCGTCAGGGCGCCGAGCGAGCGCGCGATGTTGGCGACGACGGGCGCGCCGCCGGTGCCGGTGCCGCCGCCTTCGCCGGCGGTGACGAAGACCATGTCGGCCCCCTTGAGGACCTCCTCGATCTCCTCACGGTGGTCCTCTGCCGCCTTGCGACCGACGGCCGGGTTGGCCCCGGCCCCGAGGCCGCGGGTGAGTTCACGGCCGACGTCGAGCTTGACGTCGGCGTCGCTCATCAACAGCGCTTGCGCGTCGGTGTTGATCGCGATGAACTCGACGCCCTTGAGACCGACCTCGATCATTCGGTTGATGGCATTGACACCACCGCCGCCGACACCGATGACCTTGATGACTGCGAGGTAGTTCTGCGGTGCTGCCACGTCGAAGGCCTCTCGCCTCGAGTTACGTGTCGTCGCTGCGCGGTTGGTCGCGCGGCTCCGACGGATGCCGATTGGGACGGTCCGAAACGCCGACCCGAACCCTAACGTTGAAGTTTAGGGTTACCAGTGTCTCTGTTCGCTGGACTCTTCCGAACAGGACACTAAGTCGACAAGTGGCGCACGTTCAACGAACACGCCGAACCTCCCGTTTTTCTTTTCACCCTATGTGATCACCCGTAGCGGTGGCCAACCAGGGTGCTGGCCAGCGGAGATGGCCGTCAACTTCCGGACGAGGCGGGCGCCGTGGGGGCACTTACGTCGAAGTGCCCCGCTTTGGGACTCGCCTTCATGAGGGCGGTCAGCACCCGGGCCTTGGCCGGCCCGTGCTCACCACTGCCCCAGAGGACCGTTCGACCCCCGGCAAGCTCCAGGGTGACGGAGTCGTACGAGGTGACGCGCACGACACGAGTGTCCCGGACGATTTCCGGCGGGAGTTCGCCACGGACGCGGACCGCCTCGCGGAGCAGCCGGTCCGCGCCGAAGCGGCGGAGGCTCGGCGAGGCGGCGCTGTCGAGGACCAGCCGGGGGACGCCGCGGGGGGCCGTGTCGACGAGGGCGAAACGCACGCCCATGGAGTCCACTTCGGTGAACTTTCCGCCCTTTTCGACCAGCAGAACGGGCTGCCGTTCCGTCACTTTCAGCTCGATTCCGTGCGGCCATGACCGCACGACGTCGATCGACTCGATCCGCGGCAGCCCCTGCCGGAGCCGGGCCTCGATCGCGTCGGTGTCCACGGTGACGAGCGGGGCGCCGATCGGGACGGCGGCGACCGCCTCGACCTCGGCCGGCGTCAGGACCCGGGTGCCGGAAGTCTTCACATCTTCCACACGGAACCAGGACGATCCGTAGAGCGCCCAGACCCCGCCGACCACGAGCACGACGACGCCGAGGGCCACGAGGAGCAGCCGGGGGGCGGGCACCCGGAACCTTCGATTCCGGGTACCGCCGCCGGGCGGCCGCTCCGACGACCCCTTCGACTTGCTGGTACCGCTCTTCTCCGCGGTCGTCGGTCCGGCTGCCACCCGGCGCCTCCTGCCCTCAGCCGCCGCTACGCCTGGCGGCGGGCGGCGATCGCCTCGTACACCATGCCGACGAGCAGGTCGTCGGCGTCCCGGCGGCCGAACTCGGCGGCGGCGCGGGACATCTCGTACAACCGGTGCGGATCGGCCAGTACGGGCAGGACGTTGCCCTGCACCCACTGCGGCGTCAGCTCCGCGTCGTCGACGAGGAGCCCACCGCCCGCCTTGACCACCGGCTGGGCGTTGAGCCGCTGTTCGCCGTTGCCGATGGGCAGCGGGACGTACGCGGCGGGCAGCCCGACGGCGGAGAGCTCGGCGACGGTCATCGCGCCCGCGCGGCAGAGCATCATGTCGGCCGCGGCGTACGCGAGATCCATCCGGTCCACGTACGGTACCGGCACGTAGGGCGGCATACCGGGCATGTTGTCGACGCGCGGCATCTCGTTCTTCGGGCCGACCGCGTGCAGGATCTGGATGCCGGAGCGCTGGAGCACCGGGGCGATCTGCTGGATCACCTCGTTGAGCCGCCGGGCGCCCTGGGAGCCGCCGGAGACCAGCAGCGTCGGCAGGTTGGGGTCGAGGCCGAAGGCGGCGCGCGCCTCGGGCCGCATCCGCGCCCGGTCGAGGGTCGCGATGGTGTGCCGCAGCGGGATGCCGATGTAACGGGCGTTGCGGAGCTTGCTGTCCGGGGTGGCGACGGCGACCCCGGCCGCGTACCGCGAACCGATCTTGTTGGCGAGCCCGGGCCGGGCGTTGGCCTCGTGGACCACGATGGGCACCCCGAGGCGCTTGGCCGCGAGATAGCCGGGCAGGGCCACGTAACCGCCGAAGCCGACCACGCAGTCCGCCTTGGTGCGCTCCAGGACCTGCTCGGCCGCCTTGATCGTGCCGCGCAGCCGTCCGGGGACGGTGATCAGCTCGGGGGTGGGCTTGCGGGGCAGCGGTACGGCGGGGATGAGCGCCAACTCGTAGCCCCGCTCGGGCACGAGCCGGGTCTCCAGACCCTTCTCCGTGCCGAGCGCCGTGATCCCCACGCTGGGGTCCTGCCTCCGCAGGGCGTCCGCGAGGGCCAGCGCGGGCTCGATGTGGCCGGCGGTCCCCCCGCCGGCGAGTACGACATGCACCGAAATTCACCGCTCTCCGGACGGGCGCTTCTTGACGCGCCGTCGCATCGACTTCCATCTCTTCCCGGCCCGCCTGCCCCAGCCGGGGCGACGCATGGCCAGGGCCGCTTTCGCGGCGGGTTCCTGTCGCGCGAAGGCGATGAGGAGCCCGACGGCGAACATGGTCGGCAGCAGGGCCGACCCTCCGTAGGAGAACAGCGGGAGCGGGACACCGGCGATCGGCAGCAGGCCGAGCACCGCACCGATGTTGATCACGGCCTGAGCCGTGATCCAGGTGGTCACACCTCCCGCGGCGAACCTCACGAAGGGGTCCTCCGTGCCTCCGGCCACGCGGATACCCGCATAGCCTAGAGCCGCGAACAGGGCGAGTACCGACAGCGTCCCCGCGAGACCCAGTTCCTCACCGGTGACCGCGAAGATGAAGTCGGTGTGCGCTTCGGGGAGTTGGCCCCATTTCTCGATGCTCGCACCGAGTCCGGAACCGAACCACCCGCCCGAGGCCAGAGCATAGATTCCGTGCGCGGCCTGGAGACAGGGGGCTCCCTCGCCACCGGGGTCGGTCGCGCCGATGCAGTCGAAGCGCTTCATCCGGTTCGAACTCGTCTTGATCAGCAGCACGCCGATCGCCCCGGCCACCGTGAGCACGCCCACGAAGAGCCGGGTGGGCGCCCCGGCCGTCCACAACAGGCCGAAGAGGATGGCCGCGAGGATGATCGAGGTGCCCATGTCGCCGCCGAGCATGATCAGTCCGAGCAGCATGAAGGCCCCGGGGACCAGCGGCACCAGCATGTGCTTCCACTGGGTCAGCAGCCGCATGTCCTGCTTGCGCGCGAGCAGGTCGGCCCCCCACAGGATCAGCCCCAGCTTGCCGAACTCGCTGGGCTGGAGCTGGAAGGGGCCGCCGAGCGAGATCCAGTTCTGGTTGCCGTTGACCGCGTGCCCTATCCCGGGGATCTGGACGAGGACCATCAGGAAGACCGCGCCGGCCAGGATCGGGTAGGCGAGCGCCCGGTGCAGCTTGACCGGCATCCGTGAGGCGACCAGGAGCAGCCCGGTGCCCAGGAGCGCGGCGAAGAACTGCTTCCGGAAGAAGTAGGAGGGCACCAGGTCGTAGCGGAGCGCCGTGATCATCGAGGCGGAGTAGACCATCACGAGGCCGAGCGTGGTGATGAGCAGCCCCGCGCCGATGACGACGTAGTACGCCGTCAGGGGCCGGTCCCAGGCCTTGCGGAGCCGCTCGTAGGCCCCCCGAACGCCGCCTCCGCGCGCCCGCCGCGGGGTCGCGGGAGCCCGCCCTCCGCCGCGTGCGGCGGAGGGCCGGCGTGTCCCGACGATCTTGCTCGGCATGGTCGCTGTCCCCTCCAGTCGTGCCCGGTCCGGCCGGACCCTCCCGCTGGTCGGGTCAGGCGTCCCCGGTGGCGGCGAGGGCGCGGACGGCGTCCGCGAAGGCCTCGCCCCGCTTGTTGTAGTTGGTGAACATGTCCATCGAGGCGCAGGCCGGGGCGAGCAGGACCGTGTCTCCCGGGCGGGCGAGCCGGGCCGCCTCGCGGACCGCCTCGGACATCGCCCCAGTGTCGGTCCGGTCGAGGTCCACCACCGGGACCTCCGGGGCGTGTCGCGCCAGGGCTTCCCGGATCAGGGCGCGGTCGGCGCCGATCAGGACGGCCCCGCGCAGGCGCTTCGCCGACCGCTGGACGAGCTCGTCGAAGGTCGCGCCCTTGGCGAGGCCTCCGGCGATCCAGACGATCGGGTCGTAGGCGGCCAACGAGGCTTCGGCGGCGTGGGTGTTGGTGGCCTTGGAGTCGTCGACGTACGCGACTCCCCCGACCTCCTCGACCAGTTCGATGCGGTGCGGGTCGGGCCGGAAGGCCTTCAGGCCGTCCCGTACGGCCTTCGCCTCGACGCCGAAGGCGCGCGCGAGGGCGGCGGCGGCGAGGGCGTTGGCGATGTTGTGCGGGGCCGGCGGCTGGACGTCGGAGACCTCGGCGAGCTCCTGGGCGTTCTTCTGCCGGTTCTCGACGAAGGCGCGGTCGACGAGGATGCCCTCGACGACGCCGAGCTGCGAGGGGCCGGGGGTGCCGAGCGTGAAGCCGATGGCCCGGCAGCCCTCCTCCACGTCGGCCTCGCGCACCAGGTCCTCGGTCGTCCGGTCGGCGACGTTGTAGACGCAGGCGACCCGGTTGCCCTCGTAGATCCGGCCCTTGTCGGCGGCGTACGCCTCCATGGAGCCGTGCCAGTCGAGGTGGTCGGGCGCCAGGTTGAGCACGGCGGCCGAGTGGGCGCGGACGGAGGGGGCCCAGTGGAGCTGGTAGCTGGAGAGCTCGACGGCGAGCACGTCGTACTCCTGCTCGCCGAGGACGGCGTCGAGCAGGGAGACGCCGATGTTGCCGACGGCGGCGGTCCTGAGGCCGGCCGCCTCCAGGATGGAGGCGAGCATCCGCACGGTCGTGGTCTTGCCGTTGGTGCCGGTGACCGCGAGCCAGGGCGCCGCTCCGGGGCCGCGGAGCCGCCAGGCGAGCTCGACGTCGCCCCAGACCTCCACGCCCGCCTCGGCGGCGGCCGCGAAGAGGGGCTTGTCGGGCTGCCAGCCGGGGGTGGTGACGATCAGCTCGGTGCCGGTCGGCAGGGTGGCCCCGTCGCCGAGGCGGACGGTGATGCCCTCCGCCTCCAGCTCCGCGGCCTGGGACCGGGAGCGCTCGTCGTCGCCGTCGTTGACGACGGTCACGAGCGCGCCGCGGGCGTGCAGGACGCGGGCCGCCGGGATGCCGGAGACGCCGAGTCCCGCGACGGTGACCTTCTTGCCGTTCCAGTCGGGCTGTTCTGTCACTTTTCCGATGCCCATCCCGCGTAGAAGAGGCCCAGGCCCACGATCACGCACATGCCCTGGATGATCCAGAACCGGACGACGACCAGGACCTCGGACCACCCCTTGAGTTCGAAGTGGTGCTGGAGGGGTGCCATCCGGAAGACGCGCTTGCCGGTCATCTTGAACGAGCCGACCTGGATGACCACGGACATCGTGATCAGCACGAACAGGCCGCCGAGCAGGGCCAGCAGGAGCTCCGTACGGGAGCAGATGGCGAGACCGGCGAGGGCGCCGCCGAGGGCGAGCGAGCCGGTGTCGCCCATGAAGATCTTGGCGGGCGAGGTGTTCCACCAGAGGAAGCCGAAACAGGCTCCCATCAGCGCGGAGGCGACGACCGCGAGGTCGAGCGGGTCGCGGACCTCGAAACAGGCGTTGGGGTTGGTCAGCGTCACCGCGTTGGCACAGGACTCCTGGAACTGCCAGAGCCCGATGAAGGTGTACGCGCCGAAGACCATCACCGAGGCACCGGTGGCCAGGCCGTCCAGGCCGTCCGTCAGGTTCACGCCGTTGGACATGGCCAGGATCATGAAGAGCGCCCAGACCACGAAGAGCACCGGGCCGATGGCCCAGCCGAAGTCCGCGATGAAGGAGAGCTTCGTGGAGGCGGGGGTGAGCCCGCGCAGGTCCGCGAACTGCAGCGCGAGCACGGCGAAGGCGATGCCGACGATCAGCTGCCCGGCCATCTTCGCCTTGGCCCGCAGACCGAGCGACCGCTGCTTGACGATCTTGATGTAGTCGTCGAGGAAGCCCACCAGGCCCATGCCGGCCATGAGGAACAGCACCAGGACGCCCGAGTACGTCGGGTCCTCGCCGGTGATGACCTTGGCCAGCGCGTACGCGATGAGCGTGGCCAGGATGAAGGAGATGCCGCCCATGGTGGGCGTGCCCTTCTTCCCGGCGTGACCGCGCGGGCCGTCGTCCCGGATGAACTGCCCGTACCCCTTGCGCGCAAGGAGCTTGATCAGCAGCGGCGTGCCGATCAGGGTCAGGAAGAGCCCGATGGCCCCCGCGAAGAGGATCTGCCTCATCGGCCGGTGACCTCGCCCTCGGTGTCGAGGAGCGCCAGCGCGACCTGTTCGAGACCGACCGACCTGGAAGCCTTCACAAGGACGACGTCCCCCGGGCGCAGCTCACTGCGCAACAGGTCGACAGCCGCCTGCGCGTCGGACACGTGCACCGACTCCTCACCCCACGAACCCTCGTTATATGCGCCCAGTTGCAGCCAGGACGCTTCCCTGCCCCCGACCGCGACGAGCTTGCTGACGTTGAGCCGGACGGCGAGCCGTCCGACCGCGTCGTGCTCGACGAGCGATGCGTCACCGAGCTCGGCCATCTTGCCGAGCACCGCCCACGTACGAGCCCCTCGGGCCTGTGCGGCCCTGCCCATGGCCGCGAGCGCGCGCAGGGCGGCTCGCATGGACTCGGGGTTCGCGTTGTAGGCGTCGTTGACGATCGTCACGCCGTCCGGACGCTCGGTGACCTCCATGCGCCAGCGCGACAGGGTGCCGGCCTCGGAGAGCGCGGTGGCGATCTCTTCGACAGGCATGCCCAGCTCGTGCGCGACGGCGGCCGCTGCGAGCGCGTTCGACACGTGGTGCTCACCGTACAGGCGCAAGGTCACGTCGCTGCACCCGGTGGGTGTGTGAAGCCGGAAAGAGGGCTGTCCGGTCTCTGTGAGGTGGACGTTCTCGGCCCGTACGGCCGCTTCGTCCGCTTCGCCGAACAGGGTCACGCGGGCCTTGGTGCGGCTCGCCATGGCGCGGACGAACGGATCGTCGGCGTTGAGGACCGCGATGCCGCCGTCCTCGGCGGACGGCAGGGACTCGACGAGCTCGCCCTTCGCCTGGGCGATCTGCTCCCGGCCGCCGAACTCGCCGATGTGGGCGGTGCCCACGTTGAGGACGAGGCCGATGCGGGGCGGGGTGAGCTCCGTGAGGTAGCGGATGTGGCCGATGCCGCGGGCGCCCATCTCCAGGACCAGGTGCCGGGTCTCGTCGCTCGCGCGGAGCGCCGTGAGCGGCAGGCCGATCTCGTTGTTGAGCGAACCCGGCGTCCACACGGTGGGCGCGTGCCGGTCGAGGACCTGGGCGATCAGGTCCTTCGTGGAGGTCTTGCCGGCCGAGCCGGTGAGGGCGACGACATCGGTGCCGAGCCGTTCCACGACCGCGCGGGCGAGGGCCCCCAGCGCGGCCTGGACGTCGTCGACGACGATGGCGGGGACGCCGACGGGGCGGGCGGCGAGCACGGCCGCCGCTCCCGCCTCGACGGCGCGCTCCGCGTAGTCGTGGCCGTCGACGCGCTCACCGGCGAAGGCCGCGAAGAGGCTGCCGGCCCGCACCTCGCGGGAGTCGATGACGACGGGCCCGGTGATCCGGGTGGCCGGATCCGGTATGTCGTGCGCCTGCCCGCCGACGATTTCGGCGATCTCGGCGAGGGAGAGGGCGATCACTGCTTCATCCCTGACTGTTCTCGTGGCTGGCTTCGGCGCCTTCGTCCGCCGGGGCGGCCGGGGCGTTCTGTTCGAGGATCGCCGCGCGCAGGACCTCGCGGTCGTCGAAGGGGCGGACGACCCCGGCGGTCTCCTGGCCCTGCTCGTGGCCCTTGCCGGCGACCAGGACGGTGTCGCCGGGCCGCGCGCGGGCGACGGCGGCGGCGACGGCGGCGGCCCGGTCGGGTTCGACCAGGACGTGGCCGCGCTCCTCCGCCGGCACCTCGGCGGCACCGGCGAGCATGGCGCCGAGGATCACCAGGGGGTCCTCGGAGCGGGGGTTGTCGGAGGTCAGGACAGCGGTGTCGGCGAGCCGGGCGGCGGCGGCGCCCATCGGGCCGCGCTTGGTGGTGTCCCGGTCGCCGCCGCAGCCGATGACCACGTGCAGCCGGCCCTCGGTGACCTCGCGCAGGGAGCGCAGGACCGATTCCACGGCGTCCGTCTTGTGCGCGTAGTCGACGACCGCGAGGTAGGGCTGGCCGGCGTCGACCCGCTCCAGGCGGCCCGGGACGCCGGGGACGGCGGCGACCCCCTCGGCCGCGGCCTTCGGGTCCAGGCCGGCGGCGGCGAGGGTGGCGATCGCGGCGAGGGTGTTGGCGACGTTGAACGGGCCGGGCAGCGGGGCGGTGGCCGGAATCCGCTCCCCCTCGGGGCCGACGGCGGTGAACGTCGAGTCGTGGGAGCCGAGGACGAGGTCCTCGGCGCGCCAGTCGGCCTCGGCGCGGCCCTCGGCGGAGAAGGTGACGACCGGGACGGTGGCCTCCGCGACGAGCCTGCGGCCGTACGCGTCGTCGAGGTTGACCACGCCCAGGCGGCTGCGCGCGGGTGTGAAGAGCCCGGCCTTGGCCTGGAAGTAGTCCTCCATGTCGGAGTGGAACTCCATGTGCTCCGGGCTGAGGTTGTTGAAGACGGCGACGTCGAAGACGCAGCCGTCGACCCGGCCGAGCACCAGGGCGTGGCTGGAGACCTCCATGGCGACGGCCTCGACGCCCCGCTCGCGCATGACGGCGAAGAGCGCCTGGAGGTCGGTGGCCTCGGGGGTGGTGCGCTCGGACTTGATGCGCTCGTCGCCGATCCGCATCTCGACGGTGCCGACCAGGCCGGTCCTCCGGCCGGAGCCGCGCAGCCCGCCTTCGACGAGGTACGCGGTGGTGGTCTTCCCCGAGGTGCCGGTGATGCCGATCTGGAGGAGGTCCTCGCCGGGGCGTCCGTAGATCGCGGCCGCGAGTTCGCCCATCCGGCCGCGCGGGTTCTCCACGACGAGGACCGGGAGGCCGGTCGCGGCGGCGCGCTCGGCTCCCGTCGGGTCGGTGAGGATCGCGGCGGCTCCGAGCCCCGCGGCCTGGGCGACGAAGTCCGCGCCGTGCGCGCGGGCACCGGGCAGGGCCGCGTACACGTCCCCGGGGCGCACGGCCCGCGAGTCGTGCGTGATGCCCGAGATCTCGGCGTCCTGCGGGGCGTCGACCCCGAGCTGCGCGGCCAGGTCGCCCAGGGGTGTGGGGCGGGCCTGCTCCGGCCGGGGTGGGGCGTTTCGGTACTGATCAGCGTGTGGCACGGCGGTGAGCGTACCGGGCGCACCCTGTGCGGGGCCAAAAGAGCCCGGGGCCTCGCCGGAGTTCGATTTCCGGTTCCCGGAATGGGGGGTGATCGTTGTCACTGGTGCTCCCGGAGTGTCACGGGGTGGGTTCGAAGGTGACCGGCAGTCGGGCGGGTGCGCTGCCCGTCGGGGCGACGTGGAGGGTCTTCAGGGCGAACTCCATGACCTTCTTGTAGATGGGTCCGCAGATCTGGCCGCCGAAGTAGTTGCCCTTGGTGGGGTTCTGGATGGAGCAGTAGACGGTGATCCGAGGGGCGTCGGCGGGGGCGAAGCCGGCGAAGGAGGCGGTGTATCCCTTGTAGCGGCCGAGTTCGGGGTCGACGCGGTTGGCGGTGCCGGTCTTGCCCGCGACGCGGTAGCCGGGGATCGCGGCCTTGGTGCCGGTGCCCTCCTCGTCGCCGACGACGGACTCCAGCATCTGCGCGAGGGACTTGGCGGTCTTCTCGCTGACGACCCGGGACTCCTTGGGCGCGGCGGCCGCGGCGAAGCGCCCGTCGGGCCCCTTGGTGCCGCGCACGAGGGTCGGCTCGATCCGTACGCCTCCGTTGGCGATGGTCGAGTAGACGGAGGCGGCCTGCATGGCGCTGACGGAGAGTCCCTGGCCGAAGGGGATCGTGTACTGCTGCGAGGTGGACCAGTCCTGCGGCTTGGCGAGGATGCCCGGCGTCTCCCCCGGGTAGTGCAGGCCGGTGGGGCTGCCGATGCCGAACTTGCGCAGGTAGGAGTGGAGGATCCGGTTGGACTCGGCCTGGGTGGAGCCGAGTTGGCCGGTGGCGAGGATGGTGCCGATGTTGCTGGACCTGGCGAGGACCCCGTTGAGGGTCAGGTACCAGGTCTTGTGGTCGACGTCGTCCTTGAAGAGCCGGTCGCCGCGGTGGAGCCGGTTGGGGACGGTGACGTGGGTGTCGGGGGCGGCCTTGCCCTCCTCCAGGACGGCGGCCATGGACATGATCTTGCTGGTGGAGCCGGGCTCGTAGGCGTCCTGGAGGGCGGCGTTGCCCATGGCGGCGGAGTTGGCGGCGGAGAGGTCGTTGGGGTCGAAGCCGGGGGCGTTCGCCATGGCGAGGACCTCGCCGGTCCGGGTGTCCTGCACGACGACGTAGCCGCGGTCGGCCTTGGACTTCTCCACCTGCTCGGTGATGGCCCGCTGGGCGGCCCACTGGATGTCCCGGTCGATGGTCAGCTCGATGTCGGAGCCGGGGACGGCGGGGGTGCCCTGGGAGCCCGCGGTGGGCACCTGGCGGCCGCCGGACTGGGTGAAGCGGATCTTGCCGTCCTTGCCGGCGAGTTCCCGGTCGAGCATGGACTCCAGGCCGCCGGCGCCGCGGCCCTCGGCGTTGACGTATCCCAGTATCCCGGCGGCGAGTTCGCCGTTCGGGTACACGCGCTTGGTGCTGGGCTCGCTGAGGACGCCGCCGAGGAGGTTGATCCCGTTCCCGCCGACGGCCTGGGCCTTCTGCCCGTAGACCCGCTTGAGGTCCTTGATCTGGTTCCAGACCTGCGGGGTCTGCTTGCGGGCGAGCAGGGTGTAGCGGGACTTGGGGGTGCGGAGCTTCTTCGCGAGCTCGGCGGGCTGCTTGCCGAGGATCGGGGCGAGGAGCGCGGCCGCCTGCTCGGGGGCGTCGACGGTCTTCGACTCCTCGCGGGTGAAGAGCTTGGGGTCGGCGGTGATGTCGTACGCGTCGACGCTGGCGGCGAGCGCGATGCCGTTGCGGTCGGTGATCTCGCCCCGCTCGGCGGAGAGCGTGTACTCCTGGAAGCGGTACTTGTCGGCCTTGGCGGCGTACGCGCTGGCGTCGACGGCCTGGACCTGGAGCAGCCGCACCACGAAGACCAGCATGACGAGGGTCAGGCCGAGGGAGATCAGCCGCAGCCGGGGCCGGGGGTTGCCGAGCCGGATGGTGCGGGGCTGCCGGGCCGGGGGCCGGGCCGCGGGCCGCTTCGCCGCCGGGCGCGGAGCGGGCCGGGACGGACGGGCTCCGGACGGACGGGCTCCGGGCGTCCGGGCCCCGGCGGAGGCGGGCCGGGGGCGGGCGGGCCGGGCGGGACCGGGGACGCGACGGCCCGGGGGATCCTTGGGAGGCACTGCTCGGTCACCTGCCGAAGGGTGGTAGGGGCTCGGGTGCGGGCGCCGTCCGCGTCTGCTCGGTGCCGGCGGGACCCGGGCCGGCGGGAAGGACGCCGGTGGGGCTCCCGCCGGTGGGGAGGGCGCCGGTCGGACCCGTGCCGGTGTGCGCCGGGGCCGTTCCGGTGCCGGCCCGGCTCTCGAACGTACCGGGGGTCACGGGGAGGCCGGAGGTGCGGGTGGTGTCGGTCCGGGTGGCGGGTGCGGCCCCGGAGGTCACCGGGGGCTTCGGCGCGGGCGTCGGCTTCGGGGTCGGCTCGGGGGCGACCGCGACCGAGGGCTCGCCCAGCACCTTGCCGTCCGGGCCGAGGAAGGCGGGGCTGCCGCCGGGGACCATGCCGAGCTCGCGGGCCCGCCGCTCCAGGGCGTCGGGGGCCGCGTAGTCGTCGACGTCCCGCTGGAGCGCCTGCTCCTCGTCGGTGAGCTCGGTGGTCCTGTCCTTGAGCTCGTTCAGTTTGAAGGAGCCCTGGTTGAGGGCCGAGTTCAGCAGGAGCAGGCTGATCAGCCCGCCGCCGAGCAGGACGACGACGAGCAGGACGAAGGGGGTGCGGGCGGCCGAGCTGGGCCCCGACGGCATGAGCCGGCCGAGCCGCTCGGCCCGCCCTTTGAGGGGCCCCTTCGCCGTGCTCACAGGACGTCTTCCCGGATGCGCTCGACGCCCCGGAGCCGGGCGGGAGCGGCGCGCCGGTTCTCGGCGACCTCCTCCTCCGTGGGCAGCTCGGCGCCCCGGGTGAGCAGCTTCAGCCGGGGCTGGTACTTCTCGGGGACGACCGGCAGCCCGGGCGGGGCGGTGGTCGCCGCACCGGCCGCGAAGACGCCCTTCACGATCCGGTCCTCCAGGGACTGGTACGACAGGACGACGACCCGTCCGCCGACGGCGAGGGCCTTCACGGCGGCCGGGACGGCCTTCTCGACGCTGTCGAGCTCGTGGTTGACCTCGATGCGCAGGGCCTGGAAGGTGCGCTTGGCCGGGTTGCCACCGGTGCGCTTGGCGGCCTGCGGCAGTGCGTCGCGGATGAGCTCGACGAGCCGGGCGCTGTTGGTGAAGGGCTCCTTCTCGCGCTCGCGCACGATCGCGGAGACGATCCGCTTGGCCTGCTTCTCCTCGCCGTACGCGCGCAGGATCCGGACCAGCTCGCCCGCTGGGTAGGTGTTGAGGACCTCGGCCGCGCTGATGCCGGTCGTCTGGTCCATGCGCATGTCGAGCGGGGCGTCCTGGGCGTAGGCGAAGCCGCGGTCGGCCTCGTCCAGCTGCATGGAGGAGACGCCCAGGTCGAAGAGGACGCCGTCCACCTTCGGGATGCCGAGCCGGTCGAGGACCTCGGGCAGCTCGTCGTACACGGCGTGGACGAGCGTGGCCCGGTCCCCGTACGGGGCGAGCCGCTCGCCGGAGAGCCGCAGGGCCTCCTTGTCGCGGTCGAGGGCGACGAGCCGCGCCTCGGGGAACCGCTCCAGCAGGGCCTCGCTGTGGCCGCCGAGACCCAGGGTGCAGTCGACGACGACCGCGCCGGGGCGCTGCAGTGCGGGGGCCAACATGTCCAGGCACCGCTGGAGCATCACCGGGACGTGTCGGTCGTTGCTCAATGCGCCCTCTCAGGTCCGGCGCGGAGGCACGTACCGCGGGCGGAGGCCGAGCCGGAGGTACCGCCGCACACACGGGGGGAGAAACCGCGGGAAATCGCTCGTTGTCTCCGTGAACTCCGCGTCACTTTAGTCCACGGGACCCGCCGGTCAACCAACCGACTGGCGCGTCGCCCGGCGTCGGCGGCCGGGCCGGACGTTCCGGACGGCTCACCCGTTCGGGGGTGGAGCCGCACGTGCCTGTGGCACGGCTCACAACGAGGCCCGTCGAGTCCTTCTGGTCGTCCGGCAGTCGACGCGGCGGGGGCGGACCTCCCCCTTCCTGCCGCGTCCCGACGGCGTCCGCGGCTTCGCCCTCGACGTCACGACCGGTCCGCCGCGCGAGATCGACCCGGCACAACGCACCAAACCCCGGCATTTCCCTCTCACTTGTCAGCAGGCGAGTGACACGGCCCCGCCGGGCCAACAACAATGCTCGGACGACAGTTCCGAAAGGCCGAGGAGGGCCGGGGTGACGACCTATGACGATCGAGCGAGCCTCGCTGATCTGACCACCACTGTGGAGCGAGTCCGCCGATCGGTGGAGAGTGTGATCGAGGGCAAGCCCGAGGTCGTGCGGCTTTCGCTGACCGTGCTGCTCGCCGAGGGGCACCTCCTCATCGAGGACGTTCCCGGCGTCGGCAAGACCATGCTCGCCAAGACGCTGGCCCGGTCCATCGACTGCTCGGTGCGCCGCATCCAGTTCACCCCCGACCTGCTGCCCTCGGACGTCACCGGCGTGTCGATCTTCGACCAGCAGCAGCGGGACTTCGAGTTCAAGCCGGGCGCGATCTTCGCCCAGATCGTGATCGGCGACGAGATCAACCGCGCCTCGCCGAAGACCCAGTCCGCGCTCCTGGAGTCCATGGAGGAGCGCCAGGTCACGGTCGACGGCCAGACGTACGAGCTGCCCAGCCCGTTCATGGTCGTCGCCACCCAGAACCCGGTCGAGATGGAGGGCACCTACCCGCTGCCCGAGGCCCAGCGCGACCGCTTCATGGCCCGGGTCTCCATCGGCTACCCGAGCGCCGAGGCCGAACTCCGGATGCTCGACGTGCACGGCTCGGTCTCCCCGCTGGACGACCTCCAGCCGGTCGCCCACGCCCACGACGTCCTCAAGCTGATCGACGCGGTGCGCGGGGTCCACGTCGCCGACGCCGTCCGCCGGTACGCGGTCGACATCGTCGCCGCCACCCGCACCCACCCCGACCTGCGGCTCGGCGCCTCCCCCCGGGCCACGCTCCACCTGCTGCGGGCCGCCAAGGCCTCCGCGGCGCTCAGCGGCCGGGAGTACGTCCTGCCCGACGACCTCCAGGCCCTCGCCCCGCCCGTCCTCGCCCACCGACTGCTGCCGACGGCGCAGGCCCAGCTGAACCGCCGCACCGCCGAGCAGGTCGTCCAGGACATCCTGCAGCGCACCCCCGTCCCGGCCGCGGCCCCGCCCTCCGGACCGCTCTACGGCCAGCAGCAGCCCGGCGCCCGGCGGCTGTGATGAGTGGCGCCGTGCCGGACGGACAGCGGGGCGACGAGGACGACCGGGGCGGACTGCGGGCCGCCTTCGGCGGTCTCACCACCCGCGGCCGCTCCTTCCTCGCTGCGGGGGTGGCCGCCGCCGCCTGCGCGTACGTCCTCGGCCAGGCCGACCTGCTGCGCGTCGGGCTGCTGCTCGCCGCCCTGCCGCTGATCTGCGTCCTCGTGCTGCACCGGACCCGCTACCGGGTCGCCGCCTCCCGCCGGCTCACCCCCCAGCGGGTGGAGACCGGCACCGAGGCGCGGGTCCAGCTGCGGATGGAGAACGTCTCCAAGCTCCCCACCGGCCTCCTGATGCTCCAGGACCACGTGCCGTACATGCTGGGGCCCCGCCCCCGCTTCGTCCTCGACCGGGTCGAGGCCGGCGGGCGGCGCGAGGTGTCCTACCGGGTCCGTTCCGACCTGCGCGGCCGCTTTCCGCTGGGCCCCCTCCAGCTGCGGCTCAACGACCCCTTCGGCATGTGCGAGCTGACCCGCTCCTTCAGCGCGTACGACACCCTCACCGTCGTGCCCCGGACCGAGGCCCTCCCGCCGGTGAAGCTCTTCGGCGAGGCCTCGGGGTACGGGGACGGGCAGTCGCGCTCCCTCGCGCTCGCCGGCGACGACGACGTCATCCCGCGCACCTACCGCCACGGCGACGACCTGCGCCGGGTCCACTGGCGCTCCACCGCCCGCTACGGCGAGCTGATGGTCCGCCGCGAGGAGCTGCCCCAGCGGGCCCGCTGCACCGTCCTCCTCGACACCCGCCGGATCGCCTTCCAGGGCGCGGGACCCGACTCCGCCTTCGAGTGGGCGGTCTCCGGCACCGCCTCCGCGCTCGTCCACATGCTGGAGCGCGGCTACGCGGTCCGGCTGCTCACCGACACCGGCAGCGCGATCCCCGGCGAGGGCTCCGAGGGCTTCGCCGGCTCGGCACAGGACTCGGCCGAGGCGGCCGGGCTGATGATGGACACCCTCGCGGTCGTCGACCACTCCGAGGGGGGCGGGCTCTCCCGCGCCTCGGACGTGCTGCGCGGCGGCGGCGACGGGCTGCTCATCGCCTTCCTCGGCGACCTCGACGAGGAGCAGGCGGCCCTCACCGCCCGGATGCGCGGACGGTCCGGCGCGGCCGTCGCCTTCGTCCTGGACTCCGGCACCTGGCTCACCGGCGGCGCGGTCGCCGGAGCCGTCGAGGACCGGGTGCGGCAGCTGCGGGAGGCGGGCTGGACGGCGCTCGCCGTGCCGCCCGGCGCCCCGCTCGCCGACCTGTGGCAGCAGGCGGCCGGGCTCCGTCCGGAGACCGCCGCCGCCGACACCTACGGAGGATGGTCATGAGCGGCCGCACACGGCTGACGCTCGCTTCCTGGGGCGCCACCCTGATGGCGGCCGGGGCGCTGCTCCCCCTGGTGAAGCCGGCGACCTGGATCTTCACGGCGGCCTTCGTCCTCGCCCTGGTGAGCGGGGTGGGCGCGCTGGCGCGACGGGTGCCGCTGGCCCGGCCGCTGACCCTGCTCGCCCAGACCGTCACCGTGCTCCTCGCGCTGACCCTGTTCTTCGCCCGGGAGCAGGCCCTCCTCTGGCTCCTCCCCGGCCCCGAGGCCTTCACCCACGCCGTCGAGCTGTTCCGGGCGGGCGCCGAGGACGTCGGGCGGTACGCGATCCCCGCGCCCGACACCGAGGGCATCCGGCTCATGCTGGTCGGCGGCGTCGTCGCGATCGGGCTCCTGGTGGACGCCCTCGCGGTCACCTTCCGCAAGGCGGCGCCGGCCGGCCTGCCGCTGCTCGCCCTGTACTCGGTGGCCGCCGGGCTCTCCGGCGGCGGCGCGGGCCGGCTCTGGTTCCTCCTCGCGGCCTCCGGCTATCTGCTGCTGCTCCTCGCCGAGGGCCGTGACCGGCTCTCCCAGTGGGGCCGGGTCTTCGGCGGCGCCCAGCGCTCCGGGCGCCCCGGCTCGGCCGTCGCCGCCGGCGGCCCCGCCTTCGCCCCGGTCCGCACCGGCCGCCGGATCGGCGCCGTCGCCATGGGCGTCGCGCTGGTGGCACCGCTCGCGCTGCCGGGCTTCTCCGGCGGTTTCCTCGGCGGCAACGGCGAGGGGGGCGGGGGCGCCGGCAAGGGCGGCACGATCTCCGCCGTGAACCCGCTGGTCTCCCTCCAGAACAACCTGCGCCAGCCGGAGGACCGCGAGGTCATCCGCTACCGGACCAACGCCCGCGACACCAGCGGCATGTACCTGCGGCTCGTCGCGCTCGACCAGTTCGACGGCACCTCGTGGAAGTCTTCGGTCCGCCCGATCGAGGACGTGCCGGGGCAGCTGCCCTGGCCGGACGGCCTCTCCCAGAGCGTCAAGATCACCGAGGTGACCAGCAACTTCGTCGCCTCCGAGGCGTACGAGCAGAAGTGGCTGCCCATGCCGTACCCGGCCGGCCGGGTCGACATCGACGGCCGCTGGCGGTACGAGCCGGCCGGCCGGATGCTCGTCGGCGACGCCAAGCAGACCACCAAGGGCGCCCGCTACCAGGTCGCCAGCCTGGACGTGCAGCCGACGGCCGAGCAGCTGGCCGGTGCCGGGCCCGCTCCGGAGAAGCTGCGCCGCGAGTACACCAAGGTGCCCGCGTCGCTGCCCGCCGACGTGCGGGCGACGGCCCTGTCGGTCACCAAGGGCGCGCGCGACGACTACGAGAAGGCGGTGAAGCTCCAGGACTGGTTCGCCCAGGACGGCGGCTTCCGCTACGACGTCGACGTGGTGTCCGGCACCGGCGTGCAGGCGATCTCCCGCTTCCTGAGGGACAAGGAGGGCTTCTGCGTCCACTTCTCCTTCTCCATGGCGGCGATGGCCCGCTCCCTCGGCATCCCGGCCCGCGTGGCCGTGGGCTTCATGCCGGGCACGACCCAGACCGACGGCTCGGTCTCCGTCGGCATCCGGGACGCGCACGCCTGGCCCGAGCTGTACTTCGAGGGTGCCGGGTGGACCCGGTTCGAGCCGACCCCCTCGCGGGGCTCCACCCCCTCGTACACCCGGCAGAACACGCCCTCGGGCACGGCCACCGGGCCCGCGCAGCCGCGGCAGAGCGCCTCGGCGCAGCCGTCCGTCGCGCCGAGCGCCTCGGCGAGCTGCACTCCGCAGGAGCGGAAGCTCGGCGACTGCGGCCCGGACGAGGCGGTGGCCGGAGTGTCCTCGGACGGCTCGGGCCCCGACCCCCTGACGGTGGCGCTGCTGTCCCTCGCGGCCGTGCTCCTCCTCTCCGTCCCCTTCCTCCCGCTGCTGTGGCGGTCCCGGGTCCGGGCCCGGCGGCTCGGCTCGGACGTGCTCGCGGTCTGGGAGGAGATCAACGACACGGCCTGGGACCACGGGGTCGAGCCGGACGACTCCCTGACGCCGAGGAAGTCGGCGGCGCGGATCGTCCGCCTGGGTGAGCTGCGGGGCGAGCCCGCGGACGCGGTGCACCGGGTGGCGCGGGCGGTGGAGGAGGTGCTGTACGCGCCCCGGCCGCAGCCCGTCGTGGGCCTGGCCGCCGAGGCCGCGCGGGTCCGGGCCGGTTTCCACGCGGGCGCCGACCGCCGCGGCCGGCTCCGCGCTCTTCTGGTGCCCCGCTCGGCCGCCCGTCTCCGCTGGACGGCGTCGTCCCGCTGGGCGACCGCGACGCTCCGCTGGTCGGCCGGTACCGAGGCGGTGAGAACCCGAGCGTCGGGCCTCCTCCGCCGGGGCCCCCGCGAGGCGAACTGACCGCGCGACCGGGGCCCCGTTGTGAACGGTCGTTCCGTGGAGGCGATGCCCCCGCCCACCCCGTTGTGGGCAATCGTCCCGCAGGGCGGGACGGGTGGGCACAACGGAACGGCGCCCTTGCCGGCGCCCGAGGCTCCCGCGCCCTGACCCGCACCCTGTTGCGCGCCGCGCTGCCGGTACGGGTCCAGGCGCGGAAGGCGGAGGCGCCGCTATGGGCGCCGTCCCGTGTGCCCACCCGTCCCGCCCCAGCGGAACGATTGCCCACACGGCGGTGGGCGAGGGGGGCACCGCCCCGGAGCGCGCGGGCCCATACGGGGGTGCGGGGAGGGCGCCGCCCCGCCGGGCGCGGCACCGCACCCGCCGCAGGTCCGGGCACGGGACGAGCCCCGCAGGAAAGGTGTCCTGCGGGGCTCGGTCGTTTCGGAGGGGGCGGGGCTACCGCTCGGGCGCCGTCAGTGGCCGCCGCCCTGCTGCTCGTCACGGCGGCGCTGCCACCGCTCCTCGATCCGGTTCATCATGGAGCGTCGCTGCCGGGTCTGACGGCCACCGGCCGCCGTCCCGCCTCTGGCCCGCTGCTCACCCGGCTTCGGCGCCTTGCGCCATCCGGTGATCGCCAGGACCGCGCAGCCCAGCATGACGAGGAATCCCACCACGCTGATCCAGATCTGCTGTGCGACCATTCCGGCCATGAGGAGCGCGATACCCACCAGGAAGCCGGCGACTGCCTGGTAGACCCGTCGCCGGGTGTACGTACGCAGTCCGCTTCCCTCGAGCGCTGTCGCGAACTTGGGATCTTCGGCGTACAGCGCTCGCTCCATCTGCTCGAGCATTCGCTGCTCGTGCTCCGAGAGCGGCACGGAGTCCTCCTAGTCGTCGGTCGCGGGGGCGACCGGTTTGCGGCCCTTTCAGGATAGGCAGGGAATCGCCCCCGTGAAACCCGCCCTCAATGCCGAATAGCCAATCCGGGCCGCCATGCGGATCGGTTGCTGAGGCGTTGATTCCCCAGCCCCTTCCCCGTCATGCCGGATGCTGTCCCCCGATCATACGGGGCGGAGCCCCTCATCGGGCGGGCTGTGGCGTACTCCATGGAGCGCCCGGCATCCCGGCGCCGCGCGGGTGGGCGCCGCGCGCGGGCGTCCCGCTCAGGCCCGCTTCTCGCCGAGAAGGTGCAGCTGGGTGGCGATGGCGTGGAAGGAGGGCAGCTCCGCCGCGGCCGCCTCCAGCTTGAGCAGGGCCTCGGCGGCGCCGGGCTCGGTGTCGACGAGGACGCCGGGCACCAGGTCGGCGAAGACCCGGACGCCGTGCACGGCGCCGACCTGGAGTCCGGCCCCGTCGGCGAGCCCGGTGAGCTGCTCGGCGGTGAAGCGCCGGGGCACGGGGTCACCGGCGCCCCAGCGGCCGGCGGGGTCGTCGAGCGCGTGCCGGGCCTCGGTGAAGTGGCCGGCGAGGGCGCGGGCCAGGACGGCGCCGCCGACCCCGGCGGCGAGCAGGCTGAGGCTGCCGGCGGGGCGGAGCGCGGCGGTCGCGTTCCGCACGCCCTCGGCGGGGTCGTCGACGTACTCCAGGACGCCGTGGCAGAGCACGGTGTCGTACTCCTCGCGCCCGACCACGTCGAAGAGGCCGCGGATGTCGCCTTGGACGCCGGTGACGAGGTCGGCGACGCCGGCCTCGGCGGCCCGGCGCTCCAGCGCGAAGAGCGCGTTGGGGCTGGGGTCGACGACGGTGACCCGGTGGCCGAGGCGGGCCACCGGCACCGCGAAGTTCCCGGAGCCGCCGCCCGTGTCGAGGACGTCGAGGCTGTCCTTCCCGGTCGCCTCGACCCGGCGGTCCAGGGCGTCTTTGAGGACGTCCCAGACGACGGCGGTACGCAGGGAGGCGCGCGACGGACGCGACGACGCCTCTCGACCGAAGACAGGGGAAGGGTCCGGCACGGTTGTTGACTCCTCGGTGACGGGTACGGACGCTCCCCACCCTATGGCCTCGTCCCCGCCTTTCGGATCATCCTCCGGCCCCGTCGGCCCCGGGCCGGCGGGGCGGTGGGGGCTGGAGGGCGAGCAGCCGCTCGACCAGGCGCAGGAAGTGCCCGGCGTCCCTGAGCAGGTCGTCGGCCTCGCGCCGGGTGGCCGCGCCGCTGATGCCGGCCTCGGCGCGGGCCCGGCGCTGGGCGCCGGCGGCGAAGAGGGCGCTCCATTCGGTCAGCTCGGGCGCCAGTTCGGCGAGGATCTCCCAGGCGCTCCGTATCCGCTGCCGGCGGCGGGGGTCGGCCTCGGGCCTGCTCCGGGCGGCGAGCACGGCGGCCGCGGCGCGCAGGGCGGCGAGGTGGGCGGTGGCGTACCGCTCGTGGGGGCGGTCGAGGGCGGCGGCCTCGGCGAGTCCGGCGTGGGACTTGGCGAGGAGGTCGAGGGCGGCGGGCGGGGCGGCGGAGCGGCGCGGGACGGGGTGGATGTCGGACGCGGGCCCCGTCTCCCCGGGAACGGGGCGGCGGCGGGGCGCGGCTGCTGCGGAAGGGCCGGCCATGTCGAGCCTCCTGTCGTCGCGTGACGGCACTGTGTCCGTATGTGTTCATCGTGGCGCGCCCCACTGACAATCGCGCCGACCTGCGGTTTTGCCTGAATCCCCACTCGGGGGTAACTTTTAGACTGACTGGTCAGTTCAAAAAGGGGAGTGGGGGTGAGTCCGTTGGGCACGGAACCGGGCACGGAAACCGGCGAACAGCCGCACGGCGCCGCCGTCGTCGCGGACGGGTTCGGACTGAAGGGG
The DNA here is from genome assembly GCF_055582805.1 of Streptomyces sp. NPDC107498. Lineage (NCBI taxonomy): Bacteria > Bacillati > Actinomycetota > Actinomycetes > Kitasatosporales > Streptomycetaceae > Streptomyces > Streptomyces sp. NPDC107498. The sequence goes on along the minus strand of NZ_JBVJPE010000007.1, from coordinate 175,929 downwards.
CCGCGCGGCTGGGCCTTCCGGCAGGTCTCCTTCCGCGCCGAGCCCGGCGCGCTGGTGGCCGTCGAGGGCCCTTCGGGCTCCGGCCGCACCTGTCTGCTGCTGGCGCTCACCGGGCGGATGAAGGCCACGGAGGGCCACGCCGAGGTCGGCGGCCTCCCCCTGCCCCGCAAGATGGCCGCCGTACGCCGGATCAGCGCGCTCGGCCAGGTCCCGGGCGTCAGCGAGCTCGACCCCGCCTTCACGGTCGCCGAGCACCTGCGCGAGCGGGTCCTGCTCCAGCGCCGCTACGACGGTTCCGTACGGGCGCTCCTGCGCGGCCCCGCCGAGCGGGCCGCGACGGCCCGGGCCCGGATCGAGGAGGCCGTGGCGGCCGCGGGGCTGGACCTCGCCGCCCTGCCGAAGGGCGAGCGGACCTCCGTACGGGACCTGGAGCGGCTGGAGGCGCTGCGGCTCTCGATCGCCCTCGCCCTGATCGGCCGTCCCCGGCTGCTCGCCGTGGACGACACGGACCTGAAGCTCTCGGACGCCGACCGCGCCGAGGCCTGGGCGCTGCTGCGCTCCCTGGCCGCCGCCGGGACGACGGTCCTCGCCGTCTGCAGCGAGGCCCCCGAGGACGCCCTGCGCATCACGACGCTCTCCGGCGGGACCGCCCCGGACGCCCCCGGGACCCCGGCTCCCGGCGACGCCGACACGGACGCCGCCGCCGATGCCGAGGCCGATGCCGAGGCCGATGCCGATGCCGATGCCGATGCCGATGCCGATGGCGATGCCGACACCGCCGCGGACACCGCCGCCGATACCGACACAGACGCAGACGCAGACCGGACCGCCGTCGGGGAGACGGCGACCGACGACACCACCGACGCCACGACCGAGGAGGGGGCGGCCGATGCGCTCGCCGAAACTGGCCGCGCTTGAGCTGAAGCGCTTCGGCAGGGGAAAGCTGCCGCGCGCCGCGCTCGTCGCGATCCTGCTGCTGCCCCTGCTGTACGGCGCCCTGTACCTGTACTCGTTCTGGGACCCGTACGGCAGGCTCGACAGGATCCCCGTCGCCCTCGTCAACGAGGACCGGGGCGCCACCGCCGGCGGCAAGGAGGTCCACGCCGGTGACGACATCACCGAGGGGCTCCTGAAGAGCGAGACCTTCGAGTGGCACCGGGTGAGCGACGCCGAGGCGCGCGCGGGCGTGGAGGACGGGACGTACTACCTGTCCCTGACCATGCCCGGCGACTTCAGCTCCCGCATCGCCTCCAGCTCCGGCGACTCCCCCGAGACCGGCGCGCTCCGGGTGCGGACGAACGACGCGAACAACTACATCGTCGGCCAGATCTCCCGGACGGTCTTCTCCGAGGTGCGCACCGCGGCCTCCACGAAGTCCTCCCGCACCTTCCTCGACAGGATCTTCATCTCCTTCTCCGACATCCACGACGCCACCGCGAAGGCCGCCAAGGGCGCGGCCGACCTCAAGCAGGGCGTGGACAAGGCGAAGAAGGGCTCCAAGAGCCTGTCGGACGGCCTCACCGACGCCAAGTCCGGCAGCGGCGACCTGGCCGCCGGCCTCAAGAAGCTCGACAAGGGCGCCAAGGACCTGGAGAACGGCTCCCGCAAGGTCGCGAACGGCACGCAGACCCTCGCCGACAAGGTCAACGGCACCGCCGACAAGGTCCGCCCGTACCTGGCGAACAACGGCAGGTCGATCCGCGACACCGCCCGGCTCGTCTCCGACTCCGCCGCGGCCGCCCAGCACAACCTGGACGACCTGGTCAGGCGGGCGCCCCTGGTCCGCGCCGCCGCCCACAAGGCGGACGACGACCTCGCCGAACTCCACCGCGAGCTGTGCGTGAACGCCCCCGTCACCACCCCCGCCCTCGACCCCGGAATCTGCGAGAAGCTCAGGAAGGCCTCGGTCTCCGCCGACGACGTCGCCACCATCGCCGACGACGTGCACGAGCTCACCGAGGACGACGCCGACGACCTGAAGACCCTGGACGCGCGCCTCACCAAGCTCCGGAAGCAGGCCGACGAGCTGGCCGCCCGCGCCCCGCACCTCGACGAGGACGTCGAGGGCGCCATCAGGAAGATCAACGAGCTCAACGCGGGCGCGCGGAAGGTCGCGAACGGCGCGGACCGGCTGCACACCGGCCTCACCGAGGCGAAGGCCGGTTCGGTCAGCCTCGACACCGGCGTCGGCAAGCTCAAGAAGGGTGCGGGCGCCCTCGACGGCGGTCTGTTCAAGCTGGCCGACGGCTCGGGCACCCTCGCCACCGGCCTCAAGGACGGGGTCGGCAAGATCCCCGACTACGACGAGCAGGACCGCGACCGGCGCACGGAGGTCATGGCCGACCCGGTGCGGCTGGCCTCGCAGTCCCTGCACAAGGCGCCGAACTACGGCACGGGCTTCGCCCCGTACTTCATCCCGCTCTCCCTCTGGGTCGGCGCGATGGTCGCGTACATGCTCATCCAGCCGCTGAACCGGCGCGCCCTCGCCGCCGGCGGCTCCGCCTGGCGGATCGCGCTGGCGGGCTGGCTCCCGGTGGCCGCCATCGGCGTCCTCCAGGTCGCGGCCCTGATGTCGGTCCTGCACTGGGGCCTCGGCCTCCAGATGACCCGGGCCGCCGGCACGATCGGCTTCCTCGCCCTCGTCACCTGCTGCTTCGCCGCGATCATCCAGTGGCTCAACGCCCGCTTCGGCGCGGCGGGCCGGATCCTGGTGCTCGCGCTCCTGATGCTCCAGCTGACCTCGGCGGGCGGCACGTACCCCGTCCAGACGAGCCCGGCCTTCTTCAACGCCGTCCACCCGTTCCTGCCGATGAGCCACGTGGTCGAGGCGCTGCGCCGGCTGATCACCGGCGGCGGGATCGGACCGGTCTGGCAGGCCTGCGCGGTCCTGACGGCCTTCACCGCGGGCGCCCTGGCCCTGACCGCCGTCTCGGCGCGCCGGAAGCAGGTGTGGACCCTCGACCGGCTCCACCCCGAACTGTCGCTCTGAACCTGTGAGAATCGACGCCATGGACAGCAGCAGCACCCGACGCCGGGCCACGCGCACGAAGCTCTACGAGGCGGCCGTCACCCTCATCGCGGAGCAGGGCTTCTCCGCGACGACGGTGGACGAGATCGCCGAGCGGGCCGGCGTGGCCAAGGGGACGGTCTACTACAACTTCAAGAGCAAGACCGAGCTCTTCGAGGAGCTGCTGCGCCACGGGGTGTCGCTGCTCGCCGCCTCCCTGCGCGCGGCGGCCGAGGAGACCGCCGAGCGCGGCGGGAGCCGGGTCGACGCGCTGGACGCGATGATCCGCGCGGGCCTCGTCTTCATCGACCGCTACCCGGCCTTCACCCAGCTGTACGTGGCCGAGCTCTGGCGCACCAACCGGGCCTGGAACTCCACCCTCCTGGTGGTGCGCCAGGAGGCCGTCGCGGTGGTCGAGGGGGTGTTGCGCGAGGGGGTCGCGGCCGGTGAGCTGAGCGAGGAGATCGACGTCCAGCTGACGGCGGCGGCGCTGGTCGGGATGGTGCTGGTGGCGGCACTCGACTGGCAGGCCTTCCAGAGCGAGCGGTCGCTCGACGACGTGCACGCGGCGCTCTCCCGCCTGCTGCACGGCCGCGTCGGCGGCCGCTGACGGGACGTGCGGCGAGGCCGGTGCGGCGAGGCTCGATCCCCCCGAGCCCCGCCGCACCGGCCTCTTCCCTTTCGCACCCCCGTGCCGGTGGGTGCGCGGCCCCGTTCCGCAGCCCCGTGCCGGCGGTACCGGAGCCGCGCCCCTTCCGTGGGCTCCACTCTCTCCTCCGGACGCCGCCGGCCCCATCCGCGCGCCTACTCATCTCGACCCCTAGGTACGGGTACTCAGTCCTGGTTACGATCGCGGGCGTGTCCGTACTCCCCCTGGTGTTCACCAGCGGCTGGGCGAGCGGGATCAACGCGTACGCGGTGGTCCTGCTGTTCGGCGTCTTCGGCGCGACCGGGCTGACCGACGAGGTGCCCGCGTCCTTGCAGCGCACCGACGTCCTCGTCGCGGCGGGCGTGCTGTTCCTGTGCGAGGCGGTGGCGGACAAGATCCCGTACGTCGACTCGGTGTGGGACTCCGTCCACACGGTGATCCGGCCGGTCGCGGGTGCCGTGGTCGGCGCCCTGCTCGCCGGGCAGAACGGTTCGCTGCCGGAGCTGGCTGCCGGCGCGGTCGGCGGTTCGACGGCGCTGCTCAGTCACTTCGTCAAGGCCGGGACGAGGATGGCGGTCAACTCCTCGCCGGAGCCGTTCTCGAACATCGTGCTGAGCCTGGCGGAGGACCTCGGGGTGGCCGCGGTCATCACCTTCGCGGTCTTCCATCCGGTGGCGGCGTCGGTCGTCGCGGCCGTCCTGCTCCTGTCGGGCCTGGCGGTCCTGGTCTTCCTGGCCCGGCGGATCCGTCGCTTCCTGCGGCGCCGGGCCCGGCGGCGGGAGGAGGGACGGCTCGCGGCCCCGGGGGCGCGACCACGGGCCCAGCGCCTGCCGGACGACGGGTCCGACCACTTCTGACCTCGGCCGACCGGGCTTCCGCCGCCGTCCCGGGCGCCCCATAGACTCGCCCGCATGGCACGGATTGTGGTGATCGGCGCGGGTCTCGGCGCCATGGCGACGGCGGCGCGCCTTGCGGTCGCCGGGCACACGGTGACGGTGTACGAGAAGACGTCGACGTACGGCGGCGCGGTCGGTCGCTTCGAGCGCGACGGCTTCGCGTTCGACACCGGCCCGGGGCTGCTGCACCTGCCCGCCGTCTACCGGGACCTGTTCGTGAAGACCGGCAGGGAATCCCTTGAGGAGTGCGTCTCGCTGACGCAGGTCGATCCGGCGGCCCGTCACGTCTTCGCCGACGGCACCCGCGTCGACCTGCCGAACGCCTCCCGGGCCGGCACGGTCGCCGCCCTGGACGCGGCCCTCGGCACGGGCGCGGGCGAGCGCTGGGGCGACTTCCTGACGCGGGCCCGCGAGGCCTGGGACCGGACCCGGCGCCCGCTCCTGGAGGAGCCGCAGCCTGCCGATCCGGCGCCGCTGTCCCGCGAGCCGTACCCGGCCCTGAAGCCGGGCCTGCTGCGGCGCCCGACGACGACGCTCGCCCGGGTCGGGGCGCGGGAGCTGCGCGACCCCCGGCTCGCCGCCCTCCTCGACGCGTACGCGTGGTCGTACGGCTTCGACCCGGCGACCGCCCCGGCCTCGGCCGCCGTCCTGCCGTACATGGAGCAGACCTTCGGCAGCTGGTACGTGGGCGGGGGCCTGCGGGCGCTCGCCGACGCGGTGTACGAGCGGTGCCGGAAGCGGCGCGTGGAGTTCGTGTTCGACACCCCCGTCGAGGCCGTCGTGGAGGAGGACGGCCGGGCGGCCGGTGTGCGGACGGCCGACGGCGGGACCGTCGAGGCCGACCACGTGGTCTCCGGGGCGCCGGTGCCGGCGCTGCACCACGGCCGGGACGTGCCGCGCCACCAGGTGAACGGCACGGGCCGGGTGACGGCCTGTCTGGCCCTGCGCGGCCCCCGGGAGGCGGACGCGGTCCACCGGACCGTCGTGCACGCGGAGGGCGGGCGGCCGACCGTGACCGTGCTGCGGCCGGACGACCCGGCGCTGCGCCCGGACGGGGAGCACGAGTCGGTGACGGTCACGGCGACCGTCCGCCTCTCCCCCGGCCAGGGCTGGGAGCCCTTCGCCGACCGGATGGTCGAGGCGGCCGCGCGCGCGGTGCCTGGGCTCGCGGAGCGGCTGCTGTGGCGGCACGTCCGCACCCCGGAGGACGTCCGGCGGGACACGGGCGCCGCCGAGGTGCCGGGGCCCGCGCTCGCCGGGGCGGACGGTCGGTTCCTGCCCGCCGCCAACCGCTCCCCGCTGCCGGGCCTGTACTTCGCGGGCGGCTGGTCGCACCCGGGCGGCGGGCTCGCCCACGCGGGCATGTCGGGCGCGCTGGTGGCCGGGCTCATCGTGGAGGGCGCGGACTTCCGCGGCTCCCGGTGAGCAGCTAGTAGCGGTACTGCTGCTGGTCGTCCGGGTGCGGCTGCTCGTGGCCGTACGGGGGCTGCTGCGGGGCCTGCTCGGTGTCGCGCTGCTGCGGGACCCAGACGCCGCCCGGCGGGGTGTCGTAGGTGTACGAGGGGGCGTAGGGGTCCGTGTAGTACGGGGTGTACTGCTGGCTGTCCGTGCCCGGGCCGATGTACGGGTCGGAGTACGCGGCGTACTGCTGCTGCCCGGAGGCGGTGCCGTAGTCGTAGGCCAGCTGCTGCTCGTAGGAGGGCTGTCCGTACGCGGGCTGCTCGTACCCCGGGGCGTAGGAGTCGTATCCCGTGCCGTAGCCGGCGCCCTGGCCGGCGGCGTCGTAGATCCCGTACTGGCCGGTCTCGTCGGGCAGCGGCAGCGGCTCGTAGACCGCCGTGGTCTCCGCGGCCGCCTCCCGGTGCCCGTCGTGGCCGACCGCCTCGTGGCCGGGACCGTCCTCCGTGCCGTACGCGGTGTCCACCGTGTCGTACGAGACCTCGGTGACCTCCAGGGTGGGTCCGGCCCCGGCCGGCGCGGCGGCCTTGCGGCGACGGCTCGCGCCCGGGCTGCCGCCGATCGCCCAGCCGGTGGAGAAGCCGCGGCGGAAGGAGAGCGTCACGTAGGTCTGGCCGACGGCGAAGGCCACGGCCCCGGCGATGATGACGAGGACCGAGGGCAGCAGGACGCCCAGGACCACGCAGACGAAGCCGCCGAAGGCGAGCAGGCGCCAGCGCAGCCGCGCCTTGTACTGGAGGAGCACCTCCCCCAGCAGCCACAGCGCGACCACGCCGAACGCGATGTAGAGGACCGTCCACCCCATGCCCCGCCGCCCCTCTCCACGGTCACCGCCGCGGGTCGGGGCGGGTACGACCGGTCACGACTGCTGGTGCAGTCCGAGATTCTCGTAGATCTCGAGCGTCGCGGTGGAGCTGTTGAGCGTGATGAAGTGCAGTCCGGGGACACCCTCGGAGAGCAGACGCGCGCAGAACTCCGTCGCGAACTCGATACCGATGGAGCGTACAGCGGCGGGATCGTCCTTGACGGCGAGGATGCGCTCTTTCACGTCCGCGGGGAAGACGGCGTTGCTGAGCTGGGGCAGCCGGTCGAGCGTCTTCACGTTCACGACGGGCATGACCTCGGGGATGATCGGGGTCTCGCAGCCCGCCTTCACCACGCTGTCCCGCAGCCGCAGGTAGTTCTCCGGGTCGAAGAACATCTGGGTGATCGCGTAGTCGGCGCCCGCGCGGCACTTGTCCACGAAGTGACGGATGTCCGTGTCCCAGTCGGTGGACCGGGGGTGCATCTCCGGGAAGGCGGCGACGCCGACGCAGAAGTCCCCCGACTCCTTGATCAGCCGGACGAGGTCGGCGGCGTACTTCACGCCCTCCGGGTGCTCGACCCACTCCCCCAGCGGGTCGCCCGCCGGGTCGCCGCGCAGGGCGAGCATGTTGCGGATGCCCGCGTCGGCGTACTGGCCGAGGACGTTGCGCAGTTCGGCGACCGAGTGGTCGACGGCCGTGAGGTGGGCGACGGGGGTGAGCGTGGTGTCGGAGGCGATCTTCTGGGTGGCCTTGACGGTGCCGCCGCGGGTGGAGCCGCCGGCGCCGTAGGTCACGGAGACGAAGCTGGGGCCGACCGCCTCGACCCGGCGCATGGCGTTCCAGAGGCCCTGCTCGCCCTTCTCGGTGCGGGGCGCGTAGAACTCGAAGGAGTACGACGTGTCACCGGCAGCGAGGATCTCGCGGACCGTGCGCGCACGGTCCGATCGGACGGAAGCGGTACCAAGGGCCATACGGGCAGGTTAGACGCGGTCCAGGAAACCGCGTAAGCACCGTCCGAGTGTTGGACACCTTTTCGGACACCTTTTCGGACAGCGGTCGGACGGCGGTCGGACGGCGTTCAGGCGCGCGCCGGACGTCCCGCGGGCGCGTCCCCGGACCTCGGCGCGCCTCCGGATCCGGCGGCGCCCTCAGGCCTCGGCGCGCTCGCGGACGCGCTTGGCGAGGGCGGCCGTCGCGGCGGCCGGGTCGGCGGCCTCGGTGATGGCGCGGACGACGACGATCCGGCGGGCGCCCGCGTCCAGGACCTCGTCGAGGTTGGTCTCGTCGATCCCGCCGATGGCGAACCAGGGCCGGTCCCGGGCCGACTCCGCCGCGTACCGCACGAGGCCGAGCCCCGGTGCGTACCGTCCGGGCTTGGTGGGGGTGGGCCAGCAGGGGCCGGTGCAGAAGTAGTCCACGCCCGGCTCGACGGCGGCCGCGGCCACCTCGGCCTCGGCGTGGCAGGAGCGGCCGATCAGCACCCCGTCGCCGAGGATCGCGCGGGCCGCGGGCACGGGCAGGTCGCCCTGGCCGAGGTGGAGGACGTCGGAGCCGATGGCGTGGGCGACGTCGGCCCGGTCGTTCACCGCGAGGAGCCTGCCGTGCCGGCGGGCGGCGTCGGCGAAGACGGCGAGGTGCTCCAGCTCCTCACCGGCCTCCATGCCCTTGTCGCGGAGCTGCACGACGTCCACTCCGGAGGAGAGCACGGCGTCGAGGAAGTCCGGCAGGTCGCCCTGGCGCTTCCGGGCGTCGGTGCACAGGTAGAGCCGGGCGTCGGCGAGCCGCTCACGAGGCGTGGACATGGGTGGGTTCCCCCCGTTCGTGCGCCGGTGCCGCGGCGCCCGGCCCGTGCGGGGCGGGCGCCGCGACACCCGCTGGTGGTGTCTTCGGTGCGTGCGTGCGTCGGCGCGGGCGCGTCAGACGGCGAGCGCCTGGGCGCGGCGCTTCACCTCCGTGCCGCGGTTCTCGTTGAGCGCCTGCGCGGGCGTGCCCGGCAGGCTCTCGTCCGGAGTGAAGAGCCACTCCAGCATCTCTTCGTCGGTGAAGCCGTCGTCCCGCAGCAGCGTCAGGGTCCCGACCAGACCCTTGACGACCTTGTCGCCCTGGATGAAGGCGGCGGGCACGTACAGCGCGTTGTTCGGTCCGCGGCGCACGGCGATGAGCTGGCCCTCCTTGACCAGCTGCCGCACGCGCGTCACCTCGACATCGAGCATCTCCGCGATCTCGGGCAGGTTGAGCCAGGCGGGGACGAGAGCATCGATCTTTACGTCAATCTCGGTCACGGGACAAGCCTGCCATCCCGGACCGACAGCCGGTAGTCGGGCCCTACCGGACTGCCGCCTTCAGGGGGACGGACGGGTCCGCGGCGCGCTCGGGGTCGACGGGCACGGCGGCCTCGATGAGCTTGCGGCCCTGGGCCAGGTCGCGCGGGCGGCCGACCGCGAGGAGGGCCACCGGCACGCCGGCGCGCAGCCAGAGCACGGACCAGGCCTCGTCGGCCGGGTCGCCGCGCCACAGCAGTTCGTCGGCGTCCGCGTGGTGTCCCGCGTACTGGACGAAGCGGCCGAACTGCTCGGACCAGAAGTACGGCACCGGGTCGTACGGGACGTCGGCGGCGCCGGTGATCGCCGCGGCGACCGCGCGGGGCCCCTGGAGGGCGTTGTCCCAGTGGTGGACGAGGAGCCGCTCCCCGTAGCGGGCGGAGGGGAAGGAGGCGCAGTCGCCGACGGCGTACACGTCGGGCAGGGAGGTGCGCAGCCGGTCGTCCGCGGTGACGGCGCCGCTCGGGTCGAGGGCGATGCCGGAGCCGGCGAGCCAGCCGGTGGCGGGGCGGGCGCCGATGCCGACGACGACGGCGTCGGCGGGCAGTTCGCGGCCGTCGGCGAGGACGACGCGACCGGGCGCACCGGGCTCGACGGTGAGCACGCGCGCGTGGGTGAGGAGTTCGGCGCCGCTCGCCCCGTACCACTCGGCCATGGGGGCGGCGACCTCGGCGGGCAGCGCTCCGGCGAGGGGGCGGTCGGCGGCCTCGACGACGGTGACGGCGCAGCCCGCCCCGCGCGCGGCGGTGGCGAACTCGGCACCGATCCAGCCGGCGCCGACGACCACGACGGAGTGGCGGCGCTCCAGGACGGGCCCGAGGCGCACGGCGTCGTCGAGGGTGCGCAGCAGGTGGACGCCGGGGACGCCCTCGGCGCCGGGGAGCGTGACGGGGAGGGCGCCGGTGGCGACGACCAGGGTGTCGTACGCGACGGGCCCGGCCTCGGTGTCGATCTCGTGGTCGGCGGCGCGCAGTCCGGTGACGTCCAGGCCGAGCCGGAGCTCGATGCCGAGGTCCTCGAAGTCGATCTCGAAGGCGGAGTCCTCGGCCTTGCCGAGGAGGATCGCCTTGGAGAGCGGCGGCCGGTCGTAGGGCTGGTGGGGTTCGGCCCCGATGAGGGTCAGGGGGCCGGTGAAGCCCTGCTCGCGCAGGGCGACGGCGGTCTGGACGCCCGCCATTCCGGCGCCGACGATCACGACGTGCTGCTGGGCCTGCTTCTGCTCGCTCACCCGACCACCTTACGCATCTGACGAATCGTCAGGAAGGGAGGGGCGAGGGAGGGGCCTGCGGCCCCCCGGCGGCGCGGGCTAGTCTGGCGGGCGTAAAGCACTCGCGGGAGCCCGGACGCACCGGGCTGAGAGGGAGGCTGGGACGGCCTCCGACCGTACGAACCTGATCCGGGTCATGCCGGCGAAGGGAGGGGCTGGACGCCCATGCGTTCTTCCGATGTCCATGCGTCCGACATCCATGTGTCCGGTGTCCGCGCGTCCGACGTCCTCGTGGTCGGGGGCGGCGTCATCGGCCTGGTCACGGCCTGGCGGGCCGCGCAGCGCGGACTGCGCACCGCCGTCGTCGACCCGGACCCGGGCGGCGGGGCCGCGCGGGTCGCGGCCGGCATGCTCGCCGCCGTCACCGAACTCCACTACGGCGAGGAGACCCTGCTCGGGCTCAACCTCGCCTCCGCGGCACGCTACCCCGCGTTCGTCGCCGAACTGGAGGAGGCCGCCGGCCACGACCTCGGCTACCGCGCCTGCGGCACCCTCGCCGTCGCCCTCGACGCCGACGACCGGGCCCACATGCGCGAGCTGCACGCCCTGCAGACCCGCTGCGGGCTCGCCTCGGAATGGCTCAGCGGCCGTGAGTGCCGCCGGCTCGAACCGATGCTGGCGCCCGGTGTCCGGGGCGGACTGCGGGTCGACGGCGACCACCAGGTCGACCCGCGCCGGCTGGCCGCCGCGCTCCTGCGCGCCTGCGAACGGTCCGGGGTCGTCTTCCACCGGACCCTCGCGGAGCGGCTCGCGGTCGTGCGGGACCGGGCGCGCGGCGCCGTGCTCGCCGGCGGCGCGGAGCTGACGGCCGACCAGGTCGTGCTCGCCGCGGGCAGCCTCAGCGGGCGGCTCGCGGGCGTGCCCGAGGAGGTGCTGCCGCCGGTCCGCCCCGTCAAGGGCCAGGTCCTCCGGCTGCGGGTGCCCCCCGCGTACGCCCCCTTCCTGTCCCGCACCGTCCGGGCCGTCGTCCGCGGCAGCCACGTCTACCTGGTGCCGCGCGAGAACGGCGAGCTCGTCGTCGGCGCCACCAGCGAGGAGCTCGGCTGGGACACCACGGTGACGGCGGGCGGGGTGTACGAGCTGCTGCGCGACGCCCACGACCTCGTCCCGGGCATCACCGAGCTGCCGCTCACCGAGACGCGCGCCGGGCTGCGCCCCGCCTCCCCCGACAACGCGCCGCTGCTCGGCCCCACCGCCCTGCCCGGCCTGCACCTGGCCACCGGCCACTACCGCAACGGGGTGCTGCTCACCCCCGTCACCGGCGACGTCATGGCCGAGGCGCTCACCACGGGCGCCCTCCCCGACGAGGCGCGCCCCTTCACCCCCCGACGCTTCTCCCCCGCCCCTCCCGTACGACAGGAGCAGCCCGCATGAACGTGTCCGTGAACGGGGAGCCCCGCGAGCTCTCCGGCCCCCTCTCCCTGGACGCCCTCGTGGCGACCCTGACCACGGCCCCCTCGGGCGTCGCGGCGGCGCTCAACGAGACGGTCGTGCCGCGCGGCGAGTGGGCCACGACGCTGCTCGGCGAGGGCGACCGGGTGGAGGTCCTCACCGCGGTGCAGGGAGGCTGACCGGAATGTCCGACGACACCTTCACCCTCGGCGGCACGGACTTCACCTCCCGCCTCGTCATGGGCACCGGCGGCGCCCCCAGCCTCGACGTCCTGGAGCGCTCCCTCGTCGCCAGCGGTACGGAACTGACGACGGTCGCCATGCGGCGCCTGGACCCGACGGTCCAGGGCTCGGTCCTCTCCGTCCTGGACCGCCTCGGCATCCGGGCCCTGCCGAACACGGCGGGCTGTTACACGGCGGGCGAGGCCGTCCTCACGGCCCGCCTGGCCAGGGAGGCGCTCGGCACGAACTGGATCAAGCTGGAGGTCGTCGCCGACGAGCGGACCCTCCTGCCGGACGGCGAGGAGCTCCTGGCGGCGGCCGAGACCCTGGTCGACGACGGCTTCGTGGTCCTCCCCTACACCAACGACGACCCGGTCCTGGCCCGCAAGCTGGAGGACGTGGGCTGCGCGGCGATCATGCCGCTCGGCTCGCCCATCGGCTCCGGGCTCGGCATCCGCAACCCGCACAACTTCCAGCTGATCGTCGAGCGGGCCGGGGTCCCGGTGATCCTCGACGCCGGCGCGGGAACGGCCTCGGACGCGGCGCTCGCGATGGAGCTGGGGTGCGCGGCGGTGATGCTGGCGTCGGCGGTGACGCGGGCGCAGGAGCCGGTGCTGATGGCCTCGGCGATGCGGCACGCGGTCTCGGCGGGGCGGCTGGCCTTTCGGGCGGGGCGCATTCCGCGCCGCCACTTCGCGTCCGCGTCCTCGCCGACGACGGGCCGGGCCCACCTGAACCCCGAACACCCGGCCTTCTGACCCCACCGGGCCCCCGTCCTGAGCAGCCGTCCCGCCGGAACCCCCGCCCCGCTGTGGGCAGCCGTTCCGCCGGGGCGGTGCCCACCACCCCCGTTGGACCCCGTTGTGGGCAACTGTTCCGCCGGGGCGGTGCCCTCCCCTACTTCCGCCACCCCCGTTGTGGGCAACTGTTCCGCTGGGGCGAAGGGGGTCCCCCCTGCTCGAGCGAAGCCGAGAGCTTGGGGGAGGGTGGGCACAACGGAACGGCGCCCCTTGCCGGGCCCAGGCTCCCGCGCCTTGACCCGCGCCGGATGTCCGCCGCGCGAAGTGGTGCGGGCTCAGGCGCGGAACGCGGAGGCGCCGTCAGGGGCGCCGTCCCGTGTGCCCACCCTCCCCCACGGGCGGGGGCGAAGCGCGCCGTCCGCCGAGGCGCGGCCCGCACCGGGGGCGGAAGCGCGTCGGCGCGTCGGGCTCGTCACAGCTGCGCTGCAGTCCCGGCCCGACCGCACGGACCCCCCGCCCCCGGCTCGTAGACTCGTCGCCGTGGACACGACCCTTCAGGACCCCCTCGTCGGGCGGCTGCTCGACGGCCGCTACCGCGTCGACGCGCGCATCGCCGTCGGCGGGATGGCCACCGTCTACCGGGCCGTCGACACCCGCCTCGACCGCGTCCTCGCGCTCAAGGTGATGCACCCGGCCCTCGCCGCCGACGCCGCCTTCGTCGAGCGGTTCATCCGCGAGGCGAAGTCCGTGGCCCGGCTGGCGCACCCGAACGTCGTCGGGGTCTTCGACCAGGGCGCCGAGGGCGCGTACGTCTACCTGGCGATGGAGTACGTCGCCGGCTGCACCCTCCGCGACGTCCTGCGCGAGCGCGGCGCCCTCCCGCCCCGTGCCGCGCTCGACATCCTGGAGCCGGTGCTCGCCGCGCTGGGCGCCGCGCACCGGGCGGGATTCGTGCACCGGGACATGAAGCCGGAGAACGTCCTGATAGGGGACGACGGCCGGGTGAAGGTCGCCGACTTCGGCCTCGTACGGGCCGTGGGCTCGGCGACGGCCACCACCGGCGCGGTCCTCGGCACGGTCTCGTACCTCGCGCCGGAGCAGATCGAGCACGGCACCGCCGACACCCGCGCCGACGTGTACGCCTGCGGCGTCGTCCTCTACGAGATGCTGACCGGCGGGAAGCCGCACTCCGGCGACACCCCCGCCCAGGTGCTCTACCAGCACCTGAACACCGACGTGCCCGCCCCCTCGGCCCGCGTCCCCGGGCTCGCCCCGGAACTGGACGAGCTGGTCGCGGCGGCCGCGGCCCGCGATCCCGAGGCCCGTCCGCACGACGCCGTCGCCCTGCTCGCCCTGCTCCGGGAGGCCCGTGCCGGACTCGGCGACGAACAGCTGGACGCGGCGCCCCCGCTCGCGCGGTCCGAGGCCCGGGACACCGCCGAGGACCGGACGAGCGTGATCGCCCGGCCCGTGCCCGCGGACCACGGGCAGGTGCTGCACACGAACCGGCTGCCCGCCCCGGAGGCGCCCCCGGCCGCCCGCCGGATGCCCCCGCGCGGCCCGCTCCTCGTCGTCGTCGCCGTCCTGCTCGCCCTCGGCCTGGGCACCGGCGTCTGGTACATCAGCTCCGGCCAGTTCACCCGGGTCCCGGCCGTCCTCGGCCAGTCCGAGGCCGCCGCGACGAAGCGCCTCACCGACGCCGGTCTCGACGTCGGCACCACGAAGCGCGCCTTCAGCGACGCGTACGAGCGCGGCACGGTCATGGCCGTCGACCCGGCTCCCGGCGAGCGCGTCCGGGGCAACGGCACGGTCACCCTCACGCTCTCCCGCGGCCCGGAGGTCGTGAAGGTGCCCAACCTCAAGGGCAAGCCGCTCGCGAAGGCCAGGCGCCTCCTGGAGCAGGAGGGCCTGGCCCCCGGGGTGATCACCCACGAGTTCAGCGACTCGGTCGCGCAGGGCTCCGTGATCGGTTCCGACCCCGAGCCCGGCACCGAGCGCAGCCCCGACTCGGCCGTCGCCCTGGTGGTCAGCAAGGGCTCCCCGATCGACGTGCCCGACGTCGGCGGCGAGACCGTCGCCGACGCCACGGCCGCCCTCCAGGAGGAGGGGCTCACCGTCCGGGTCGCCCCGGAGCGGATCGACTCCCCCGAGGGCGCCGGCACCGTCGCGGCCCAGTCCCTCGCCGGGGGCAGCCGCGCCGCCGAGGGCGACGTCATCACCCTCACCGTCTCCAAGGGGCCGAAGCCGGTCGAGGTCCCGGACGTGACGGAGAAGTCGGCCGCGGACGCGCGCACCACCCTGGAGGACGCCGGCTTCGAGGTGGAGGTCAAGAAGTCCTTCCCCTACCTCGGCGACACGGTCGCGAGCCAGTCCGTGCAGGGCGGCCAGACCGCGCCCGAGGGCTCCACCATCACCATCACGATCAAGGGACTCTAGAAACCCATGCGCAACCCCGTCGGCGGCCACGTCCCCGTGGCCGGTGGCCTCGCCACGGTCGGCCTCGGCTACGCCCGTGAGCTCGGCGCCGAGTCCGTCCAGGTCTTCGTCGCCAACCCGCGCGGCTGGGCGACCCCGGTCGGCAACCCGGCCCAGGACGAGCGCTTCCGGGCCGCGTGCGAGGCCGAGTCGATCTCGGCGTGGGTGCACGCCCCGTACCTGATCAACTTCGGGTCCCACACCGAGGCCACGGTCGAGAAGTCGGTGGAGTCGCTGCGGCACTCGCTGCGCCGGGGCCGGGAGATCGGCGCCGAGGGCGTGGTGGTGCACACCGGCTCGGCGACCGGCGGCCGGCCGCGCGAGGTGGCCCTCGCCCAGGTGCGGGAGCGGATGCTGCCGCTCCTCGACGAGCTGACGCACGAGGACGACCCGTACCTCCTCCTGGAGTCGACGGCGGGCCAGGGCTTCTCGCTCTGCTCGCGGACCTGGGACTTCGGCCCGTACTTCGACGCGCTCGACCACCACCCGAAGCTGGGCGTCTGCCTCGACACCTGTCACGTCTTCGCGGCCGGCCACGACCTGGCGGGCCCGCACGGGGCGGCGCAGACGCTGGACCTGCTGGTGGACACGGTCGGCGAGGGGCGGCTGAAGCTGATCCACGCCAACGACTCGAAGGACGTCGTGGGGGCGCACAAGGACCGGCACGCGAACATCGGGGCGGGTCACATCGGCGAGGAGGCCTTCGAACGGCTCCTGCGACACCCGGCCACCGAGAACGTGCCGTTGATCATCGAGACCCCGGGCGGCAAGGAGGGGCACGTCGCCGACATCGAG
This sequence comes from Streptomyces sp. NPDC107498, assembly GCF_055582805.1. Classification (NCBI taxonomy): domain Bacteria; kingdom Bacillati; phylum Actinomycetota; class Actinomycetes; order Kitasatosporales; family Streptomycetaceae; genus Streptomyces; species Streptomyces sp. NPDC107498. The sequence continues at coordinate 159,902 of NZ_JBVJPE010000007.1, read as the reverse complement.
CTCCTGAAGAAGCTCCGCGAGCGCCGAGGGTGATCGTTTCCCCTTGAGGAATACCCTAGGGGGGTATACGGTTCCTGTGAGGGCAGGAACCGTACACCGGGTTGGGGGCACCTCCCATGCAGCACGACGCACACGCACACCACGACCATGAAGGCCACGAAGGACACGAAGGCCATACCGGTCACGGCGGTCATGAGGGCCACGAGGGACACGGGAACCACGCCGGTCACGAGGGACACGCAGGCCACGGCGACCACCAGGGCCACGCGGCCCACGCCGGCCACGAGGGACATCACGCCCCCGGCGGCACCGTCTCCTGGGCGATGGCGGCCCGGGCCACCCTGCACTGCCTCACCGGCTGCGCCATCGGCGAGATCCTCGGCATGATCGTCGGCACCGCGTTCGGCTGGGGCAACGTGCCGACGATGGTCCTCGCGATCGTCCTGGCCTTCTTCTTCGGTTACGCGCTCACCCTGCGCGGCATCCTGGCCGCCGGCGTCGACTTCAGGACGGCCTTCAAGGTCGCCCTCGCCGCCGACACCCTCTCCATCACCGTCATGGAGATCGTCGACAACGGCGTCATCGCCCTCTGGCCCGGCGCCATGGACGCGCACCTCGACGAGCTGCTCTTCTGGATCGTGCTCGCGATCTCGCTCGGCGTCGCCTTCGTGCTGACCACGCCGGTCAACAAGTGGATGATCGGCCGCGGCAAGGGCCACGCGGTGGTCCACCGGTACCACCACTGACCGCACGACCCCACGACCGCATCACGGACGGTCCGGAGCCGCTACAGCTCCGGGCCGTCTCCCGGTTCCTCCTGGTACGAGTAGCGCTGCTCCGTCCACGGATCACCGAGGTTGTGGTAGCCGCGCTCCTCCCAGAAGCCCCGGCGGTCGGCCGGCATGTACTCCACGCCCCGGACCCACTTGGGCCCCTTCCAGGCGTACAGGTGCGGGACGACGAGCCGCAGCGGGAAACCGTGCTCGGCGGTGAGCAGCTCCCCGTCCTTGTGGGTGGCGAAGATCGTGCCGTCCGCGGCGAAGTCGGCGAGCCGCATGTTGGCGCTGTACCCGTACTCGGCCCAGACCATCACGTGCGTCACCTGGGGTGCGGGCGGAGCGAGCTCCAGGATCGTGCGGGCGGGGACACCGCCCCATTCGGCCCCGAGCATGCTGAACTTCGTGACGCAGTGCAGATCGGCCACGACCGAGGAGAACGGGAGGGCCGAGAACTCCTCGTGGTTCCAGCACCGCTTGTCGCCGTCGGCGGTCGCCCCGAAGACGCGGAACTCCCAGCGGTCCGGCTTGAACTTGGGCACGGGCCCGTAATGGGTGACCGGCCAGCCGCGCTGCAGCCGCTGCCCCGGGGGCAGATCCGGCGGAGAGTCCGGCGAACGATCCGGCCGACCCGCTTCCCGGTGTGCTCCGCTCTCCGGCTGACCCATGTCCTCCATGGTGACAGACGGCGAGGGGTGGTCATGACCAGGCGATCATCCGGGCGGTGCGATTCGGGCAAGTACGACTAAGCCTGCACTTACTGGACGCCCCCCATTCGGGGGTGCGAGGATGCGGCCATACCGCCTGGTGACGACGTAGACACGTAGCGTGGAAGGAGCCTGGAGCGATGCAGGGCGACCCCGAGGTCCTCGAGTTCCTCAACGAGCAGCTGACCGGCGAGCTGACGGCCATCAACCAGTACTGGCTGCACTACCGCATCCAGGACAACAAGGGGTGGACGAAGCTCGCCAAGTACACCCGCGAAGAGTCCATCGACGAGATGAAGCACGCGGACAAGCTGACCGAGCGCATCCTGATGCTCGACGGCCTGCCCAACTACCAGCGGCTCTTCCACGTGCGGGTCGGCCAGACGATCACCGAGATGTTCCAGGCGGACCGCCAGGTCGAGGTGGAGGCGATCGACCGCCTGCGGCGCGGGATCGAGGTCATGCGCGCCAAGGGAGACGTCACGTCCGCCAACCTCTTCGAGGAGATCCTGGCCGACGAGGAGCACCACATCGACTACCTGGACACGCAGCTGGAGCTGATCGAGTCCCTGGGCGAGGCGCTGTACGTCTCGACGCTGATCGAGCAGCCCAGCTAGGGCGCCGGGGGGATCAGGCGGCTTCCTGGAGTTCCGCGACCGTCTCCGCCGTCAGGGCGGGCACGCCCTGGTCCAGGAGCTCGCGTCGCGGGCAGTTGCCGCGCCCGAGGATGGCCTGGATGCGACGGACGCAGGAACCGCAGTCCGTGCCGGCCTTGCAGGCCGAGGCTATCTGGCGGGGCGTGCACGCACCCGCGTCCGCATGCTCCTTGACCTGCTTCTCCGTGACACCGAAGCATGAGCAGACGTACACGCGGTTCACCTCCCGCCGAGATCGTTAAGGCTAACCTAACCTTACCTGGCGGCCCGGGGCCCGAAAAGCCCCGAATGCGGAGATGGGGCCCGGATCACAGATCCGGGCCCCATCTCCGTAGGAACCTACTTACTGATCGCGGTACATCTCCGCCACCAGGAACGCCAGGTCGAGCGACTGGCTGCGGTTGAGCCGCGGGTCGCAGGCCGTCTCGTAGCGCTGGTGCAGGTCGTCGACGAAGATCTCGTCGCCGCCGCCCACGCACTCGGTGACGTCGTCACCGGTGAGCTCGACGTGGATGCCGCCCGGGTGGGTGCCCAGCGCCTTGTGGACCTCGAAGAAGCCCTTGACCTCGTCGAGCACGTCGTCGAAGCGGCGGGTCTTGTGGCCGGAGGCGGCCTCGAAGGTGTTGCCGTGCATCGGGTCGGTGACCCAGGCGACGACCGCACCGGAGGCGGTGACCTTCTCGACCAGCTCGGGGAGCTTGTCGCGGACCTTGTCGGCGCCCATGCGGACGATGAAGGTCAGCCGGCCCGGCTCGCGGTCCGGGTCGAGACGGTCGATGTACGTGAGCGCCTCGTCCACCGAGGTCGTCGGGCCCAGCTTGATGCCGATCGGGTTCGCGATCTGCGAGGCGAACTCGATGTGGGCGTGGTCCAGCTGGCGGGTGCGCTCACCGATCCAGACCATGTGGCCGGAGGTGTCGTACAGCTTCCCGGTGCGGGAGTCCGTACGGGTCAGGGCGCCCTCGTAGTCGAGCAGCAGCGCCTCGTGGGAGGCGTAGAACTCGACGGCCTTGAACTCGGCCGGGTCGGTGCCACAGGCCTTCATGAAGTTCAGGGCGTTGTCGATCTCGCGGGCGAGCGCCTCGTAGCGCTGGCCCGAGGGGGACGACTTCACGAAGTCCTGGTTCCAGGCGTGGACCTGGCGCAGGTCGGCGTAGCCACCGGTGGTGAAGGCACGGACCAGGTTGAGCGTGGAGGCGGAGGCGTTGTACATCCGCTTCAGGCGCTCGGGGTCCGGGATGCGGGCCTTCTCGTTGAAGTCGAAGCCGTTGACGGAGTCGCCCCGGTAGGTGGGGAGCGTCACGCCGTCTCGGGTCTCGGTCCCCTTGGAGCGGGGCTTCGAGTACTGACCGGCGATGCGGCCGACCTTCACCACGGGCACGGAGGCCGCGTAGGTGAGGACGGCGCTCATCTGGAGCAGCGTCTTGAGCTTGGCCCTGATGTGGTCGGCCGACACGGCGTCGAAGGCCTCGGCGCAGTCGCCGCCCTGGAGCAGGAACGCCTCGCCACGGGCGACGGCTCCCATCCGGGCGCGCAGCTGGTCGCACTCGCCGGCGAAGACGAGCGGAGGATACGACTCGAGGTCCGCGATCACATCGCGCAGAGCCTCGGCATCGGGGTACTCGGGCTGCTGCGCCGCGGGCAGGTCTCGCCAGGTCGCCTTGGCGACGGCGTGGGAATCAGCGTTCACGGTCACAACCACCACAGTAAGGGGTTCTTCGTCCGGTCCTGTCCCCTGCCCAATGACTGAGACGCGCGCCCCCCGCGTCACACCCGAAATGTCCGCCGAGGATCTTCAAGTCGTCGAGTGGTGTTACCCTCTGGCCCGTTTGACACGAGCAAAGTCGAATCCACAGGGGTGGGCGTGACCCAGAGGCACCGCAGGGACCGCAAGAAGAAACGACTCTTGTACGGGGCGGCGGCTGCTGTCGTCGCCACCGCCACCATCGGCAGCATCGCAGTCGCCTCGCCGGGCCTCCTCGGCGCGGCCGGCGACAGCAGGTCCGGAGGCGATGCTTCCCTCCAGACGCAGTTCGCAAACGCGGCCCGTGAGTTCGATGTGCCGCAGAGCGTGCTGATGGCGGTGTCGTACCGCCAGACCCGGTGGGAGTCGCACGAGGGGCAGCCGAGCACCACGGGCGCGTACAACGTCATGGGGTTGACGAAGGTCGACGCCGAGGACGTGGAGCAGGACACGGACGAGCACCTGCTCGACCTGATGAACCGGAGCGGCGACCCGCGCGTCGAGAAGCGGTTCGACGGGAAGAAGGCGCTGGCCGCCCTCCCCGAGGACGAGACGAAGGTCGACACCTCCGACCCGACGCTGCACACGCTCGACAAGGCCGCCGAGCTGATCGACGGCTCGACCGAGTCCGTGCAGAACGACAGCGCCGCCTCGATCCGCGCCGGTGCCGCGCTCCTCGCCGAGTACCAGAAGCAGGCCGGCGCCGAACTGTCCGAGGATCCCGGCGCCTGGTACCCGGCCGTGGCCCGCTACAGCCAGTCCGAGGACCGGAAGGGCGCCGACCTCTTCGCGAGGCGCGTCTTCGAGTCCATCAAGACGGGCGAGCGGGAGATCACCGCGGACGGCGAGCAGGTCGTCCTGCCGGCGGACCCGTCGGTGGAGCCGGTCAAGCCGTCGAACGTGCCGCTGGCGGCGAGCTCCGCGGCCACCACCGACACCCCGGCGGTCGAGTGCCCGACCGGCCCGACGGCCCCCGTCTGCACCTTCATCCCGGCCGCCTACTCGCAGAACGACGGCAACTACAACATCGCGAGTCGCGGCACGAACGGCTTCGACGTCCGCCAGATCGTCATCCACGACATCGAGGGCGACCACGACGGGGCGGTCTCGGTCTTCCAGAACCCGCTGAGCTACGCCAGCGCCCACTACATCGTGCGCGCCGACGGCCGCGTGACGCAGATGGTGGAGACCAAGAACGAGGCGTACCACGCCGGCAACAAGACCCTCAACATGCACTCGATCGGCATCGAGCACGAGGGCTACGCCATCAAGGGCGACGCCGGCTGGTACACCGAGCCGGAGTACGAGTCCTCCGCGGCCCTCGTGAAGCACTTGGCCGCGAAGTTCTCCATCCCGCTGGACCGCGAGCACGTCATCGGCCACGACGACGTGCCGAGCATCACGGACACCACGCGCCAGGACCACTGGGACCCGGGCCCGTTCTGGGACTGGAACCACTTCATGAGCCTGGTGGGCGCCCCCACCGGTGCCGGTGGCGCGGGCGGCCTCCTCCAGGCCGGACAGCTCGTCCGGATCGTCCCGCCGTTCACCTCGGCCAACCAGCAGCAGATGAAGTACACGGAGAAGGTCGGCGACCAGTACGTCACCAAGACCACCGTGGCGCTGCCGGTCAACTTCGGCTACCTCTACTCGGAGCCGGTGGCCGACCAGAGCATGGCGCTGACCGACCCGTACGTTCAGGCGAACTGGCAGGAGGGCGCCAACTGGACGAACAAGGTCACGGCCGGCAGCACCCACGTCGTCGCCGAGTCGCGCACCGACTGGACCGCCATCTGGTACGGCGGCAAGAAGGCCTGGTTCTACAACCCCGGCGGCCAGTACACGGCCCCCGCGGGCGTGAAGACGGCGATCACCGCCAAGGACGGCGCCGCCTCGATCCCGGTCTACGGCCGCACCTACCCCGAGGACGCCGCCTACGCGGGCACCGGCGTCCCGGTCCAGAACAACAACAACGCGTCCCTGACGAAGTACAGCCTCCCGGCCGGGCAGCTGTACGTGAAGGCCGGCGACCCGGTCCCGGGCGACTACTACTACAGCGCCTACAACACCGACGGCACCCGGGTCGTCGGCAAGACCAACGTCTTCGTCCCGATCCGCTACAACCACCGTCTGGCGTGGGTGAAGGCGAGCGACGTCAAGGAGGTCGCCACCACGGCGTCCGTCCGCACCGACAACCGCTACAACGTCATCGCCCGCGACTCCTCCGGCGTCCTCTGGCAGTACCAGGGCACCGGTTCCGGCGCCGCGCCGTTCCTGGCCAAGTACCGGGTCGGTCCCGGCTGGCAGATCTACAACGCCGTCACCCCGCTGACGGCCCTCCGGGCCGACGGCACCGGGGACGTCGTCGCCCGGGACAAGGACGGCGTGCTCTGGTACTACCGGGGCAGCGGCAACCCCTCCGCCCCGTTCAAGGCGCGGCTCAAGGTCGGCGGCGGCTGGAACGTCTACAACAAGCTCCTCGGCGCGCGGGACATGAACGCCGACGGCAGGCCGGACCTGATCGCCCGCGACGCGTCGGGCGTCCTGTGGCTGTACACGAACACGGGCGCCACCCCGAACCCCTTCGCGACCCGGGTGAGGGTCGGCGGCGGCTGGAACGTCTACAACGAGCTCATCAGCACCGGCGACATGACCGGTGACGGCAAGCCGGACCTGATCGCCCGCGACACGACCGGCACCCTGTGGCTGTACAAGAACACGGGCGGCTCCCCGAACCCGTACGCCACCCGTGCCAAGGTCGGCGGCGGCTGGGGCGTCTACAACGTCATGGTCGGCCCGAGCGACCTGGACAAGGACGGGAAGCCGGACCTGATCGCCCGCGACACGACCGGCACCCTGTGGTTCTACAAGAACACGAACGGCTACCCGAACCCGTACGCCACCCGCGTCAGCATCGGCAGCGGCTGGGGGGCCTACAACCTGATCGTCTGATCGACGCAGGTCGGCCCCGGGGCCCGTTCCGCACCGTCCACGGTGCGGAACGGGCCCCGCTCGCGTGTCCGGCCGGGTTACAGTGCTCCCATGTACGCGCACGCGAACCAGAACTGGTGGTGGACCGCTCATCCGGCGGCCCACTGATCGCGCGTACACCGACAGACACGCGAAGGCCGCCCGAGGGGGCGGCCTTTCTCGTACCCGGGCCGTTCCTCCTCTCCGTACATCCGCTCGGAAGGAACGACACGCCCCATGGACCTCTCCCGTCTCCTCGACGACTCCTGCCCTCCCTTCGCCCTGCTGCGCCGCCGCACCCCCGGCCGCGACCACGACACCGTCGAGGTGCTGATCGGCCGGGTCCACGAGGCCGAGCGCCTCGCGGAGCTGCCCGTCGGCCCGATGCCGACGCTCGCCCTCGTGCCGTTCCGGCAGATCCGGGAGCGCGGCTTCGACGTGCGGGACGACGGCACCCCGCTCTCCGTGCTGGTCGCCGACGAGGCGTACGAGCTGCCGCTCGCCGAGGCCCTGGCCGCACTGCCCGCCCACGACGTGCGGGTGGAGGGCGGCGGGTTCGACGTCTCCGACGAGGCCTACGCGCGGACCGTGCGAAGGGTCGTCGACGAGGAGATCGGCTCCGGCGAGGGCGCGAACTTCGTGATCCGGCGCACCTACACCGGCGGGATCCCGGGCTTCGGGCGCGCCGACGCGCTCGCCCTGTTCCGGCGGCTGCTCGCGGGCGAGCGGGGCGCGTACTGGACGTTCGTCGTGCACACCGGGGAGCGGACGCTCGTCGGGGCGAGCCCCGAGGTGCACGTGCGGATGACGGGAGGGACGGTCGTGATGAACCCGATCAGCGGCACGTACCGCTACCCGGCCGGGGCCGCCCCGACCGCCGAGGGCCTGCTCGCCTTCCTCGCCGACCGCAAGGAGACCGAGGAGCTCTCCATGGTGGTGGACGAGGAGCTGAAGATGATGTGCACGGTGGGCGACATGGGCGGGGTGGTGGTCGGGCCGCGCCTGAAGGAGATGGCCCATCTCGCGCACACGGAGTACGAGTTGCGGGGCCGGTCCTCGCTCGACGTGCGGGAGGTGCTGCGGGAGACGATGTTCGCGGCGACCGTGACCGGGTCGCCGGTGCAGAACGCCTGCCGGGTGATCGAGCGTCACGAGGAGGGCGGCCGGGGGTACTACGCGGGCGCGCTCGCCCTGCTCGGCACGGACGGGAGCGGGGCGCAGACGCTGGACTCCCCCATCCTCATCCGGACCGCCGACATCGCCGCCGACGGCCGGCTGCGGGTGCCGGTGGGGGCCACGCTGGTGCGGCACTCGGACCCCGGGGGGGAGGTCGCGGAGACCCACGCCAAGGCGGCGGGCGTCCTCACGGCCCTGGGGGTGCGGGAGGGCCGGCCGGTCGACCCGTCGGCGCCGGTGCCGCCGCGGCTCGCCGACGACCCCCGGGTGCGGGCCGCGCTCGACGCGCGCCGCGCGGACCTGGCGCCGTTCTGGCTGAAGATGCAGGCCCGCTCCGCGGAGCTGTCCGGGCACGCGCTGGTGGTCGACGCCGAGGACACCTTCACGGCGATGCTGGCGCACGTCCTGCGCTCCTCGGGCCTGGAGGTGTCGGTGTTCCGCTACGACGAGCCGGGGCTGCGGGAGCTGGCCCTCGCCCACGAGGGTCCGGTCGTCCTGGGGCCCGGTCCCGGGAACCCGTCGGACGCCGCCGACCCGAAGATGCGCTTCCTGCGCGGTCTGACGGGCGAGCTGGTGCGGGACCACCGCCACGGTCTGCTGGGCGTCTGCCTCGGGCACGAGCTGATCGCGGCCGAGCTGGGCCTGGACATCGTCCGCAAGCGGACCCCTTTCCAGGGGGCGCAGCTGCGGATCGACCTCTTCGGCCGGCGGCAGACGGTCGGCTTCTACAACAGCTTCACGGCGCGGTGCGACGACCGGACGGCGACGGAGCTGGCGCTGCACCGCATCGAGGTCAGCCGGGACGCGGAGACCGGTGAGGTGCACGCCCTGCGCGGACCGGGCTTCGCGGGCGTGCAGTTCCACCCGGAGTCGGTGCTCACGACGGACGGGGCGGCGCTCACCGCCTCCCTGCTGGCGGGCGTGCTGGTCTAGGGCCTGGTCGTCAGGTCCGGGCCCTCGGCACCAGGACGTTCTCGCTGCGCCGCCCGGCGACGTGGTCGAGGACGTTCTGGACGGTGACCTCGATGATCTGGCCGACCGCGTCGGCCGTGTAGTACGCCTGGTGGGAGGTGACCACCACGTTCGGGAAGGTGACCAGCCGGGCCAGGGTGTCGTCCTCCACGGCCTCCAGGGACTTGTCGAGGAAGAAGAGCCCGGCCTCCGCCTCGTACACGTCCAGGCCGACACCGGTGAAGCGGCCGGCCCGGAGCTCGGTGACGAGGGCCTCGGTGTCGACGAGGCCGCCGCGGCTGGAGTTCACCAGGATGGCGTCGTCCTTCATGGCCTTGAGGGCGGCGGCGTCGACGAGGTGGTGGGTGGCCTCCATGAGCGGGACGTGGAGGCTGACGAGGTCGGCCTCGGCGAGGAGCCGTTCCTTGTCTACGTACTTCATGCCGAGTTCCACGCAGGCGGGGTTCTCGGCGACGTCCCAGCCGAGGAGTTCCATGCCGAAGCCGTGGGCGATGCGGGTGAAGGCCTCGCCGATCCTGCCGGTGCCGAGGACGCCGACGGTACGGCCCCGCAGGTCACGTCCCATCAGGCCGTCGAGCCGGAAGTCGAAGTCGCGGGTCCGGTTGGAGGCGCGGACGATCCGGCGGTTGACGGCCAGGGCGAGGGTCCAGGCGAACTCGGCGACGGAGTACGGCGAGTAGGAGGAGACCCGGGCGACGGTGAGGCCGAGTCGTTCGGCGACCTCCAGGTCGATGTTGTTGAAGCCCGTGGAGCGCTGGGCGATCAGCCGGGTCCCGCCGGCCGCGAGGGTCTCCAGGACCCGGTGGTTCAGGTCGGCGTTGACGCTCGTGGAGACGATCTCGTAGCCGGCGGCGATGGGGGCGGTGTCCTCGTCGAGGAAGACGTCCAGGCAGCGGACGTCGTGGTGTCCCGCGAAGGCCTTCTCCATGAGGGGCTTCTCGTCCGCCTGCACGCCGAATGCCAGGATGTCCACGAGGTTCCCCTCATCGTCACGACGGGCCGCATGTGCGCGTATGTACGCGTATGTGCACGTGTACGCGTACGTGCGAGTATCGCGCACGTACGGCCCTTCGTCCTCCCGGCGCCTCAGGCGTCGTCGAGGCCGCGCTCGATGGCGTACCGGACGAGCTCCACCCTGTTGTGCAGCTGGAGCTTGCCCAGGGTGTTCTGGACGTGGTTCTGCACCGTGCGGTGGGAGATGACCAGGCGCTCGGCGATCTGCTTGTAGCTGAGCCCCTTCGCGACGAGCCGCAGGACCTCCGTCTCGCGCTCGGTCAGCTGCGGGGCCTTCGGCTCGTCGGCGCCGGCCGCCGGGGCGGGCTCGGAGGCCAGCCGGCGGTACTCGCCGAGGACCAGCCCGGCCAGGCCCGGCGTGAAGACGGGGTCGCCGACGGCCGTCCGGCGGACCGCGTCGATCAGCTCCCCCGTACTGGCCGACTTCAGGAGGTAGCCCGTGGCGCCGGACTTGACCGCCTCCAGGACGTCGGCGTGCTCGCCGCTCGCCGAGAGGACGAGGACCCGCAGCTCGGGCCGGCCGCCGACGAGCTCCTTGCAGACCTGGACGCCCGGCTTGACCGGCAGGTTCAGGTCCAGGACGAGGACGTCGGGGCCGGCCGCGACGGCGCGGCGCACGGCCTGCTCGCCGTCGCCGGCGGTGGCGACCACGTCGAAACCCGCCTCGGCGAGGTCGCGGGCGACCGCGTCCCGCCACATCGGATGGTCGTCGACGACCATCACCTTGATCCGCTGCTCGCTCACTTCTCCCCTGCCTTCCCCCGTGGAACCTTCAACTCGACTTCCGTGCCCTGACCGGGGACCGAGACCAGCTCGGCCGTGCCGCCCAGATCCCGCAGTCTCCCCCGGATGGACAGGGCGACGCCCATCCGGCCCTCGCCCTCCGCCTGCGCGAGACGGCCCTCCGGGATGCCGGGGCCGTCGTCCCGGACGGTGACGATCACCTCGTCCGACCAGTCCTCGATCAGGATCCACGCGTGCGCGTCCTCGCCGGCGTGCACCCGGACGTTGTCCAGGGCGGCCCCGACGGCGGCGGCCAGCTCGCGGGCCGCGGCCGGCGGCAGGAGGACCGGGGCGCCCGGCTCGGAGAGCGTGGTCCGGGCCCCGGCGCGCGGGGCGAGCAGGACGCGGAGGTCGGCGGGGGCGTCCGCGTCGGCTTCGTCGTCCACGTCCACGACCCGGACGACGGCGCCCTCGGACTCGTCCTCGGAGACCAGGCTGGGCCGGGCGAGCCCGCCCGCGACGAGGGTGCGGAGGGCGACCTCCTGCTCCCCCGCCATCCGGCCGAGCTCGGCCGCCTCTCCGCCGAGCGCGGTGCCGCGCCGCTGCACCATCGCGAGGACCTGGAGGACGCTGTCGTGGATGTCCCGGGCGAGCCGCTCCCGCTCCCGGGTCGCGGCCTCGATCTCCAGGGCGCGGGCGAGGGTGCGCTCGGAGGCGCGGGCGACCTCGACGACGTAGCCGATGGCGATGGAGGCGACCCAGACGAGGAGCACGTTGTGGAGGGTGTCCCGGCTGGGGTGGCCGCGCTCGACGATGTTGGCCACGGCGACCAGGGAGGAGGCGGCGCCGGCCCAGCGCCAGCCGCCCTTGACGGCGTAGGCGAGGACGGAGCCGGCGGTCCATATCGACGGCAGGGTGGGGCCGTCGAAGGACTGGGCCTGGGCGTCGGCGAGCGGGGTCAGGAGGATGCCGACGAGGGCGACGGCGAGGTCGGCGCCGAGGAAGCGCCTGGTGCAGCCGGCCGCGTTCGCCACCTTGGGGAGGGTGGCCAGGGTCCAGCAGCACAGCACCGCCAGATAGCCGACGGCGATCCAGGGCCGCTCGTAGCCGCTCCGGTTGAAGGCGAACAGCAGGACCGCATAGACCATCGTCAGGACGCGGTAGCCGGTCAGCGCACGCCACAGCGGCTGCTCGACCGACATGCGCACGACACGCTCGCGCTTGGCCATCTCCCCCACCCCCGGGTCCCCCGCGGGACCTACGCGCCGGACTCTTCCCGAGCGGCGATCTCGGCCTTGACGGCCTCCTTGGCCGCCTTCTCCGCGTCCGCGATCTGCCGCTTGGCGGCCGTCGCGTAGATGTCGACGTACTCCTGGCCGGACAGCTTCATGATCTCGTACATGACCTCGTCGGTCACCGAGCGGAGGATGAAGCGGTCCCCCTCCATGCCCTGGTAGCGGGTGAAGTCCAGCGGCTTGCCGATCCGGATGCCCGGGCGCATCAGCTTGGGGAGGACCTTGCCGGGCGGCTGGATCTTCTCGGTGTCGATCATGGCGACCGGGATCACGGGCGCGCCGGTGGCCAGGGCGACGCGCGCCAGACCGCCGGGCTTGCCCCGGTAGAGGCGTCCGTCGGGCGAGCGGGTGCCCTCGGGGTAGATGCCGAAGAGGCCGCCGCCCTCGATGACCTCGATGCCGGCCTTGATCGCCGCCTCGCCCGCGCCGCGGGCACCCGAACGGTCCACCGGGAGCTGGCCGACGCCCTTGAAGAAGGCGGCGGTGAGCTTGCCCTTCACACCGGGGGTGGTGAAGTACTCGGCCTTGGCGATGAAGGTGACCTTGCGGTCCAGCACGGCGGGCAGGAAGAAGGAGTCCGAGAAGGACAGGTGGTTGCTCGCGAGGATCGCGGGTCCCTCGGCGGGGATGTTCTCCAGACCCTCCACCCAGGGCCGGAAGGCGAGCTTCAGGGAGCCTCCGAGGGAGAACTTCATTGCGCCGTAGATCAACTCGCCATGCCTTCCGTGTGCCGTCGCCACGACTTTATCCCGTACCGGCGCACGGCCCCGGCTACGGCCCTGGTCGGTGTCGGTCCGGTCGCGTACCGTGAAGGTCCTTCCCCACATTCCGTCGCTCCGGCGCACCCGAAGACGCCGGAGTCGCAACGAACAGGAGACCCCGGTGCCGGTCCTTCCCGGAGCCGAGCCGTACCGCCACGAAGGCGGAGAGGTCGGCGTCCTTCTCTGTCACGGATTCACCGGTTCCCCGCAGTCCATGCGTCCGTGGGCCGAGTACCTGGCCGAGCGCGGCCTGTCGGTGTCGGTGCCGCTGCTGCCGGGGCACGGCACCCGCTGGCAGGACATGCAGCTCACCACCTGGCACGACTGGTACGCGGAGGTGGACCGGGCCCTGCGCGAGCTCCTGGACCGGTGCCGGACCGTCTTCGTCTTCGGCCTCTCCATGGGCGGGGCCCTCGCGCTGCGGCTGGCCGCCCAGCACGGTGACGCGGTGCGCGGCATCGTCCTGGTCAACCCGGCGAACAAGGTGCACGGCGTCGCCGCGCACGCGCTGCCCGTCGTCCGGCACCTGGTCCCCTCCACGAGGGGCATCGCCAGCGACATCGCCAAGGAGGGCGTGACCGAGCTCGGCTACGACCGGGTGCCGCTGCACGCCGCGCACACCATGCGGCGGCTCTTCCGGACGGTGGACGCGCAGCTCCCCCAGGTCACCCAGCCGGTGGTACTGCTCCACAGCCCCCAGGACCACGTCGTGCCGCCCGCCGACTCGGCCCGGATCCTCTCCCGCATCTCCTCGACGGACGTCGAGGAGATCCTGCTGGAACAGAGCTACCACGTGGCGACGTTGGACCATGACGCGGAGCGGATCTTCGACGAGAGCCTGGCCTTCGTCGAGCGTCTGGCCCCGGAGCTGGTCGACGGGAAGGGGAGCAGGAGCGGTGGCTGAGCAGCAGGACGGCGACGGGCGGGAGCCGCAGCCCGTCGACGAGGAGGCGGCCTGGGCCGCGATCGTCGCCGGGTACGGCGAGGAGCCCGCGGACCCTCCGGGGACGAAGCCGTTCCGGCCCGTCGAGAACCTGTCGCTGCCGGAGCCGGAGGACGGGGAGGACGGGGCCGCCGGGGAGGTCCGGCCCGTGAAGGGCACGGCCTGGAAGCCGAGGCCGAAGCCCGCGGAGACCGCGCCGGAGGACGGCGGGACGGAGGAGGACCCGGAGGCGGGCCCCGAGCGGCCGGCGCTCGGCAGCTCGATCGTGTTCGCGCCCGGGGTGCGGACGGGCGGCCCCCGGGACCACTCGCCGGCCGAGCCGGACGACACGGCGGGCGGCGGCGACGAGGGCCACTTCGTCCCGCCGGAGCCGCCTCCGCTGCCCGAGGCGGACACGACGACCAAGTTCGCCTGGCTCGCGGTCGTCGGCGGCCCGGTCCTGATGCTGCTCGCCGTGCTGCTCCAGTGGGACATGACCTGGTGGCTGACGACGCTCTGCGTGGGCGGCTTCCTGGGCGGCTTCGCGACCCTGGTGGCCCGGATGAAGCACGACGACGACGATGACGACGGCTTCGACGACCCGGGGCGCGGGGCGGTGGTGTAACCGCCGGGCGCCCCGCGGGACGCGGACCGCCGCCCTAGGTCGCGGGGACGCGGACCGCCGCCAGCACCGGGAGGTGGTCGGTGGCGGCCCGCAGGTCCTCCGGGTCGAGGTCCGTCGGGACTCCGCAGCCGAGGAACTCGACGCCCGGGGTCGCCAGGATCGCGTCGATGCGCTGGTGCGGGTCGACGGGGGTCGAGGTGTACTCGCCGCCCCAGGGGCTGACCGCCCACCCGTCCTGGAGCTCCTCGGCGAGGCGGGTGAAGGCGGGGCCGCCGGGGCGTTCGTTCAGGTCGCCGGCGACGAGGGCGTACGGGGTGCCGAGGGCGGCGACCCGGTCGAGGACCATCCCGGCCTGGGCGTACCGCTCGTCCTTCCGCAGGCTCAGGTGGCAGCTGACGAGGCCGACCCGGGCCCCGCCGAAGCGGACGACCGCGGTCGCGAGGCCGCGCCGGTGCAGGCCCGGCGTGAGCGGCAGCAGGACGTCCTCGGTCCGCTCCACGGCGGCCCGCAGGGAGCAGAGCAGGAGCGGCCCCGCCGCGGTGGCGCCGCCGCTCAGGACGACGAGCTCGCTCTTGGCGGCGAGCCGGGCGGCGTGTTTGCGCCAGCGGAAGAAGCGAGGGGCTTCCTGGACGAAGACGAGGTCCGGGGCGCAGGCGCGGATCACCCGCGCGAGGGCGTCCTCGTCGTCGCGCATCGAGCGGACGTTGTAGCTCAGGACCCGGAGGACGGCCGAACCGTCGCTCTCGGTCCGGGAGTTGGGCAGCTCACTGATCGCCATGACGGCCAACATACGACGACCGCCCGCCGCGTCCGGGAGGACGCGGCGGGCGGTCGTCGTACGGCCCCGTACGGAGCTCAGCCCTGGCGGGCCAGGTCCGCGGCGCCGACCAGGCCGGCCTTGTTGCCCAGCTGGGCCGCGAGGACCTGCGCGTGCGGCCGCCACTGCCCGCCGATCAGCCAGCGCCGGAAGGACTTGCGAATGGGGTCGAGGACGAGGTCCCCCTCGTCCGAGACGCCGCCGCCGACGATGAACGCGGACGGGTCGAAGAGCGAGGCCAGGTCGGCGAGGCCGGCGCCCGCCCAGCGGGCCAGCTCGCGGAAGGAGTCGATGGCCACCGGGTCGCCCGCGCGGGCGGCCTCGCTGACGTGCCTGCCCTCGATGCCCTCCGGGGAGCCGTCGCCGAGGCCGAGGAGGATCTCCGCGCGCTCCGGGGTGGCGTTGGCGCGCTGCCTGGCGTACCGGACGAGCGCGCGCCCGGAGGCGTACTGCTCCCAGCAGCCCTGGCTGCCGCAGCCGCACAGCAGACCGTCCGGGACGACCCGGATGTGGCCGAACTCGGCGGCCACGCCGAAGCGTCCGCGGCGCAGCTTGTTGCCGATGATGATGCCGCCGCCGAGACCGGTGCCGAGGGTGATGCAGATGACGTCCTCGTGGCCCTGGCCGGCGCCGAAGCGGTACTCGCCCCAGGCCGCCGCGTTGGCGTCGTTCTCGACGACGACGGGCAGACCGACCCGCTGCTCGACCTTGTCCTTGAGCGGCTCGTGCCGCCAGTCGATGTTCGGCGCGAAGAGGACGGTGGCACGCTTGTCGTCGACGTAGCCCGCGGCTCCGATGCCGACGGCCTCGATCGAGTGACCCTTGCCGGCCTCGGACACGGCGGCGCAGATGGCGTCGACGATGCCTTCGGGGGTCGGCGGGGTGGGCACGGTGTGCGTGTCGAGGATGTTGCCCTCCTCGTCGACCACGCCGGCCGCGATCTTCGTGCCGCCGATGTCGACGCCGATGGTGAGTCCCATGTGTCCCTCAGTTTTCGGTCGAGCCCCGCTAAGGCCCACCGTACCCGAGGGGAGGTGCCCCACCGATCAGTCGAGGTCGATGTGCTGGCCGGTTCCGGTCCCTCCGTCGTCCTCGCGGGGGACGTCCGGGTCGGCGTCCCGACGCGGGTCGTCGTCCTCGGGTACGGCGCCGCCGCGGGTCCAGCGGCTCTCGTGGCCCTCGACGGCGGAGCGGTAGGCGGCGAGCAGCTCGCTGCCGGCGGCGGCGAGGTGGTCGAAGACCTGCGGGTTGCGCTCGATGACGGGCTCGACGACGGCCTTCGCCTGGTGGACGAGCTGCTGCACGGTCTGCGCGGCGGCCTGCGCGGCCTGACCGCCGAGGAGCGGGTTCCCGAGGCCGCCGGAGACCTTGTCGGCCACGGCCTCGAAGAGCCTGCGGAACTCCTCCGCGGGCGAGCCGGGCTCGGCCGCGCGCTGCGCCCGACGACGGGCCCTCTCCGCCTCCAGGTCCTCGGCACAGGCCTTGGCCCAGGCGTCCGAATCGCTCATGGCGTACTCCTCAATGGCTGTTACTTCGACGGTACACGCCCGTTCAGGAGGTACGGGGCCAGAGACCCGGGTCCGGGGTGAAGCGCACCCGGAGGTCCCCCTCGACGAGCCCGGCGCCGGTGACCGTGCAGCGGCGCAGGGCGCCCGGCAGCGGGACGCCGCGGCGGAACGCGCCGACGGTCAGGAGCAGTTCGTCGCCGCGGCGGACGAGCGAGAGCTCCTCCTTGACGGCCCCCGGCAGGGGGATGTGCCAGACGAGGACGCCGTCCTTCTCGCGCCGGTCCTCGACGGTCCACTCCGGTACGGGGGCGGGGACCGGCGCGGGCCGGGCGGCCGCGAGGAGGAGCAGGTCCTCGGCTCCGCGCGGGGCGCGGCCCAGGTGCGGGAGCTCGTACAGCTCGCCGGCGGCGGTACGGAGCTCCGCGAGGTGCCGGTGCTGTTCGGCGGTGAGCCCGGCCAGCCACGGGTCCTCGGAGCCGGCCGGGAGGATCCGGTTCGCGACGACGGCGTCGAGGGCGAGGCGCTGGACGGCGAGGCCGAGCCGGGCGGTGCGCAGGGTGCGGGCGGCGGCGGGGCCGGGTTCGAGGACGAGGCGGACGGTGGTGGCGGGGGCCTCGACGACGGCCTGGGCGGCGGCGAGCTCGGCCTCCCAGCGGGCGGTGGTCTCGTACAGCCACTGCGCGGGCATGGGGACGCCGGCGAGCTGGGCGAGCATCGGGCGCAGGGCGCGGGCGGCCTGGCGCTCCGGGGGCAGCAGGCGGCGCAGATAGCGGCGGAGCTGTCCGGGGAGGGCGAGGAGGGCGAGGGCCTCGGGGAGCGGGGGCAGGTCGACGACCGCGAGGTCGTGGTCGCCGGCGGCGGCGTCGCGCAGGGCCCGCAGCAGGGCGAACGGGCGGCTGCCCGGGAGCTCGGTCAGTTCGGCGTCCTCGAAGGGCGCGGCGCCGAGCAGGTCGAGGGCGGCGGAGGAGCGGGCCTGGAGGGCGAGGAACTCCCGGCGGAAGTCGGCGCCGGGCTCGGGCCGGAGGATCCGGAGGCCCTCGACCGGTTCCGCGTCCTCGGAGACGAGCAGGACCCGGCGGCCGGCCCGCGCCTCGGTGAGGGCGGTGGCGGCGGCGAGGGTGGTGCGTCCGGCGCCGCCGGGGCCGGTGACAAGGATGATCCGCATACGGGCGACGTTACCGGGCCCACCCCGCGCCCCCCGTTGTGGGCAGTCGTTCCGTGGGGGCGTTGCCCCCGCCCACCCCCGTTGCGGGCAACCGTTCCGCCGGGGCGAAGGGGGTCCCCCCTGCTCGAGCGGGAGGATTGCCCACACGGGCAGGGGGCGGAAGCGCACCGCCCAGCCGGGATCGGGGGCTCGGAATCACGCGCCCGATTCGACGCGCTTCTTCAGGCCGTCCAGCGCCCGGTCGATGATGACCTTCTCCGCCTTGCGCTTGATCATGCCGAGCATGGGGATCTTGACGTCCACGGTGAGCTGGTACGTCACCTCGGTGCGGCCGGCGCCGAGCGCCTTCAGGAGGTAGGAGCCGTCGAGGGAGCGGAGCATCTGGGACTTGACGAGGGTCCAGCTGACCTCGTTGTCCCCGGTCCAGGTGTACGCGAGGGTGTGGTCGTCCCTGATGGCGCCCGCGTCGAGGAGGAGGCGGACCTTCTCCGCACGGCCCGCGGAGTCCTTCTCCAGGACCTCCGCCTCCTTCACCTCGCCGGTCCACTCCGGATAGCGGGCGAAGTCGGCGATCACGCCCATGACGTCGGCCGGCGCCGCCTCGATGGTGATGCTCGAGCTGGTGTGTTCGGCCATCGCGGTGGCTCCTCCACTGTGCGGTCCGGCGGAAGTAAAGGCGGAAGCAAAAGGGCACAGACGTGCCGACGGAAGGCTATCGCGCCCCCGTGCCCCCGCCGTCACCACTCCAGGGCGAAGGGCGTCCCGGTCGAGGCGAAGTGGCCGACGTTCACGCACTCGGTGGAGGCGATCCGCATGCGCCGGGCCAGCGGCTGGTGGACGTGGCCGAAGAGGGCGTAGCGGGGGCGGACCCGGTGGATGGCGTCGAGCAGCGCCCGGCTGCCGCGCTCGAAGCGGCGGGCGACCGTGTCGTAGGTCAGTTCGGGGACGTCCGGCGGGATGTGGGAGCAGAGCACGTCGACGTCGCCGAGGGCCTCGACCTTGGCCGCGTACTCCTCGTCCGAGATCTCGTACGGGGTGCGCATGGGCGTGCGCAGCCCGCCGCCGACGAAGCCGAGGACCAGGCCGCCGAGCTCGATCCGGTCGCCGTCGAGGACCGTGGTGCCGGGGCCTGCGTACTCGGGCCAGAGCCGGGGGATGTCCACGTTCCCGTAGGTGGCGTACGTGGGGGTGGGGAAGGCGGCGAAGAGTTCGGCGTACTGGCGGCGGACGGCGGTCTCGACGGCGGTCTCGCGGTCGACGTCGAGCCCGGCCCAGAGGCGGCGGCCGAGGTCGCGGGCCTCGTCGAAGCGGCGGGCGGTGCGGAGCTCGACGATCAGGTCGGCGTTCTCGGTGCCGAAGAGATCGGGGAAGATCCCCCGGCTGTGGTCGGCGTAGTCGAGGAAGAGGACCAGGTCACCGAGACATATGAGGGCGTCGGCGCCCTCCCCCGCCTTGGCGAGGTCGTCGGCGTTGCCGTGTACGTCACTGACCACATGGACTCGCATGACCCCACCTTAGGGGGTGTCACCTGCGGTTACTTGGGAGTCGTGAAAGCTGTGGATTACTGTGCGCAGAGCACCGTCACACCGGTGTGACGCACGGAACATCTGGCCGGGACCCCCTATCGGGAACCGTGTACTGACGAGTAACGTCCGGGCAGTCCAGTCGTGCTCACCCCCACTGAGCACCTGCCCGATCATGGACTTCACCGGTGCATCACACAGAGCCGTGGCGCCGGCGCCCGATGAGGAGCAGCAGTCTTGCGCGAGTTCAGCCTTCCGGCCCTGTACGAGGTCCCCACGGACGGCAACCTGACGGATCTCATCCGCCGCAACGCCTCCCAGCACCCAGACGTCGCCGTGATGGGGCGCAAGGTCGACGGCGTCTGGACGGACGTCACCGCCACCGAGTTCCTCGCCGAGGTCCGCGGGGTCGCCAAGGGTCTGATCGCCTCCGGCGTGGAGCCGGGCGACCGGGTCGCGCTGCTCTCCCGCACGCGCTACGAGTGGGTGCTCCTCGACTTCGCGGTCTGGAGCGCGGGCGCGGTGACCGTGCCGGTGTACGAGACGAGCTCGCCGGAGCAGATCCAGTGGATCCTGGGCGACTCGGGCGCGACCGTGGTGCTCGCCGAGAGCCCGGCGCACCAGGCCGCGGTGGAGTCCGTACGGGACCGGCTCCCGGAGCTCAAGGGCGTCTGGCAGATCGAGGACGACGCGGTCGCGCAGCTCACGGCCACCGGCATGGACGTCTCCGACGAGCTGCTCGACGAGCGCATGTCGGCGGCGCACGCGGACGACCCGGCGACGATCGTCTACACCTCGGGCACGACGGGCCGCCCCAAGGGCTGCGTCCTGACCCACCGGGCCTTCTTCGCCGAGTGCGGCAACGTGGTGGAGCGGCTGAAGCCCCTCTTCCGTACGGGCGAGTGCTCGGTGCTGCTGTTCCTGCCGGCCGCGCACGTCTTCGGACGGCTCGTCGAGGTCGCGTCCGTGATGGCGCCGATCCGTCTTGGCTGCGTCCCGGACATCAAGAACCTCACGGACGAGCTGGCCTCGTTCCGGCCGACGCTGATCCTGGGCGTGCCGCGCGTCTTCGAGAAGGTCTACAACTCGGCGCGGGCGAAGGCGCAGGCCGACGGCAAGGGCAAGATCTTCGACAAGGCCGCGCACACGGCCATCGCGTACAGCCGGGCGCTCGGCACCCCGCAGGGCCCGTCCTTCGGGCTGAGGCTGAAGCACAAGGTCTTCGACAAGCTGGTCTTCAGCAAGCTGCGGGCGGTGCTCGGCGGTCGCGGCGAGTACGCGATCTCGGGCGGCGCGCCGCTGGGCGAGCGGCTCGGCCACTTCTTCCGGGGCATCGGCTTCACGGTCCTGGAGGGCTACGGCCTGACGGAGTCGTGCGCGGCGACCGCGTTCAACCCGTGGGACCGGCAGAAGATCGGCACGGTCGGCCAGCCGCTGCCGGGCTCGGTGGTGCGGATCGCCGACGACGGCGAGGTGCTGCTGCACGGCGAGCACATCTTCACGGAGTACTGGAACAACCCGGCGGCGACGGCCGAGGCGCTGGCGGACGGCTGGTTCCACACGGGTGACATCGGCACGCTCGACGAGGACGGCTACCTCGCGATCACCGGCCGCAAGAAGGAGATCCTGGTGACGGCGGGCGGCAAGAACGTCGCTCCGGCGGTCATCGAGGACCGGATCCGGGCGCACGCGCTGGTCGCGGAGTGCATGGTGGTCGGCGACGGGCGTCCGTTCGTGGGCGCGCTGGTCACGATCGACGAGGAGTTCCTGGGCCGCTGGGCGAGCGAGCACGGCAAGCCGGCCGGTTCGACGGCGGCGTCCCTGCGGGAGGACGCCGAGCTGATCGCGGAGGTCCAGCGGGCGGTCGACGACGGCAACGCCGCCGTCTCCAAGGCGGAGTCGGTCCGCAAGTTCCGCATCCTCCCGGCCCAGTTCACCGAGGAGGCGGGCCACATCACCCCGTCCCTGAAGCTGAAGCGGAACGTGGTGGCGAAGGACTTCGCGGACGAGATCGAGTCGATCTACAGCAAGTAGGAGCGGGTGCGGAGGGGCCCGGGGCGATCGCATCGCCCCGGGCCCCTCCGCGCTCTCCCTACAGCAGTTCGCGCAGTCGCTCCGCCAGCAGGTCCCAGCGCCAGCGCTCCTCCACCCAGGCCCGGCCGCGCTCGCCCATGCGGGCGCGGAGCTCGGGGTCGAGGAGGAGGGTGGCGACGCGGTCGGCGGTCTCCTCGGCGGACTCGCCGCGGACGACCCAGCCGGTCTCGCCGTCGAGGACGGCGTCGGGGGCGCCGCCGGAGTCGCCGGCGACGACGGGGAGGCCGGTGGCGGAGGCCTCCAGGTAGACGATGCCGAGGCCCTCGACGTCGAGGCCGCCGCGCCGGGTGCGGCAGGGCATGGCGAAGACGTCGCCGGCGCCGTAGTGGGCGGGCAGCTCGGACCAGGGCACGGCGCCGGTGAAGCGTACGGATCCGGTCACGCCGGTCTCGGCGGCGAGGCGGCGCAGGTCCTTCTCGTACGGTCCGCCGCCGACGACCAGGAGGACGGCGTCGGGGACCCGGCGGAGGATCGCGGGCACGGCCCGGATCAGGGTGTCCTGGCCCTTGCGGGGGACGAGCCGGGAGACGCAGACGACGACGGGACGGTCGCTGAGCCCGAGGCGGGCGCGGACCTCGTCGCCGCCCGAGCCGGGGTGGAAGGTCTTCTCGTCGACGCCGGGCGGGAGCTGGACCATGCGGCCGGCGGCGGCCGGGGTGAGGGCGCTCGCGATCCGGGAACGGGTGTACTCGCCGAGGTAGGTGATCGTGTCCGTGCCCTCGCCGATGCGGCGCAGGAGCTGCCGGGCGGCGGGGAGCTGGGCCCAGCCGGCCTCGTGCCCGTGGGTGGTGGCGACGAGCCGGCGGGCGCCGGCCCGGCGCAGCGCGGGCGCCATCAGGCCGAGCGGCGCGGCCGCGCCGAACCACACGGACGCGCAGCCGTGCTCGCGCAGCAGCGCGGTGGCGCGGGCGGTGACCCGAGGAGTCGGCAACAGCATGGTGGTGCGATCCCGCACGACCGTGAAAGGCTGTTCGGCGTCGAACGCGGCCGTCGCCTCGATCCCTTCGCGGCTGCGCTTCCAGGTGGAGGCGTAGACCACGATCCGGTCGGGGTCCAGGCGGAGCGCCATGTTGTGCAGGAAGGCCTGGATTCCGCCGGGACGCGGCGGGAAGTCGTTGGTTACGATCAGGGTCTTGTGCATCGTGGCCGACAGTACGCGATCGCCTGCACCGCCCGGCACCACACCTGCCCCGCCACCGCGGGCCGACAGGACCACGACCGCCCCCGCCACCGCGGGTCGACAGGAGAAGGACGCGACAGTGACGACGGGTGCGGCGGGGAACGGGTCACGCACGAGCCTGCGGCTTCCGCTCGGCCTGTGGGGTCTGTCCCGGGTCCTTCTGCTGCTGTGCGCCTTCAAGGTCGTGGTGGTCCCGGGGCCGGACATCACCTTCGACGTGTCGAACATCTACCAGGGCTGGTACGAGGTCCTGCGGACGGGCACGTATCCGCTGGACGACGTCACCTGGCAGTACCCGCCGGCCGCCGCGTTCGCGATCCTCTCCCCCAGGCTGCTGCCGTTCCTCGGCTACGCGTCCGCCTTCTTCGTCCTCGCCTTCCTCTGCGACGCGCTCGTCTTCGGGCTGCTCCTCCACACGGGCCGCCGCCCCGGCCGCTCGTCCCGGGGTGCCTGGTTCTGGCTGGCGGGCGTCGCGCTGCTCGGCCCGACGGCGTACGCCCGGTACGACGTGATGGTCACCGCCGTCGCGGTGGCGGGGCTGCTCGCGGCGGGCCGCAGCCCGCGCGTGCTCGGCGCGCTCGCCGGTTTCGGCGCTGTCCTGAAGGTGTGGCCGGTGCTGCTGCTCGCCGGCACCCCGAAGGGGCGGGCGACCCTCCGCTCCTGGTCGACGGCGGCGGGCGCGGCGGCGGCGGTGCTCGCGTTCTGCGTGGTGTGGATGCCGGGGGCGCTGGCCTTCCTCGGCTTCCAGCGCGACCGGGGCACGGAGGTCGAGTCGCTGGGCGCGACGGTCTTCCACGTCGTCCGGCACTTCGGCTGGGACGGCGAGGCGCGGATGAACTACGGCTCGATCGAGTTCCTCGGCCCGTACGTGTCCGCGGTCTCGACGGCCGCGCTGGTCCTCACGATCGCCGCGTTCGGCTGGCTGCTCGTGTGGCGGCTGCGGGCGCGGCACTTCGCCTCGTCGACGGTGGCGGACGCGGCCTTCGTCGCGGTGCTGCTGTTCACGACGACGAGCCGGGTGCTCTCCCCCCAGTACATGCTGTGGCTGGTCGGTCTGGCCGCGGTGTGCCTCGCCTACCGGTCGAGCCGGATGCGGCGGCCCGCGCATCTGGTGCTCTGGGCGACGGCGGTGACGCAGTTCGAGTTCCCGGTGTGGTTCTCGCACGTGACGCGGAGCGATCCGCTGGGCATGGCGGTGCTGTTCACCCGGAACGGCCTGCTGGTCGCCGCCACCGTCATCGCCTGCGGGATCCTGTGGCGCCACACGGTGGCGGAGCCGCGGCTCGCGGCGGCCGGGGTCGGGAGGATCCCCGCGCAGGCGACTCAGCCGGAGCGCGAGAAGACCCTGTCCGGCTCGCGCTGAGGCTTCCGGGAGGCGCCGAGGGTGCGGCGGTGCAGCAGGCCGAGGGCCGCGCACTGGGCTCCCGTGGCGAGGGCCGTGGCCAGGCAGATCCCGGGGAGGCCGGCGCCTGAGAGGGCGTGGGCGAGCGGGAGTTGCACGAGGACGCCCGCGACGGTGATCCGGGCGGGGTACGGGCTCGCCCCGGTGCCCTCGAAGACGCCGGCGAGCGCGATGTACCCGGCCAGGAGCAGCAGGTGGGGGCCGAGGCAGCGCAGGAAGAGCGCGCCCGCCGCCGCCTCCGGCTCGGCGCCGAAGGCCCGCATCACGGGTCCCGCGCCGAGGAACAGCAGTCCGGCGGCGCCCGCGCCGAGGGCTCCGCCGAGGAGGAGGGCCTGCCGGCCGACGGCCCGGCGCTCGTCCAGGCCCGAGCCGAGGAGGTGGGCGCTGTGGATGGCGGCGGCCTGTCGGACGGAGTAGAAGGCCATGGTCGCCACGTACATGGCCTTGGTGGCGATGCCGTAGGCGGCGATCTCGGTGACGCCGAGCCGGGCGACGACGGAGACGAGCGCGAGGGCTCCGGCCATCCGGACCACGAAGTCGACGGACATGGGCAGCCCGGTGGCGGCGGTGCGGCGCAGTGCGGCGGCCGTGGGCAGGGCCGCCCCGGCGGCCCGGGCGGCCCTGAGGAGCGGGTCGCGGCGCAGGGCGAGGAGGCCCGCGGCGAGGGCGACGCTCCGGCCGGTGACGGTGGCGAGGGCGGCGCCCGGCACCCCGTGCGCGTGGATGAGCAGCGGGTCGAGGACGAGGATCAGCCCGTTGGCGAGGAAGGCGAGCCGCATGGGGGTGCGGGTGTCGCCGGCGCCCTTGAGGATCCCGTCGAGCACGTGCGTGGCGAAGAAGACGGCCGTGCCGGGGAGCGAGATCGCGAAGTAGGCGGTGGCCAGGGCGTGGGCGGGGTGGTCCGAGCCGCCGAGCAGGAGGGCGGCCCCGGCTGCGCACGCCCAAGGACGCCGAGATCACCGACGGCCAGCGCTGGTTCACCCTGCTCGCCTTCCTCGGGCACCTCCCCGACCGGGCGGACCAGGCGGCCGTCCTCCGCCGCCGCCAGGAGTTCCTGCTCACCCCGGCCAGCTTCTTCTACGAGGACGGGACCCCGCTCAGCGTCGAGCGGGGGCCCGACCTCTTCCGGCAGGGGATGCTGCGGATCGCCCGCGCGACGGGCACCGAGGAGAAGGCCTGGCTGACGGAGGCCCTCGACGTCCTGGAGGGGTAGGGCCCGGCCGGCAAGGCGCCCTAGCCCAGCCGCTCGGTCAGGTACGCGCGCCAGTCGGCGGTGAAGTCCTCCGGCGTGGTGTCCAGGACCTCCCGGAGCGCCTTCTCCACCGCGCCCTCCCGGGCCGGGTGCGCGCCCACCGCCCGGTAGAACGCCGTCAGCTCCTCCTCGCCCCAGCGGTCCGCGATCAGCTCGCAGGCCAGCCACCCGCCCTCGTAGGCCCGGGCCATCGCCTCCGCGTCACCGCCGAAGGCGAAGGCCCCGTCGGCGGGGAGCTCCGCCGGGAGGTCGCCGGCCAGGACCGCGCGGCGCAGCTCGGGGGCGGCCTGGGCGGCGGTGCGGTCGGTGCCCCGGTAGGCGGCCCAGTCGGCGAAGCCCTCGGAGAGCCAGACCGGAGTGGCCCCGGTGGTCTGGACGCGGGTCGCCACGTGGGTGGTCTCGTGGGTGAGGACCATCTGCCGGCCGAACGCGCCGAGCACCGCGTACGCGTCCGGGTTCACGATCACCCGGTCCGCGGGCGCCGTCGGCCCGCCGCCCGCCCGGCCGGTCGTGACGGCCGCGATGCCCCGGTAGGAGGCGGCCGGCCCGCCGAGGAGCCGGCCCATCGCCTCGATCGACGCCGGGACGAGGACCACGATCCGGCCCGCCCAGTTCCCGCGCCAGGCGTCCCCGACCGCGGGCACCGCCCGGTCCGCCGCCGCCGCGATCTCCCGCAGCCGCTCCGGGCTCTGCCCCACGCCCAGGACGAGGCTGCGCCGGCCGGTCACGGGGGTGACCTCGCCCTGCTGCCACAGCTGCTGCGGGGCGCCGTCGGCGGCGCGGTCACCGGTCACGTACCAGCGGCCGTCCCGCTCGGCGAGGTCGAGGACCCGCTCGGTGGTGGCGGGCCCGGAGTCGTAGCCCTTGATCCGGTAGCCGAGCTCGGCCCTGGCGGTGGCCCGGTCCCCGCCGGTCCGGTCGAGGTCGGTGACCCGGTACGTCCAGCCGCCCAGCGGGATCTTCGCGAGCCGGTCGAACTCGGTGCGCGCGGCCGGCGCGAGCGCGGGGTCGAGGGCCGCGAGGTAGCCGGCCTCGTCGCGGTCGAGCAGCGCCCGCGCGTGCCGGTCGAGCAGGTCCTGGACCTCCCCGGTCGCCGGTCCGGCCGGCTCGGGGGCCGCGCACCCGGCGAGGGCGAGCAGCGCGGCCAGCAGCCCCGCCGCCGCGCCGCGCGCCCCCGTGCTCCGCCGTCCCGCCACGCCCCCGATCGTACGGGGCGCCGAAGGGGCGCGGCCGGGGCTCCGCGCCCTCGGGCCCGTTCCCCCGGCCGCGCCCCGGAGGCGGGCGGCGAGAACGGGGCGGCGGCCTCAGACCCGGGTCACGGTCACGTGCGACATCATGTTCACCGGGTCGTAGCGGACCCGAGCGCCCGGGTACGGGGCGTGGATGACCTGGCCGTTGCCCGCGTAGATGGCCACGTGGCTGGCGTCGCCGCGGTACGTGACGAGGTCGCCCGGCTGCGCCTGCGAGAGCGGCACCTGCCGGCCCGCGTACCGCTGAGCCGAGGAGGTGCGGGGCAGGCTGATCCCGGCCTGCCGGTACGACCAGACCATCAGGCCCGAGCAGTCGAAGGCCGAGGGGCCGGTCGCCCCCCACACGTACGGCCTGCCGATCGCGCTGCGGGCGGCGATCACCGCTGCGGCGGCCCGCGAGGGACCGAGGTCGGCGAGCGGCGGCAGCTCCGCCGCAGGGCCCTCGGCCGGTCCCCCGGCGCGCTCCCCGGTGCGGGAGGCGCGGTCGTAGTCGGCGCGCTGCTCGACGGTGAGGGAGGCGAGCACCCGGCGGGCCTCGGCCAGCTTCCGCTCGACCGTGCGCTTGTGGCGGGCGACCTCGGCCCGGCTGCGCTCCAGGTCGGCGAGGACCGCGCGGGCCTCGCTCCGCCGCTGGCCCAGGCGGCGCTGCTCGCGCCGCAGCTCGTCGAGCGCGGCGCTCTGGCGGGCGGTGATCCGGTCCAGCGCGGAGGCCCGGTCCAGATAGCTGTCGGGGTCGGAGGAGAGCAGCAGGGCGAGGGCGGGGTCGATGCCGCCGGAGCGGTACTGGGCGCCGGCGACCGAACCGAGCGCGCCCCGCATGCGGTTGATGCGTTCCTGGCCGCGGGCGAGGCTGTCCTGTGCCTGGGAGACCGTCCGGCGCAGCGCGTCCGCCTTCTCGTCCGCCCGGTTGTAGCCCTCGGTGGCCTTCTCGGCCTCCTCGAAGAGCCGGTCGACCGTGGCGCGGGTGGCCGCGGGCGTGGGCCCGGGGTCGGCGCTCGCGGGGACGGCCCCGAGGGACGCCGCCGCGGTGGCCGCGGCGGCGGCGGTGAGGACGGTGACCCTCGCGGGTCGGCGGTGGGACGCCACGAATCGCGCTCCGTTCGGCTCGACGCAGACTGGCGCGGCAGACAGTAGCCGCTGATCAGTCCCCGACCAACGAAGGCGCCGGGCACACAAAGTGACGCCCCGCCGGAGAACACAGGTCACCGGCGGGGCGTCAGGTCAGTGCGCGTCACGACGAACCACCCGTTCGGGCGGTGTGCCGGAGCGGGTCGCGGCGGATCAGCCGACGCGGACGCCGAACATGAACCCACCGATGGTGTTCATGGACTCGTAGCGGACGTAGGCGCCCGTGTAGGGGGCGTGCAGGACCGTGTTGTTGCCCGCGTACAGGCCCACGTGCTGGAGGCCGTTGAAGAAGACCAGGTCGCCCGGCTTGAGCTGGCTGCGGCCGATCTTCACGCCGTCGTTCTGCTGGGTGTACGTGGTGCGGGTGAGGTCGACGCCGGCCTGGCCGTACGCCCACTGGGTCAGACCCGAGCAGTCGTACGAGTTGGGGCCTTCCATGCCCGAGGCGTACGGCTTGCCGATCTGGGTGGCCGCGGCGGCGAGGGCGTCGGCGCCGCGCTGCGAGGCCGGGACCTCGTGGCCCAGGTCGATGCGCTCGCCGGCGGCGCGGCTGGCGCGCTGCTCCTGCT
The DNA here is from genome assembly GCF_055582805.1 of Streptomyces sp. NPDC107498. NCBI lineage: Bacteria > Bacillati > Actinomycetota > Actinomycetes > Kitasatosporales > Streptomycetaceae > Streptomyces > Streptomyces sp. NPDC107498. Next base: position 131,673 of record NZ_JBVJPE010000007.1, on the reverse strand, counting down.
GCTGCACCTTGGCGCGCTCTTCGGCGGTGAGGGTGTTGAGGAGCTGGCGGGCCTCGGCGAGCTTGCCCTGGAACTTCTTCTTCTTCTCGCCGAGGGTCTTGCGGACGTCCTCGAGGTCGGCCAGCTTCGAGGTGGCCTCGGCCCGCTCCTGGGCGAGCGTGCGCTGCTTGGCCTGGATCGAGGTGAGCACGTCGGCCTGCTGGGCGCTCAGCTGGTCGATCGCGGACGCCTTGTCGAGGTAGGTGTCCGGGTCGGCGGAGAGGAAGAGCTGGAGCGCCGGGTCGATGCCGCCGGAGCGGTACTGGGCGCTGGCGACCGAACCGATCTGGTCGCGCAGGGTGTTGAGCTCCTCCTGGCCGCGGGCCACCTTGTCCTGGAGGTTGCTGATCTCCTTCTGCAGCTTGCCCCGCCGCTCCTCGGCGAGGTTGTACTGCTCCGTGGCCTGCTCGGCCTCGTGGTTCAGCTTGTCGACCTTCGACTTGACCTCGTCGATCTTGGGCTTTGCGGGGGCCGCCTGTGCTCCGGACTGGGCGGAGAGCGCGACGGCGGCGGCCGCTGCCGCGGTGAACACGGTCACACGGGTACGGCTCGGCTGCTTGGGTCGACGGTGGGACGCCACGAAGGCGAGCTCCTTCTTCCTCAGAGCCGCCCGACCGGTCAGGACAGGCGGTTCCTCCGCTGCCACCCCGGATGGGTGATCAACCGCGCGAAGGTTCGAAGGCCGACCCTAGTGACCAAGTTGTGATCAGTTCAAATCCCGATGGCAAAAATCTCGCTCACGCACCACTTTATTTACATGCATCACACGGCCCGTGAGGGGCACTTGACGGTGCGCCACCCACAATCCGGGCATAAGGCGCAGGGGTTGCGATGCCTCACGAGAGGCGCGAAAGCCGCTTGAGCAACAAGGCGGACGCCACCGGGCGCGCCCCCGCCTTCGCGACGCCGTCGGCGACCTCGCGGTCGGTGGAGGCCACCACGACCGGCCGCCCCGGCGGCTCCGCCCGGACCAGCTGCCGGATCAACTCGTCCGCCGTGACACCCGGCTTGGAGAACAGCACCCGCACCCCGCGCGGCGGCGCGAGCAGCACCGGGGCCGCCAGCTCCGCCCCGTCGAAGACACAGGTGACCTCGGCCCCCGAGCGGGCCGCGAGCGCCGAGAGCCCGCCGAGCAGGCGCAGCCGCTGCTTCTCCAGCGGCATCGTCGGATAGCCGGTCTTGGTGACGTTGTAGCCGTCGACGACCAGGTGCGCCTGCGGCAGCGCGAGCAGCTGGTCGAGCAGCGCCGGGTCCGTCTCGGAGAGCGCCCGCGCCGCGATGTCCTTCGGGGACATCCGCCCCGGCTCCACCGCGTCCACGGTGTCCGCCGGATGCACTGAGACGGGCGGCAGCGCGAGTTCGCGACGCAGCCCCTGGGCCGCGTCGAGGACCGTGTCGAGCAGCAGCCGCAGCCGCATGTCCTCCACCGAGCGGCCCTCGCGGGCGGTCCTGCGGCTCGCCTCCAGGGCGGCCTCGACCTCGCCGAGCCGCGCCCTGAGCCGACGGGTCTCGCTCTCGGCGGCGGACACCTGCGCCGCCGCCTCGCCCCGCGCGGCCTCGATCTCGCCCTGCGCCTTGCGCAGCGCGGCCTCGCCGCGCTTGACGTCGCTCTGGGCGCTGCGCAGCTTGCGGTGAAGCGATTCCGCTTCCCTGCGGGCGGCCTCCAGGTCGTGCCGGAGCTGCTCGGTCTCGCTCCGGGAGCGGTCCCGGGCGACGGCGAGCTCCTCGCGCAGCCGCCGCAGCTCGCGCCGGCCGGCCTCGTCGGCCCGCTCGGCGTCGGCCCGCTGGGCCTCCTCGCCGGCGGCGGCGACGAGCTTGACCCAGCCGGGCGGGCGCAGCACGTAGGCCGCCGCCGCCACCTCGACGGGGTCGGCGGCCGCGGGCAGGGTGCCGGTCTCCACGGCTCCGGCCAGCTCGGGCTGGCCCTGCTTGAACCGTTCGCCGATCCGCTGGCGGAAGAGCGGGTCGGCGTCGAGCGCGGCGGCCATCGCGTTGCCGGCGAACTTGGCCCGCCGGCTCGCGGTGAAGCGGGCGTACTGCCGCAGGGGCGCGGGCAGCTCCGCGACGGTGAGGCCGCCGAAGGCGTCCGCGACCAGCGCGACGACCCGTCGCCGTACGCCTTCCGGCAATGGGTGGTCGAGCGTCTCGGCAGCGTCACCTGCCGCGCCGGCCGGCTCACCACCGTGCGCGGGCTGCTCCACGATCCGTCACCCCTATGTCGTCCGCGCCGTCCCTCAGGAGGCGGCGCCCGGCCTGTCCACCAGTTCGATCTGGTCCACCGCGTTGCACCAGCGGCAGCGGACCGACTCGATGGTCTCACTCACCACCTGTCGCTCCTCGACCGTCGGGTCCCCGGCGAGGTCCAGATGGACGTACTCCACGACCTTGGAGGAGCGGGTCACGTCGAAGCGGGTCAGGTTGCCGCAGAGCGTGCAGCGCCAGCGGGTCTCGTCGGTCGGCAGGGGAACCGTCGTCATCGGTGCCGTCCTTCTTCCTGTTGCGTGGTACCAGGTGCGGGAGCCGCGGTGCGCCGTCGAACTGCGGTCGGTGGTGCCCGTAACCCTACGGCCTCGCGGGGAGGGCGGGACACGGCGAGGCACTCTGCCCACTTCGGCCCCGGTACGCCATGATCTGTCCATGATCGACTGGCGAGGCGGAGTCCTCGGTGCCTGGCGGGGCCTCCGCGGCGGCCCCACGGTGACGTACGGACTGATCGCCGCCTGCTGTCTCCTCTTCGTGAGCAGCCCGGTCGCCGGACTCGATCCGGCGTACGGCACGGGCGACGGACTCCTGGCCGCCCAGGGCGCCTACTTCCGCCGCTGGGGCGTGATCCCCGCCGAGCTGACGGGCGGCGATCCGGGCGCCCTGCTCACTCCGCTGACCGCGCTCTTCGTCCACGGCAGCTGGCTCCACCTGCTCGGCAACATGCTCTTCCTGTACGTCTTCGGGGCGATGGCCGAGGAGCGGATGGGCCCGGTCGGGTTCTGCCTCTTCTACCTGGGCACCGGCTACGTGGCCCTGTCCGGGTACGCGGTGGCGCACGCGGACAGCGAGCAGACCCTGGTCGGGGCCTCCGGGGCGATCTCGGCGGTGCTCGGCGCCTTCCTCTTCCTCTTCCCGCGCTCCCGCGTCACCAGCCTCTTCCCCTTCCTCTTCTTCCTGCCGCTGCGCTTCCCCGCCTGGATCGTGCTGATCTTCTGGTTCACGCTGCAGTGGCTGGCCGCGCGGGCGGCGGGCGCGGGGCCCGGCGTCGCCTATCTGGCCCACGTCGTGGGCTTCTCGGTCGGCTTCCTCTACGCCTGGGGGCGCTTCCGCGGTGGGGATAGAGTGAAAGCCCAAGCCGCGGCGACCGAGGGAGAAAGCCAGCCGTGATCACCGCGATCGTGCTCATCAAGACCAGCGTGGACCGCATCCCCGAGATCGCCGAGTCGATCGCCGCGCTCGACAGCGTCAGCGAGGTCTTCTCCGTCACCGGTACGTACGACCTGATCGCCATGGTCCGGGTGCCGCGCCACGACGACCTGGCGGACGTGATCCCCGGTCGCATCAGCAAGATTCCGGGCGTCGAGGCCACGGACACGCACGTCGCCTTCCGGACGTACTCCCAGCACGACCTGGAGGCGGCCTTCGCCATCGGCCTGGAGTCCTGAACACCGCGCACGCGACACGGCCGAAGGGGGCCTCCCGACCGGGAGGCCCCCTTCACCCGTACGAGTGAGCGATCAGCCGCGGTCGGGGACGCAGCGGCCGTCCTCGGTGCGGTACTTCCACTGCGCGCCGTCCCGGACGAGCTCCTTGACCGCGCCGACGAACCGCTCCACGTGCTCGTCCGGCGTGCCGGCGCCGAAGCTCACCCGGATGGCGTTGAGGGAGCGCTCGCCCGGGTTCGCCTCGGGCGCGCCGCACTCGCCCGGGTCCTGCGGGTCGCTGCCGAGCAGGGTGCGGACCAGCGGGTGGGCGCAGAAGAGGCCGTCCCGGACGCCGATGCCGTACTCGGCGGAGAGCGCGGCGGCGAAGTGGGAGCTGTTCCAGCCCTCCACGACGAAGGAGATGACGCCCACGCGGGGCGCGTCGTCGCCGAAGAGCGAGAGCACGCGCACCTCGGGCACCTCGGCCAGGCCCTCGCGGACCTTCGCGATCAGGTGCCGCTCGCGGGCGACGAGGGAGTCGAAGCCGGCCTCGGCGAGCGCCTTGCAGGCGGAGGCGATCGAGTAGACGCCGATGACGTTCGGCGAACCGGCTTCGTGTCGGGCCGGGGTGGTGTGCCACTCCACGTCCACACCGCCGTCGGCCCGACGGGCCACCTTGCGGGACGCTCCACCGCCCGCGAGGTAGGGCTCGGAATCCTGCAGCCAGTCGGCGCGGCCGGCCAGGACGCCGGAGCCGAAGGGCGCGTACAGCTTGTGCCCGGAGAAGGCGACCCAGTCCACGTCCAGCTCCCGCACGGAGACGGGGTGGTGGGGGGCCAGCTGGGCGGCGTCGAGCACGATCCGGGCGCCGTGCGCGTGCGCGGCGGCGGCGAGCTCCTTCACCGGCCACAGCTCGCCGGTGACGTTAGAGGCGCCGGTGACGCAGACCAGGGCGGGGCCGTGGGGGTCACGGTCGGCGAGCGCGCGCTCCAGGGTCTCGACGGCCTGGGCCGGGGTGCGCGGCGCGTCGAGGTAGGTGACGCCGGCGTCCCTCCACGGCAGCAGCGAGGCGTGGTGCTCGGTCTCGAAGACGAAGACCTCGCAGCCGGCCGGGAGGACCTGGGCGAGCAGGTTCAGCGAGTCGGTGGTGGAGCGGGTGAAGACGACCTGGTCGCCGGGGCGGCAGTCGAGGAACTCGGCGACGGTGGCGCGGCTGTTCTCGAAGAGGTCGGTGGAGAGCTGGGAGAGGTAGCCGGCGCCGCGGTGGACGCTGCCGTAGTAGGGGGCGTAGGCGGCGACGTCGTCCCAGACCCGCTGGAGGGCCGGTGCGCTGGCCGCGTAGTCGAGCGCCGCGTAGGTCACCTCGCCGCCGGTGACGAGCGGGACGGTCACGTCCCGGCCGAGGACCGGCAGCGGGGCGTCGCAGCAGGGGTCGGCGGAATCGGCGGCGACGGTCGGGGCGGTGACGGCGTTCGGGCGTGCGGACATGGCGGTATCTCCCGGCGGGCGGTGCGGAATGGCTTCGGTGAATCCCGTACGCGGCCGGGTGCGGCGGGGTACGGGTGATGCCTCGGAGGACACGGGGGTACGCGGAAGGGACCCTGTTCCGAGGGTGAAGTAGGGGCGGAGTCGCCCTATCGCATTCGCTTGCTCACGGAAAAAGCTCCTCGACTGACCAGGACCCCTGGTGTTCGAGGGATCCGCGCTTGCCGTAGACCTCGCTGCCCACGGCCTGGTCATCACCCGGGGCACCCCGCCACGGAAGGAGGGTTGCCGGACAGCAAGCCGGGGCCAAAACGCTGTCACTCGTGACCTGTGGAGCATCCTGCCACATGATCGCCGAAGCGCACGACCCCGGTCCGCATGGTGGACCGGGGTCGTGCGCCGCACGGGTCACGCGTTGCTGGCGGCGACCCATCGCTCCAGGGACCGGAGGGCCGCGCCGGAGTCGATCGACTCGGCCGCCCTCGCGATGCCCGCGCCCAGCCGCTCCGCCAGGGTGCCCGTGCCGGGCTCCAGGGCGGTGAGCGCCGCCGCCGCGTTGAGCAGCACCGCGTCCCGCACGGGACCGGTCTCCCCCGCGAGCAGTCGGCGGGCCACGTCGGCGTTGTACGAGGCGTCGGCGCCGCGCAGGGCCTCCAGGGGGACGAGCTCGATGCCGACGTCCCGCGGGTCGAAGCGCTCCTCGGTGACGCCGCCGTCCCGGACCACCCAGACCCGGGAGGTGGCGGTGGTCGTCAGCTCGTCCAGGCCGTCGTCGCCGCGGAAGACCAGGGCGGAGTTGCCGCGCTCGGCGAGGACGCCGGCGACGATCGGCGCCATGCGCGGGTCGGCGACCCCGACGGCCTGGGCCTTCACCCGGGCCGGGTTGGTCAGCGGACCCAGGACGTTGAAGGTGGTCCGGATGCCCAGCTGGCCGCGGGCCGCGGCGACGTGCCGCAGCGAGGGGTGGAACTTCACGGCGAAGCAGATGGTGATGCCGGCTTCCTCGGCGACCTCGGCGACCCGTCGCGGGGTGAGGTGGAGGTTGATGCCGAGCTTCTCCAGGACGTCGGAGGAGCCGGAGGCGGAGGAGGCGGCGCGGTTGCCGTGCTTGACGACCTTCGCCCCCGTGCCGGCGACGACGATGGAGGCCATCGTGGAGATGTTGACGGTCTTGGCGCCGTCGCCGCCGGTGCCGACGATGTCGACGGCGGGGCCGGGCACCTCGATGGTGTTGGCGTGCGCGTACATGGTGCGGACGAGGCCGGTGATCTCCTGGACGGTCTCGCCCTTGGCCCGCAGCGCCACCATGAAGCCGGCGATCTGCGCGTCGGTCGCCTCGCCGCTCATGATCAGGTCCATCGCCCAGGCGGTGTCGTCGGCGGAGAGGTCCTTGCCGTCGAGCAGACCGTTCAGCAGGACGGGCCAGGAGCGGCCCGCCGACGTGGGTCCTCCAGCGGGGGTCGCAGCGCTCATGGCAGCTCCTGGTGATCACGTGACGGATACGGTCCCACCCTATCCACCCCCGGGGACGGCAAAGAGCCCCGTCCATCGAATGGACGGGGCTCCTGCCGTGGCGACCTTCAGGTCAGGCGTTCGGGGAGATCAGTGGTGGCCGTGGCCGCTCTGGATCTCCTTGTACTCCTCGACCGTGGGCTTGGCGACCTGGCTGTCGTCGCCGTAGTAGCCCTTGTTGAGCTTGACCCGGAGCTTCTCCATCGCGCCGATCTTGCGCTCCACGCCGTTCTCGTCGACGGCCGGCGGAAGCTCCGCGGCCTCGTACTGCTCGTGCGCGGTGAGGCGGTGCAGCTCGCCCTGGCTGAGCGGCTCGTGGACCTCGACGAACTCACCGTGCGGCAGGCGCTTGATGATGCCCGACTCGCGGCCGTGCAGCACCTTGTCCTTGTCGCGGCGCTGGAGGCCGAGGCAGATCCGCTTGGTGACGATGAACGCGATGACCGGACCGAGGAAGAAGAAGATCCGCACGAACCAGGTGATCGAGTTCAGCGACAGGTGGAAGTGGGTCGCCCAGAGGTCGTTTCCACCACCCACGAGCATGATCATGTACGCGGTGATCCAGGCGACGCCGAAGGCGGTGCGCGTCGGAGCGTTGCGCGGGCGCTGCGAGATGTGGTGCTCGCGCTTGTCGCCGGTGATCCAGGACTCGATGAACGGGTAGACCGCGATGGCCGCGAGGACCGCCGGGAAGATCGCCAGCGGGATCATCACGCCGAGGACCAGCGTGTGGCCCCACAGGTTGATCTCCCAGCCCGGCATGACGCGGATCAGACCCTCGGCGAAGCCCATGTACCAGTCGGGCTGGGCGCCGGTGGACACCTGGTCCGGGCGGTACGGGCCGATGGCCCAGATCGGGTTGATCGAGGCGATCGCCGCGACGACCGCGATGACGCCGAAGACCAGGAAGAAGAAGCCTCCGGCCTTCGCCATGTACACGGGCAGCAGCGGCATGCCGACGACGTTGTTGTTCGTCCGGCCGGGGCCGGCGAACTGCGTGTGCTTGTGGACGACCACCAGGATGAGGTGGGCGACCACGAGGCCCAGCATGATGCCGGGGAGCAGCAGCACGTGCGCCGAGTAGAACCGGGCGACGAAGTCGCCGCCGGGGAACTCGCCGCCGAACAGGAACATCGACAGGTACGTGCCGAGGACCGGCACGGACAGGATCGCGCCCTGCATGAAGCGGACACCGGTGCCGGAGAGCAGGTCGTCCGGGAGCGAGTAACCGGTGAAGCCGGTGAACATGCCCAGGAAGAACAGCAGGAAGCCGAACAGCCAGTTGATCTCACGCGGCTTGCGGAACGCGCCGGTGAAGAACACGCGCATCATGTGCACGAACATGCCGGCGAGGAAGATCAGCGCCGCCCAGTGGTGGATCTGCCGGATCAGCAGACCACCGCGCACCTCGAAGGAGATGTGCATGGTCGAGTTGAACGCCTCGGACATCAGCTGTCCCTGGAGCGGGACGTACGGTCCGACGTACTCCACCTCGTTCATCGACGGGTGGAAGAACAGCGTCAGGTAGACGCCCGTCAGGATGATGATGAGGAAGCTGTAGAGGCAGATCTCGCCCAGCATGAAGGACCAGTGGTCCGGGAAGATCTTCCGCATGTTGGCCTTGGCCAGCGTGTAGATCCCCAGGCGGCCGTCGGCCCAGTCCGCGACCCGCTCACCGGCGGGCGCCTTCTTCTGCGTGTTGGTCACGGTGCTCATCCGCGCTCCCAGAATGCCGGGCCGACGGGCTCGTCGAAGTCGCCGAGCGCCTCGAGGAAGCCCTTGTCGTTCACACCGATCCGCAGCTGCGGAAGGGGGTGACCGGCCGGGCCGAAGATGACGCGGGCGCCGTCGGAGAGGTCGAAGGTGGACTGGTGGCACGGGCAGAGCACGTGGTGCGTCTGCTGCTCGTACAGGGAGATCGGGCAGCCGACGTGGGTGCAGATCTTCGAGAACGCGACGATGCCCTCGTGGGACCACTCGAGCTCGCGCTTGTCCTTGATGTCCTCCGGCTGGATCCGGACGATCATCAGGGCGGCCTTGGCGATCTGGACCTGGAAGTGCTCGTCGTGCTCCGAGAGGCCCTCGGGCATCGCGAAGGTCAGCGAACCGACCGCGACGTCCTCGGGACGCAGCGGCTCGTGCGTGTTCATGTTGATGAGCTGGAGCCCCTTGGCCCACATGGTGGTCCGGAGCTTCTTCTCGGGCAGCGGGCCCATGTCGCGCAGCAGGACGATGCCGGAGAGCGGCACGAGCGTCAGCGCGCCGAACATCGTGTTGCGGATGAGCTTGCGGCGGCCCATGCCCGACTCCGCGGCGCCGGCCGCGAAGTCCGCCATGACCTGCGCCTTGACCTCGGGCGACGCCTGAATCGGGTGACGCTCGTCGGCGACCTCGACGTCGGACATCAGGGTGCGGCCCCAGTGGACCGCGCCCGCGCCGATGAAGAAGAGGGCGGCACCGAGGGTCAGACCCAGGGCGAAGTTGAGCGCGGACACGTGGCCGAAGGGCCAGATGTACACGATCTCGTCGACCGGGAAGATCACGTACGAGGCGATGAAGCCGATGGTGGCCAGCATCGACAGCGTGAACATGAAGGCGACCGCACGCTCGGACCGGCGGGCGGCCCGCTCGTCGATGTCCTGGATGCGGGGCTTGTGGGGCGGGAGGCCCGGGTCGGCGAACGGGTCGTCGGCGACCGTCACCGCGCCGTGCGCGGTGTCCTGCCCTGCCGGCAGGTTCTCTTCTGGAATCTCTTGGCTACTCATGACTTCTTGGCCTTAGCGGTGTGGGCCGCGACCCAGACGGCAACTGCGATCAGCGCGCCCAGGCCGAAGACCCAGGCGAACAGGCCCTCGCTGACGGGGCCGAGGCCACCGAGCTTGAGACCGCCCGGGCTCTCGGACGAGTCGCTGTTGACGGCCTGGACGTACGCGATGATGTCCTTCTTCTCCTTCTCCGGCATCGTGGTGTCGGGGAAGGAGGGCATGTTCTGCGGGCCGGTCTGCATGGCCTCGTAGAGGTGCTTCGGGTCCACGCCCTCGAGGTTGGGGGCGTACTTGCCGTAGGTCAGCGCGCCGCCCTCACCGGTGAAGTTGTGGCACTGGGCACAGTTGGTGCGGAACAGCTCGCCACCCTTGGCGACGTCGGCACCGTCAGGGCTGTACTGGGCCTCGGTCGGCTTGATCGGGCCGGCGCCGAGGGAGGCCACGTACGCCGCGAGCTGATCGATCTCGGCCTGCGAGTAGATGACCTTCTTCTTCGGGACCTGGGCGCCCGGCTGCTGGGCCGGCATGCGGCCCGTGCCGACCTGGAAGTCCACGGCCGCCGAACCCACGCCGACCAGGGAGGGGCCGTCAGAGGTGCCCTGACCGCCGGTTCCGTGGCAGCTGGCGCAGCCGACGGAGTAGAGCTTCTTGCCCTCCTCGATGGCGAGGGACTGGGCGGTGTCATCGGCCTTCGCCGTGCCCGCGGGCGCGAACGCGGCGTACAGCCCCCCCGTGGCCGCCAGCGCGAGAAGTAGGACGACGACCGCCGCCAGCGGATGGCGTCGTCGTGCGGAGAGCTTTTTCACGGATTACCCCGGTGTCAGGATCTTCTGCGTCGATGCTTGCTGGATGTCTCGGTCCGCCGTGGAGGCGGAGCCGATTACTTGATCATGTAGATCGTGGCGAAGAGGCCGATCCAGACGACATCGACGAAGTGCCAGTAGTAGGACACGACGATGGCGGCGGTTGCCTGCTCGTGAGTGAACCTCTTGGCGGCGTACGTCCGGCCGAGGACCAGCAGGAAGGCGATGAGACCGCCCGTCACGTGCAGGCCGTGGAAGCCGGTGGTCAGGTAGAACACCGTGCCGTACGGGTCCGAGGACAGCGAGAGGCCGTCCTTCTTGACCAGCTCGGTGTACTCGAAGACCTGGCCGCCGATGAAGATCGCACCCATCACGAACGTGATGATGAACCACGTCCGGAGCTTCTTCACATCGCCCCGCTCCGCGGCGAAGACGCCGAGCTGGCAGGTGAGGGAGGAGAGCACCAGGATCGTGGTGTTGGTCGCTGAGAACGGGAAGTTCAGGGCCGAGGACTTTTCTGCCCAGAACTCGGCACCCATCACCGATCGCAGGGTGAAGTACATCGCGAAGAGGGCCGCGAAGAACATCAGCTCGGAGCTCAACCAGATGATGGTTCCGACGCTGGTGAGGTTCGGTCGATTGACCGACGGGTGCGCGTGCCCTGTTTCTACTGTCGTTACTGTCGCCACGACCGACATTATGTCGGTCGCTTATCCCGCCCTCACTCCGGGGGGTGCCGTTCGGAGTGTCAGAGGGGTGTGTCCAGCCCGAACGGCCCATCGCCGGGGCCCCGGAGCACCGTTCGAACAGGTGTTGAACGGGTGTTGACGGGGTAGGGAGCGGAGTAGCATCCGGCGCATCGATCGACGACCTTCCCACGGACTTCCCCACGGAGGAACGATGCAGTCGAGTGCCACGGTCCTGGTCTACAGCGACGACGCGAACACCCGCGCGCAGGTGCGGCTCGCGGCCGGACGCAGGCCCGCGACCGACGTTCCCCCGGTCGAGTTCGTGGAGTGCGCGACGCTGCCCGCGGTGCTGAAGCGCCTGGACGAGGGCGGGATCGACGTGTGCGTGCTCGACGGCGAGGCGGTGCCCGCCGGGGGCATGGGGGTCTGCCGACAGATCAAGGACGAGGTCTTCCGCTGCCCGCCGGTGCTGCTGCTGATCGGGCGCCCGCAGGACGCCTGGCTGGCCACCTGGAGCCGTGCGGACGCCGCGGTCACCCTTCCGGTGGAACCGGTCGAGTTCGCGGCGTCCCTGGCGGCCCTGCTGCGCTCGCGCCTGTCGATCGGCGCCTGAGCCGGTCGGGCCCCGCCTCAGACCGAGGGCCGCAGCCGGGCCTTCTCGGTGGAGGCCACCGGGACTCCGGCGGCCTCCACCAAAGCGCTGCCCTGACGCCACTTGTCCCACTCCATGTTCCAGTCGCCGAAGCCGTTGCCGAAGGTGTCCATCGTGTCGCCGATGCTGTTGACGACGCGGACGACGTCGCCGGGGCGGACGGTCTTGTAGAACCAGGCGGCGTTCTCCGTCGACATGCCGACGCAGCCGTGGCTGACGTTCTCGATGCCCTGGGAGCCGACGGACCAGGGCGCGGCGTGCACGTACTCGCCGCTCCAGGTCACCCGGGTGGCGTAGTACACGGGCAGGTCGTACGAGTCGGAGCTGCCCTCCGCGATGCCGACGGTGGTGCTCCGCATCCGGACGTAGTACTCCTTGCCGAGCACGACCTTGATGCCGTTGCGGGTGGAGAAGCCGGGCTTGCCGGTGGTCACCGGCATGGTGTTGATCACTTCTCCGTTGCGCTTCACGGTCATCTGGTGCGCGCCGGCGTCCGCGACCGCCTCGATCCGGTCGCCGATGGTGAGCTTCAGCGGTTTGGACGCGCCGCCGTAGAGCTTGTCGCCGACCTTGAGGCCGTCCAGGTTGCCGGTGGCCGTGACGAGCGCCCCGGCCGGCCAGTACTCCTTCGGACGGAAGTGCAGTTTCTTGTCGTCGACCCAGTACCAGGCGCCCTCGACGGCGGGTGTGGAGCGGACCTTGAGGGCCCGCTCGACGACCGCGCGGGCCGCCCGGTCCTTGACGGGGAGGCTGAGCTCCGCCGTGATGGGCTGCCCGACGCCGTACGTGCCCGCCTCCGGCCCGAAGGTCACGGTCAGGGCCCGTTTGGCCGGAGCCGTCTCGAAAGTGAACGTACGGGCGCCCGGAGCGCCGTCCTCGTCCTCGGTGGCCACCCGTACGGTGTAGCGGGCGCCGGCCGCCAGGGCCGCCGTGGAGCGCCAGCGCCGGCCGTCCGCGGTGAGCTCGCCGGCGAGGTGGTGCCCGGAGGCGTCGGTGGCCGTGACGTCGGTGATCCGGCCGTCGCCGTCCTTGGCGGTGATCTCCAGGGGCTTCTCGGGGTCCGCCTTGGCACCGTCGGCGGGAGCGTTGACCGCGAGCTGGTCCGCCGCGTCGTAGGTCTTCTCCGACAGCGGGTGGCCGTCGGAGCCCGAGCACGCGGAGGTGCCCGCGGTGACGGTGACGGCCAGAAGGGTGCAGCTCAGAACAGTCCGAATGCGCGGCGTGTCGTTCATGACCTCACGCTAAGTACGTTCCTCGCGACCGGCGCGCCGAGTGCTGCAAAAGAGGGGCCCGGACGCTTCGGTGACGAAGCGTCCGGGCCCCTCGGTGTGCTCCGGTGCGGAGCGGGGTATGCCTACTGGTTCTGGTTCTCGCCGCGGTAGAACTCGAAGACCCAGCCGAACAGGCCGACGAGGATCAGCGGGGCGGAGAAGTACAGGATCCACCAGCCCATCGCGATCCCGAGGAAGGCGAGCGCGCCACCGACGGCCAGCGAGAGCGGCTGCCAGCTGTGCGGGGCGAAGAAGCCCACCTCACCGGCCTCGTCCGCGACGTCGGCCTCCTTGTCGTCCTGCGCCATCGCGTCGACGCGCTTGGCCGTGAAGGCCAGGTAGTAGCCGATCATGATGGCCAGGCCGAAGGCCAGGAAGAGCGCCGTCGTGCCGACCGGCTCCTTGGACCAGACGCCGTAGAGGATCGCCATGGCAAGGATGAAGACGCTCAGCCAGATGAACATCTTGCCCTGGATCTTCACTTGCCGGCCTCCTTGCTGCCCGTGAGGGCCGCGGCCTCGTGCGGCTTGTTCTCGAGCTGGTCGAGAGCGGCGATCTCAGGGTGGTGCAGGTCGAACGCCGGGGATTCCGAACGGATCCGCGGCAGGGTGAGGAAGTTGTGCCGCGGCGGCGGGCAGGAGGTCGCCCACTCGAGCGAACGGCCGTAGCCCCACGGGTCGTCGACCTCGATCTTCTTGCCGTACTTGGCGGTCTTCCAGACGTTGTAGAGGAACGGCAGGATCGACAGGCCGAGCAGGAACGAGGAGATCGTCGAGATCGTGTTCAGCGTGGTGAAGCCGTCGGCGTCGAGGTAGTCCGCGTAACGACGCGGCATGCCCTCGGCACCCAGCCAGTGCTGCACCAGGAAGGTGCCGTGGAAGCCGATGAACAGCGTCCAGAACGTGATCTTGCCGAGGCGCTCGTCGAGCATCTTGCCGGTGAACTTCGGCCACCAGAAGTGGAAGCCGGAGAACATCGCGAAGACGACGGTGCCGAAGACGACGTAGTGGAAGTGCGCGACCACGAAGTACGAGTCGGAGATGTGGAAGTCCATCGGGGGCGAGGCCAGGATGACGCCGGTCAGACCACCGAAGGTGAAGGTGATCAGGAAGCCGACGGCCCAGAGCATCGGGGTCTCGAAGGACAACGAGCCCTTCCACATCGTTCCGATCCAGTTGAAGAACTTCACGCCGGTCGGTACGGCGATGAGGAACGTCATGAAGGAGAAGAACGGGAGGAGCACGCCACCGGTGACGTACATGTGGTGCGCCCACACGGTCACGGACAGACCGGCGATCGCGATCGTCGCGGCGATCAGACCGATGTAGCCGAACATCGGCTTGCGGCTGAAGACCGGGATGACCTCGGAGATGATGCCGAAGAACGGCAGGGCGATGATGTACACCTCTGGGTGTCCGAAGAACCAGAAGAGGTGTTGCCAGAGCAGGGCCCCGCCGTTGGCCGCGTCGAAGACGTGGGCACCGAACTTGCGGTCCGCCTCCAGGGCGAACAGCGCGGCCGCCAGGACCGGGAAGGCGAGCAGGACCAGGACACCGGTCAGCAGCACGTTCCAGGTGAAGATCGGCATGCGGAACATCGTCATGCCCGGAGCGCGCATGCAGATGATCGTGGTGATGAAGTTGACCGAACCGAGGATCGTGCCGAAGCCGGAGAAGGCCAGACCCATGATCCACATGTCGGCGCCGACACCCGGCGAGCGGACGGCGTCCGACAGCGGGGAGTAGGCGAACCAGCCGAAGTCGGCCGCACCCTGCGGGGTGAGGAAGCCGGCCACCGCGATGATCGAGCCGAAGAGGTACAGCCAGTACGCGAACATGTTCAGCCGCGGGAACGCCACGTCGGGCGCGCCGATCTGGAGCGGCATGATCCAGTTCGCGAATCCGGCGAACAGCGGCGTCGCGAACATCAGCAGCATGATCGTGCCGTGCATCGTGAACGCCTGGTTGAACTGCTCGTTCGACATGATCTGCGTACCCGGACGGGCCAGCTCGGCGCGCATGAAGAGCGCCAGGAGACCGCCGATGCAGAAGAAGGCGAACGACGTGACCAGGTACATCGTGCCGATGGTCTTGTGGTCGGTGGTGGTCAGCCACTTCACCACGACGTTGCCGGGCTGCTTGCGGCGTACCGGGAGCTCGTTCTCGTACGAGTCCTCAGCCGCTGCCGCCCCGTGGGGTTCGTTGAGGGTGCTCACAGCTGCTTCTTCTCCGCATTCCTGGCCGGGTCCGTCTGCTCGATGCCTGACGGGATGTAGCCGGTCTGCCCCTTCTCCGCCAGCTCCTTCAGGTGCTGCTGGTAGCGCTCCGGAGAGACCACCTTGACGTTGAAGAGCATCCGGGAGTGGTCGACACCGCAGAGCTCGGCGCACTTGCCGAGGAAGGTGCCTTCCTGCGTCGGGGTGACCTCGAAGGCGTTGGGGTGGCCCGGGATGACGTCCTGCTTCATCAGGAAGGGAACCACCCAGAAGGAGTGGATCACGTCACGCGAGGTCAGGACGAACCGGACCCTCTCGCCCTTGGGGAGCCAGAGCGTCGGTCCCGGGTTGCCGGTCTGGGGGTTCCGGTCGCCGGGGATGCCGGCGTCGTAGACGCCGCCCGCGTTCTCCGGGAACTGGACCTTGTAGCGATCCGGAAGCGTCGCCAGGTTCTTGTCCGTCTTGGCGTCGCCCTGCACACCGGGCACGTTCTCGACGTAGTTGAAGCCCCAGCTCCACTGGTAGCCGACCACGTTGACCGTGTGAGCCGGCTTCGGGGTGAGCTTGAGGAGCTCGGACTCGTCGCGCGCGGTGAAGTAGAAGAGCACCGAGACGATGATGAGGGGGGTGACCGTGTACAGCGCCTCGATGGGCATGTTGTAACGGGTCTGCGGAGGTACCTCGACCTTGGTCCGGCTGCGCCGGTGGAAGATGGTGGCCCAGAGGATCAGGCCCCACACCAGGATGCCCGTGATCAGGGCGGCGGCCCAGGAGCCCTGCCACAGGGAGAGGATCCGAGGCGCCTCTTCCGTGACGGGGGTGGGCATGCCAAGGCGGGGGAAGTCTTCCCAGTTGTACGAGCAGCCGGTGGCTGTCGCCAGGATCAGGCCCGCAGTCAGCACCTGCGGCAGCTTCCGCCGCATCGGGCGCCGCGACGAGCGGTCGGAGCCGTTGGGACTCACGTAGCGCCTTCCCGAGAGTCTCGGCCCGCAGTGGTCGGCCACGGCCGTCCGTCTCGCTGGTCGGTCGCCGCCCCGGCCGCGGGCAGGGGTTTGGATGTTTATGCGGACCAAACCCTACTGGACGCTATTTGGGGTCGCGCGGGGAGGGTGCCCAACGCGCCGTCCGAGCCCCCGAAGGGGTGGACTCCGTCCTTCCGGAGGAGCACCGGAGGCGCCCGTTCGGCGGGCTGACGCCCCGGAGGGAGGGGCTTCTGACGGGGGCTCATCCGGGGGTGGGGCGGGGGCGGGCGTCCGCGCCCGGGGCGACGGGCGGCGTCCGCGCCGGGGGTGGCGGGGGCGTCCGCGCCGGGGGTGGCGGGGGCGCTCGTACGGGGGTGACGGGGAGCGTCCGTCCCCGGGGGCGGGGGCGCTCGTCCCCGGGTCGTCGGGGGGACGGTCGTCCCCAGGCCCTACCGTGGGCGGATGCCGTACTTCGACGCCGCGTCCGCCGCCCCGCTGCACCCCGTCGCCCGTCAGGCGCTGCTCGCCTCCCTCGACGAGGGCTGGGCCGACCCCGCCCGGCTGTACCGGGAGGGGCGGCGCGCCCGGCTGCTGCTCGACGCGGCCCGGGAGGCCGCCGCGGAGGCCGTGGGGTGCCGTCCGGACGAGCTCGTGTTCACTCCTTCGGGGACGCGCGCGGTTCACGCGGGAGTCTCCGGCGCGCTCGCGGGACGTCGGCGTGTCGGAAACCGGCTCGTCGTCTCCGCGGTCGAACACTCCTCCGTCCTGCACGCGGGCGAGACGCACGCGGCGGCGGGCGGCACGGTGACCGAGGTGCCGGTGGGCCGGTCGGGCGCGGTGGACGCGGACGCCTTCGCGGCCGCGCTCGTCCCCGGCACGGCCCTGGCCTGCCTCCAGTCGGCCAACCACGAGGTGGGGACCGAGCAGCCGGTGGCCGAGGTCGCCGAGGCCTGCCGGACGGCGGAGGTGCCGCTGCTCGTGGACGCGGCCCAGTCGCTGGGCTGGGGTCCGGTGGACGGCGGCTGGTCGCTGCTCGCGGCGAGCGCGCACAAGTGGGGCGGGCCCGCGGGGGTCGGGCTGCTCGCCGTGCGGAAGGGGGTCAGGTTCGCGCCGCAAGGGCCCTCGGACGAGCGGGAGTCGGGCCGGGCGCCGGGCTTCGAGAACCTGCCGGCGATCGTGGCGGCGGCGGCCTCGCTGCGGGCGGTCCGGGCGGAGGCGGCGGCCGAAGGGGCGCGGCTGCGGGCCCTGGTGGACCGGATCCGGGCACGGGTGCCCCGGCTGGTGCCGGACGTGGAGGTGGTGGGCGACGCGGTGCGCCGGCTCCCCCACCTCGTCACCTTCTCCTGTCTGTACGTCGACGGGGAGACGCTCCTGCACGAGCTGGACCGGGAGGGTTTCTCCGTTTCATCCGGTTCGTCGTGTACGAGTTCGACGCTGACGCCCAGCCACGTGCTGCGCGCGATGGGGGTCCTGAGCGAGGGGAACGTCCGGGTGTCGCTGCCCGTGGGGACCTCGGAGGAGGACGTGGACCGTTTCCTGGACGTGCTGCCGGGTGTGGTGGCGGGGGTGCGGGAACGGCTCGGGGCCCCCGCCTCCGCCCCGTCGGCCCCGTCGGCCCCGGGCTCGCTCGTCGTGGACTCCCTGGGCAAGCGGTGCCCGATCCCGGTGATCGAACTCGCGAAGGTCATCGGCGACGTGCCGGTGGGCGGGACGGTGACGGTGCTCTCGGACGACGCGGCGGCGCGGCTGGACATTCCGGCGTGGTGCGAGATGCGGGGGCAGGAGTACGTGGGGGAGTCGGCGGGGGCGGGGGGCGGGACGGCGTACGTGGTCCGCCGGGTCTCGTAGCCCGCCATGTGGTCGCCGGGTCTCGTAACCCGCCGGGACGGCGCCCCGGCGCGCCCCGCCGGGTGCGGGCCCCCGGGCGGGGGCCCGCACCCGGCGGGGGTGGGGTCAGAGGAGGTGGGACTGGACCTCCGTGGCCGCCTCTTCGCCGTACGCCTTCGTGAACCGCTCCATGAAGTTCGCCCGCCGCAGCGTGTACTCCTGCGTCCCCAGCGTCTCGATCACCAGCGTCGCCAGCATGCAGCCGACCTGCGCCGCCCGCTCCAGCCCGACGCCCCAGGACAGGCCCGTGAGGAAGCCCGCGCGGAAGGCGTCGCCGACGCCGGTGGGGTCGACCTTGGCCGTCTCCTCGGGGCAGCCGACCTCGATGGGGGTCTCGCCGACCCGCTCGATGCGCACGCCGCGCGAGCCGAGCGTGGTGACGCGGTGGCCGACGCGGGAGAGGATCTCCGCCTCGGTCCAGCCGGTCTTGGACTCGATGAGGCCCTTCTCGTACTCGTTGGAGAAGAGGTAGGTGGCGCCGTCGAGGAGGGTGCGGATCTCCTCGCCGTCCATGCGCGCGATCTGCTGCGAGAAGTCGGCGGCGAAGGGGATGGACCGGGTCCGGCACTCCTCCGTGTGGCGGAGCATCGCCTCGGGGTCGTCGGCGCCGATGAGGACCAGGTCGAGGCCCCCCACGCGGTCGGCGACGGCCTTGAGCTCGATCAGCCGGGCCTCGCTCATCGCGCCGGTGTAGAAGGAGCCGATCTGGTTGTGGTCCTTGTCGGTGGTGCAGACGAAGCGGGCGGTGTGCAGGACCTCGGAGATGCGCACCGAGTCGGTGTCGACGCCGTGCCGGTCGAGCCAGGCGCGGTACTCGTCGAAGTCGAAGCCGGCCGCGCCGACCAGGAGGGGGCGGCTGCCGAGCTGCCCCATGCCGAAGCAGATGTTGGCGGCGACGCCTCCCCGGCGGACGTCCAGGTTGTCGACGAGGAAGGAGAGGGACACCGTGTGGAGCTGGTCGGCCACGAGCTGGTCGGCGAACCGGCCGGGGAAGGTCATCAGGTGGTCGGTGGCGATGGAGCCGGTGACTGCGATACGCACGGCTGGGTGCTCCTGCGGAATTCAGTAGGGGCGCGCGGGGCGCTCGAACGGAGGTGGTGACGGGCGGCGGAGAGAACGACAGTTCACGCTACCGGGTGGGGGGCGTCCTGCCGAACAGTGGAAACTACCCCAGAGTAGGGCTTTTCCCCGGGGCGGTGCGGTGCATACGGTGCGCCCATGACCACGTACCCCGCTCCCCGTGAGCGTCACGAGTCCGAGTTGAGCCTCGCCCAGCTGCGCGGGGACGGCGCCCGGATGGCTCCCCACTGGGTGGCTCCGGACGGCCCGGACCCCGTTCGGGTCTCCCCCGCGTCGATCCACGGGGTCGTCGTTCCGGCGGCCTCGGCCCGGCTGATCGACGCCACCGTCGAGTACGGCGGCTGACGGACGGAACCGTCCGCGCGTCCGCTCCGTCCCATCGGCGTCCGGTCGAGACGAGGGAGCGTTGCGGTGAGCGGTACGGAGAACGTGCGGAGGCGGCGGAACGTCCTGGCCGCCTCGGTGGCGGCGGGTGTCCTGCTCGCCGGGGGCGGTGGCGTCTATCTGGCCGCCACGGCGTCCGGCGGGGCCACGCCGGCCGGGGCGGCCGGGAAGGCCGCCGACGCGGCCGGGTCGCCGCCGCCCCTGGCCCTGGAGGCCGGTGGCGGCGTTGCGGGCGGCGGAACGGACGGCGGTCCCGGGATCGCCCCCGGTGAGCCGGATCCGAGCGGCGGCGCGCACGGGACGGTCTACAAGTCCAAGGGCCCACTCCCCCAAGGGCCCTCCTCGGCCGCGGTCCACCGGCCCGAGGGCCTGGTCACCTCGGCGGAGGTGACCAGGCTGGCCGAGGTGCTCGGGATCGAGGGCCGGCCCGTGGCGGTCGGGGACGTCTGGACGATCCGGCCGGAGAAGGACGGTCGGGGTCCGCGCCTGGACGTGGCGAAGGCGGCCCCGGGGAACTGGACGTACTCCTGGTACGACGGCGGCCCGGTCGGCGACGCCTGCCTCAAGGGCAGGGCGTGCCCCCCGCCGGGAGAGGCGCGGCCCCCGCGCGGCGGTTCGCCGGTGAGCGAGGCGGCGGCGAAGGCGGCGGCCGCCCCCGTCCTGAAGGCCCTGGGCCAGGACGACGCGAAGGTGACGGCGACCCAGGTGATCAACGGTTCGGTACGGGTGGTCAACGCCGATCCGGTGGTGGACGGGCTGCCGACCCACGGCTGGTCGACGGGGCTCCAGATCGGTCCGGACGGCCGGGCGGTGGCCGGGAGCGGGACGCTGAAGGAGCCGGTGAAGGGTGACACGTACCCGGTGATCGGGGCGGCGAAGGCGCTCGCGGAGCTGAACGAGGACGCGAAGGGCACCGGCCCGGTCGGCATCGGCGGCTGTGCGACGGACCCGCCGGCCGGGGTCGAGGGAAGCGGCGGGGGCGGCACCGCGCCGGTCGACGGGAGCGGGAAGGTCGGCCCCGCGCCGGTCGACGGGAGCGGGAGGACCGACCCGGCCGCGCCCTGCCGGTCCGCCGTGGACACGGCTCCGCCGACCGAGGTCCCGGTGACGGGCGCGGTGTTCGGTCTGGCCGCGCAGGACGTGGCGGGCGAGCGGGTGCTCGTACCGGCGTGGTTGTTCACGGCGGACCCGGTGGACGCGGCGCCGTACACGGTGACGGAGACGGCGGTCGCCCCGGAGTACCTGGCGCCGCCGGTGAAGCCCTCGCCGGACGAGGGCACGGCGCCGGCCCGGCGGATCGAGTCGTACCGGGCGGCGGAGGACGGCCGGAAGCTGTCGGTCACCTTCTGGGGCGGGGTGTGCAGCACGTACACCGCGAAGGCGGTGGAGTCGCCGGAGGAGGTGGCCGTGCGGATCGACGAGAAGTCCGACCCCGGGCGGGCGTGCATCGCGGTCGCCAAGGAGATCACGCTGACCGTGGAGCTCCGGGGTCCGCTGGGCGGGCGGCCGGTGGTCGACGCGGCGAGCGGGCAGCCGGTGCCGGGGCGCTGACGGCCCCCGGACACGAGTGAGGGCGGCGGCCCCGGGCATTCCCGGGGCCGCCGCCCTCACGCACGCACAGACTCAGCTGAACGAGTCGCCGCAGGCGCAGGAGCCCGTGGCGTTCGGGTTGTCGATGGTGAAGCCCTGCTTCTCGATCGTGTCGACGAAGTCGATCGACGCGCCGCCGAGGTACGGGGCGCTCATGCGGTCGGTCACGACCTTGACGCCGTCGAAGTCCTTCACGACGTCGCCGTCGAGCGAGCGCTCGTCGAAGAACAGCTGGTAACGCAGGCCGGAGCAGCCGCCGGGCTGAACGGCGACGCGCAGGGCCAGGTCCTCGCGGCCTTCCTGTTCGAGGAGGGCCTTGACCTTGGCCGCGGCGGCGTCGGACAGGAGGATGCCGTCGCTGACAGTGGTCTTCTCGTCCGATACGGACATCTGCTTCTCTCCCGGTGTGTACGGAGACTGCTTGCCGACGGTTGCAACCGACGGTGCCCCGGATTCATTCCGGGCCGAGTGGGGTCTTCCCTCTTTCATGCTCGCACACCCCGTCCGGGAGCGCGGACAGCGAATTCGTCACATCGACACTATGGACATCGTCCCCGGGGCGCGAAGCGGGTTATGATAGATAGCGTCATTTCGACGAAAAGGCTCCCCGAAGAAAGGGTGCGTGACGTGACCACGGCCCAACCCCGTCATGAACTCGACGTCCAGCCGACGCCGCTCGCCCTGCTCCTGCTCGGTCGCGAGGCCGACCCGAAGAGCGAGCGCGGCGTGGAGTGTCCCGGCGATCTGCCGTCGCCCTCCGACCCGGACCTCGTGGAGCGCGCCCGCGCCGCGAAGGAGAAGCTCGGGGACAAGGTCTTCGTGCTCGGTCACCACTACCAGCGCGACGAGGTCATCCAGTTCGCCGACGTGACCGGTGACTCCTTCAAGCTCGCGCGCGACGCCGCCGCCAAGCCCGAGGCCGAGTACATCGTCTTCTGCGGTGTGCACTTCATGGCCGAGTCCGCCGACATCCTCACCGGCGACGACCAGAAGGTCGTCCTGCCCGACCTCGCGGCCGGCTGCTCGATGGCCGACATGGCCACCGCCGAGCAGGTCGCCGAGTGCTGGGACGTGCTGACCGAGGCCGGCATAGCCGAGCAGGTCGTGCCCGTCTCGTACATGAACTCCTCGGCCGACATCAAGGCCTTCACCGGCAAGCACGGGGGCACGATCTGCACCTCGTCCAACGCCGAGCGGGCCCTGAACTGGGCCTTCGAGCAGGGGGAGCCCGGCACGACGAAGGTGCTCTTCCTGCCGGACCAGCACCTGGGCCGCAACACCGCCGTCCGCGACATGGGCATGTCCCTGGACGACTGCGTGCTGTACAACCCGCACAAGCCGAACGGCGGGCTCACCGTCGAGGAGCTGCGCGCCGCCAAGATGATCCTGTGGCGGGGCCACTGCTCGGTGCACGGCCGCTTCTCGCTGGACTCGGTCGAGGACGTGCGCGAGCGCGTCCCGGGCGTGAACGTGCTCGTCCACCCCGAGTGCAGGCACGAGGTGGTCGCCGCCGCGGACTACGTGGGCTCGACCGAGTACATCATCAACACCCTGGAGGCGGCCCCGGCCGGTTCCAAGTGGGCCATCGGCACGGAGCTGAACCTCGTCCGGCGGCTGGCGAACCGGTTCGCCGACCAGGACAAGGAGATCGTCTTCCTCGACAAGACGGTCTGCTTCTGCTCGACCATGAACCGCATCGACCTCCCCCACCTGGTGTGGACCCTGGAGTCCCTGGCCGAGGGCAACCTCGTCAACCAGATCCAGGTCGACAAGGAGACGGAGAGCTTCGCCAAGCTCGCCCTGGAGCGGATGCTGGCCCTGCCGTAACGGTTCTGCCGTAACGGTTCTCCCGTTCGTACGCCGGAAGGGGCGCCCCACGAGCTCGTGGGGCGCCCCTTCCTCGTGCCGTACGAGGACCCGTGCGGGTCAGACCGTGGCCGGCTCCTCCTTCGACTGCGGCGGGACCGGCGCCCCGCCGGACTTCGCCGCCCGCTTCGCCGCCTTCTTCTTCGCGCGGCGCTCCTTGCGGAGCTCCACCATCGCGTAGAGCGTCGGGACGAGGAGCAGGGTCAGCAGCGTCGAGGTGATCAGACCGCCGATCACCACCACCGCCAGCGGCTGGGCGATGAAGCCGCCCTCGCCGGTGATGCCGAGGGCCATCGGCAGCAGGGCGAAGATCGTCGCCAGGGCGGTCATCAGGATCGGGCGGAGCCGGTGCCGGCCGCCCTCGATCACCGCTTCGACGACGCCCAGGCCCTGCGCCCGGTACTGGTTGATCAGGTCGATCAGAACGATCGCGTTGGTGACGACGATGCCGATGAGCATCAGCATGCCGATCATCGCCGGGACGCCCATCGCCGTGCCGGTGGCCACGAGCAGGCCGATCGCACCGGTCGCCGCGAACGGGATCGAGACCAGCAGGATCAGCGGCTGGACCAGCGACCTGAAGGTCGCCACCAGGAGCATGAAGACGATCGCGACGGCCGCGAGCATCGCCAGGAACAGGTTGAGGAAGGCCTCGTTCTGGTCCTCGGAGACGCCGCCGATGGTCGCGGTGGCGCCCTCCGGCAGGTCGAGCGCGCTGATCTTCGACTGCAGGGAGGCGCTCACCGCGCCGGTGTTGTCACCGACCGGCTTGGCCGTGATCGTCGCGGCGCGCGCCCCGTCGATCCGGGTCATCGAGACCGGGCCGGGGACCAGCTCGACGGTGGCGACGTCGCCCAGCTTCACCGGGCCGAGCGGCAGCGCCCTGAGCGCGGCCAGGGTGGTGGCCGGGCGCGCCGAGGTGATCAGGACGTCCCGCTCGCTGTCGTCGAGGACCGCCTTGGCGGCCGGGGTGCCCCGGACGGCCTGGGCGACGACCGCGCCGAGCGAGGTGGTGTCGAAGCCGGCGTCGGCCGCCCTGGCGTTCGCCTTCACGGAGATCCGCGGGACGGACCGCGAGAGGTCGCTCTGGACGTCGGTGACGTCCTTCAGCCCGGCGATCGCGCCCCGGACCTGCTCGGAGGCCTTCTTGAGGACCTCCGGGTCGGCGGCCTTGACGACCACGCGCAGGTCCTGGGAGCCGAAGCCGTCGCCGGCGGCGATGGTGGTGTCGCCGGCCCCGTCGAGCGCGTCGAGGCCCTTCTCGATGGCGTCGCGCGTCTTCTCGTACGAGGCGGAGTCGTCCAGGCTCACCTTGTACGAGGCCTGGTTGGAGCCGGTGGCGCCGCCGAAGGCCGCCATGAAGCCGGAGGAGCCGACGGTGACCTGGTAGTCCTTGACGCCCTCGGTGTCCGCGAGGAGCTTCTCGATCTTCTTCGCGGCCTCGTCGGAGGCGCTCAGGCTGGTGCCGGGCTCCAGCTCCTGCTGGATGCTGAGCACCTCCTGCTCGCCCTGGTCGAAGAAGTTCGTCTTCAGGAACGGGGCCATGCCGAAGGTGACGACCAGGACGACGAGCGCGAGGGCCAGGCTCATGAGGCGGCGCCGGGTCGCGAACCGCAGGACCGGGACGTACAGGCGCTGGAGGCGGCTCTTCTCCTCCTTCTCCTCGGCCAGCCTGCGGGCCTCCGCCAGGTCCTCCGGGGTGCCCTTGGGGGCGCGCAGGAACCAGTACGAGAGCACCGGGACCACGGTCAGGGAGACGAGCAGCGAGGCGAGCAGGGCCGCCGTGACCGTCAGCGAGAACGAGCCGAACAGCTCGCCGATCATGCCGCCGGTCAGACCGATCGGCAGGAAGACGGCGACGGTGGTGAGGGTCGAGGAGGTGACGGCGCCCGCCACCTCGCGGACCGCGGTGAGGATGGCGCTCTGGCGCTCCTCGCCGTAGCCCAGGTGCCGCTTGACGTTCTCCAGGACCACGATCGAGTCGTCGACGACCCGGCCGATGGCGATGGTGAGCGCGCCGAGCGTCAGCATGTTCAGCGAGAGGTCCCGGGTCCACAGCACGATGAGGGCGAGGACGACCGAGAGCGGGATGGAGACCGCGGTCACCAGGGTCGAGCGGATCGACGCGAGGAAGACCAGGATCACCAGGACGGCCATGACGAGGCCGAGCGCGCCCTCAGTGGTCAGGCCGGAGACGGCCTTGGCGACGGCCGGTCCCTGGTCGGAGACCACGGTCAGCTCGGCGCCGGCGCCGAGGTCGCGGCGCAGCTCGGGCAGCTTCTTCTCGACGGCGTCGGAGATCGCGACGGCGCTGCCGTCCTTGTCCATGGTGGCGAACACGGCGAGGCTGGGCTTGCCGTTCGTCCGCGTGAGGGAGGTGCGCGGGGACTCCTCCTGCTTCACGGTGGCGACGTCGCCGAGGCGGACCGCCCTGCCCTTGCCGGGGACGGCCGCCGGGATGCGCAGGTCCTCGATCTGCCGCAGCGAGGTGTAGCCGCCGCCGACCTGGATCGTGCGGGACTTCCCGGCCTCCGCGAAGGCGCCGGCCGGCATCGTGGCGCCGCCGGAGCGCAGGGCCTCGGCGAGCCTCATCGTGTTGAGCCCGGCCGCGGCGAGCTTCCGCTCGTCCGGGGTGACGGAGACCTGGAGGTCCTGGGCGCCGCTGACGGAGACCTGGCCGACGCCCGCGATGTCCTCCAGGGCGGGCACGACGGTCCGCTCCAGCTGGTCGGCGAGGGCCTGCGGGTCCTTGTCCGAGGCGGCGGCGAGGACGACGGTGGGCATGTCGTCCGTCGAACCGGCGATCACCTGCGGGTCGACCGTGTCGGGCAGCTGGGCGCGGGCCCGGTTCACGGCCTGCTGGACGTCGGCGACGAGCTGCTTCGTCGACTCGTCGCCGTAGTCGAAGGAGGCCATGACGACGGCCATGCCCTCGGAGGCGGTGGAGGTGACCGACTTGAGGCCGTCGACGGCCTTGAGGTTGTCCTCCAGCGGCTCGACGACCTGCTTCTCGACCACATCGGGAGAGGCGCCCTGGTACGGGGCGAGGACCGAGACCATGGGCAGCTCGATCGAGGGGAACAACTGCTGCTTCAGCTGCGGGATCGCGATCGCCCCGAACACGATCGCGACGATGGACATCAGCCCGATCAGGGCCCGTTGCGCGAGGCTGAATCTGGACAGCCAGGACATGGGGTCTCTCTTCTGTGGCGTACTCGTCGACAGGCGGGAGCAGCCAAGACCCCGGCCCGGACCCGGTGGATCCGCCGGAGGTGCCCCCCACTCATACGATCTGCCATCCCCGGCCGGAAATCCTCGGCCCCCGGGCCCAGATCCTTATGCCGCGCATACCGCGTCTGGAGTACGCGCTCACTCCACCCGGGGGCGTACGAGACCGGACTCGTAGGCGGTGACCACCAGCTGGGCCCGGTCGCGGGCGCCGAGCTTGGCCATGGTCCGGTTGACGTGCGTCTTCACGGTGAGCGGGCTGACGTCGAGCCGCTCGGCGATCTCGTCGTTCGACAGGCCGCCCGCGACGAGGACGAGGACCTCGCGCTCCCGGGCGGTGAGCGCGGAGAGCCGCTCGGTGCGGGCGCCGCCGACCGCGTCGCCGGTGTCCGCGTCCCGGCCGCCCTGCGCGAGGAAGGAGGCGATCAGGCCCTTGGTGGCGGCCGGGGACAGCAGCGCCTCTCCGGCGTGGGCGATCCGGATCGCGCCGAGCAGCTCCTCCGGCTCGGCGCCCTTGCCGAGGAAGCCGGAGGCGCCGGCGCGCAGCGACTGCACGACGTACTCGTCGACCTCGAAGGTGGTCAGCATGACGATCCGTACGTCGGCCAGCTCGGGATCCGCCGTGATCGTCCGGGTGGCGGCGAGGCCGTCGGTGCCCGGCATGCGGATGTCCATCAGCACGACGTCGGGCCGCGTGGAGCGGGCCAGCGCGACCGCCCCGTCGCCGTCGGGCGCCTCCCCGACGACCTCCATGTCGGGCTCGGAGTCCACGAGGACCTTGAAGGCGCTGCGGAGCAGGGCCTGGTCGTCGGCGAGCAGTACGCGAATGGTCATGCGCGGTCCTCCCCCGTGCGGGACGTCACCGGCAGTATCGCCTGGACGCGGAAGCCGCCGCCGTAACGGGGGGCCGCGGTGAGGGTGCCGCCGAGCGCGCCGACCCGCTCGCGCATGCCGAGCAGCCCGTGGCCGCCGACCGGGGGCCGCTCGACGGCCTGCGGCGGGACGGTCCGGGGGGCACCGTCGTCGAGGACGGTGATCTCGACCGTACGGCCCACCCGGACGATGCTCACCTCGGCCTTCGCGTCCGGCCCCGCGTGCTTGCGCACGTTGGTCAGGGCCTCCTGCACGATCCGGTACGCGGCGAGGTCGACGGTCGCCGGCAGCGTCAGGCCCTCGTCGGCGCGGGCCAGGGCGACGGGGAGGCCGGCCTTGCGGAAGCTGTCGAGCAGCCCGTCGAGGACCGCGAGGCCCGGGGCGGGCTCGGTGGGGGCCTCCGGGTCGCCGGACTGGCGCAGCAGGCCGACGGTGGCGCGCAGTTCGTCCAGGGCGGAGCGGCTGGCCTCGCGGACGTGCGCGAGGGCCTCCTTGGCCTGGTCGGGGCGCTTGTCCATGACGTGGGCGGCGACCCCGGCCTGCACGTTCACCAGCGCGATGTGGTGGGCGACGACGTCGTGCAGGTCGCGGGCGATCCGCAGCCGCTCCTCGGCGACCCGCCGCCCGGCCTCCTCCTCGCGGGTCCGTTCGGCCCGCTCGGCCCGCTCCCGGATGGCGTCCACGAAGGCCCTGCGGCTGCGGACGGCGTCCCCGGCCGCCGCCGCCATCCCGGTCCAGGCGAAGACGCCGAGGTTCTCCTGGGCGTACCAGGGGGTCGGGCCGAAGGCCATGGCCGCGGCGGTGAGCGCGGCCATCGTGGCGAGGCCGACCCGCCAGGTGGTGGGCCGGTCGGTGCGGGAGGCGACCGTGTAGAGCGCGACGACGGCGCTCATCGCGATCGGGGCGGGCCGGTTCTCGTCGACCAGCTCGACGAGGCTGATCGCCACGGTGAAGGAGAGCACCGCGAAGGGGTTCCGCCGGCGCCACACCAGGGCGACGGCGCCCGCGATCATGATGAGCACGCTCCACACGTCGGGGGTGCGGTCCCCGAAGGTCGGCCCGTCCGGGCTGCCGTGCGGGTCGGTGAACGACCCGGCGACCATGGCGACGAGCGAGCCGGCGGCGATCACCGCGTCGAAGGCGAGCGGATGCGCGCGGAACCGGTCACGGAGGCGGGCGTGGAGGGTGCCGGTGGAGGTCACGGGAGACAACGGTACGGGGCGGCGCCCTGTGGGGCGGTGCGCTCCCGCCTCCCGGTGGGCCCGCCCGCCGTGTGGGCCGCGCCCGGCGGGGCGGTGCCCCCCGCCCGCCCCCGTTGTGGGCAATCATCCCGCTGGGCGAGGGGGTCCCCCAAGCTCTCGGCTTCGCTCGAGCAGGGGGGATCCCCTTCGCCCCAGCGGAACAGTTGCCCACAACGGGGGGGTGGGTGGGCGCAGCCCACAACGGGGGACCGGCGGGCGCAGCCCGCAGAGGGGTGGGCAACCCCTCGGCGGGAGGGGTCAGCCGGGGATGAGGCCGTTTTCGGAGAGCATCTCGCGGACCTCGTCCAGGCTCGCCTCCGGAGCCGGGAGGATCAGCTCCGAAGGCTCCAGCGCAGCGTCCGGCAGTGGCTCGCCGAGCCGCCGGACCGCGTCGAGGAGGGCGCACAGCGTGCGCCGGAACCCTTCCTCGTCCCCCGCCTGCATCTCTTCGAGCAGCTCGTCGTCGAGCCTGTTCAGCTCGACGAAGTGGCTGTCGGCCAGCTTCCACTGGCCCTCCCCCATGATCCGTACGATCATGACGCGTCCTGTCTGTCGCCTACTTCTCGAAGCGCGGGTGGGACTGCTGCTGGGTGCGGTCCTGCGGCGCGGCCGCGCCACCGCCCTCGATGGCCTGCTGCTGCGCCGAGGAGCCCCCGGCCAGCTCGGCCTTCATCCGCTGGAGCTCCAGCTCGACGTCCGTGCCGCCGGACAGCCGGTCCAGCTCCGCCTGGATGTCGTCCTTCGCGAGCCCGGACTGGTCGTCCAGGGCGCCCGAGGCGAGCAGCTCGTCGATCGCGCCCGCGCGCGCCTGGAGCTGGGCGGTCTTGTCCTCGGCCCGCTGGATCGCCAGGCCGACGTCGCTCATCTCCTCCGAGATGCCGGAGAACGACTCGGCGATCCGGGTCTGCGCCTGGGCCGCCGTGTAGGTCGCCTTGATGGTCTCCTTCTTGGTGCGGAAGGCGTCCACCTTGGCCTGGAGGCGCTGGGCGGCGAGGGTGAGCTTCTCCTCCTCGCCCTGCAGCGTCTGGTGCTGCACCTCCAGGTCGCTGACCTGCTGCTGGAGCGCGGCCCGCCGGGACAGCGCCTCGCGCGCCAGGTCCTCGCGGCCGAGCGCCAGCGCCTTGCGGCCCTGGTCCTCCAGCTTGGCGGACTGGCCCTGCAGCTGGTTCAGCTGGAGTTCGAGCCGCTTGCGGGAGGTGGCGACGTCGGCGACGCCCCGCCGCACCTTCTGCAGCAGCTCCAACTGCTTCTGGTAGGAGTAATCGAGCGTCTCGCGCGGATCCTCGGCCCGGTCAAGGGCCTTGTTCGCCTTCGCGCGGAAGATCATCCCCATACGCTTCATGACACCGCTCATGGGCTTCGCGCGCCCCCTTCTGACGGACTTCGGCTCCAGCTCTTCGACAGGATCCACAGTACGGGCCCTGTCTCCATTACCGCACTGTTCGGAGCGGGATGCG
Organism: Streptomyces sp. NPDC107498; assembly: GCF_055582805.1. Classification (NCBI taxonomy): domain Bacteria; kingdom Bacillati; phylum Actinomycetota; class Actinomycetes; order Kitasatosporales; family Streptomycetaceae; genus Streptomyces; species Streptomyces sp. NPDC107498. The sequence continues at coordinate 102,045 of NZ_JBVJPE010000007.1, read as the reverse complement.
CTCCTCCCCAAGGACGACTGCGGGCGGTGCTCCCTCCCGCGCAGGGAGTAGGTGGGTCTCGGGGGAGACCGCGCCCGTCCTCACGTACGTACGCCCGAAGACGCCGTCTGTTAGCGGATCGTTCCCGGCCCGCACGAGGTTCATGCCCGCCACCCCGTACCCTTGGGTTTTGTGTTCCGTAGCCGTTCGAAGGACGAGAAGGCCCCCACCGACAAGGTGACGGCGGACCTCTCCACCAAGCAGCCCCGCGACCCCGAGGCCCCCAAGGGCCGCCCGACCCCGAAGCGGAGCGACGCGCAGTCCCAGCGCCGGCGCGCCGCGACGGTGCCGACCGACCGCAAGGAGGCCGCCAAGCGCCAGCGCGACGCACGCCGCTCGGACCTGGCCCGGCAGCGCGAGGCGCTGGCCAGTGGCGACGAGCGTTACCTGCCCGCCCGCGACAAGGGGCCGGTGCGCCGCTTCGTGCGCGACTTCGTCGACTCGCGGTTCGCGATCGCCGAGTTCTTCCTGCCGATGGCCGTGGTGATCCTCGTGCTGTCGCTGTTCGGCAACGCCAACCGGGCGCTGCAGAACATCTCCCTGCTGCTGTGGCTCGGTGTGATCATCCTGATCGTCATCGACTCGATCGGCATCTGGCTCCGTCTGCGGAAGCAGCTGAACGAGCGCTTCCCGAACGAGCCGAAGCGCGGTGCCATCGCGTACGGCCTGATGCGCACGCTCCAGATGCGCCGACTGCGTCTGCCGAAGCCGCAGGTCAAGCGCGGAGAGCGACCCTGAGCGCCGACAGCTCGGAGTTCGACGGGCGCGCGTTCGGCGAGGCCACGTCGAGGTCGGGCGGCCCGGTGCTGCCCGTCGTCGCGCACTGGCCCGCCGGTCCCGGCGGGCTGCGCGACACCATCCGGCAGGAGATCGTCGCCCGTCAGCTCGACGAGCAGATAACCGCCCGCTATCCCGTGGGCCAGCGCCTGCGGATCCTCGACGCGGGCATGGGGCAGGGCGTCCAGGCCCTGCGCCTCGCCCGGGCCGGGCACACCGTGACCGGTCTGGAGGCCGATCCGGAGCTCCTCAAGGCGGCGCGGGAGTCGCTGGCGACGGAGCCCGCCGGGATCCGTGAGCGGGTCCGGCTGATCGAGGGCGACGGGCGCGAGACCGGGGTGCACTTCCTGCCCGGCAGTTTCGACGTGGTCCTCTGCCACGGCGTGCTGATGTACGCGGACGAGCCCGACGCGCTGCTCGCGGGCCTGGCCCGGATGCTGGCGCCCGGCGGCCTGCTGTCCCTGGTGGTACGGAACGCGGAGGCCCTGGCGATGCGGCCGGGGCTCGCCGGGGACTGGTCCGGGGCGCTCGGGGCCTTCGACTCCGACGTCTACACGGACGACAACGGCGTGAAGGTGCGGGCCGACCGGCTGGACGCGCTCACGGCGACGCTCGCGGGGATCGCGGCGCCGCTGCACGCCTGGTACGGGGTGCGGGTCTTCACGGACGACGTCCCCGCCGACGCGGGCCTGCCCGCCGCCGAGGAGCTGGAGCGGCTGCTCGCCGCCGAGGACCGGGCCGGGCGCACGGAGCCGTACCGGCGGCTCGCGGCGCTGCTGCACCTGTGCGGGGTGCGGGGCTGACCGAGCGGGGGGTCGCGCACCCCTGATCGGGTGCGCTCGCCGGGCCGGGGACGGGGCGCAATCGGATACTCCGGACATGGACGTCTCCCGTGCCCACGCCCGTGCCCGGGCCCGTCGTGCCCTCCTCCCCCTCACCGCCGGGGCCTGTGCCGTCGCGCTGGCCGGCGGTTGCACCTCCGCCGACGGGGGCGCGTCCGCTCCGGAGCGGTCCACCCGGGCGGCGGCGCCGCTCGCCGCCAACGAACTCCAGGACGACTACCGGGCCGTCATCAGGAACGTCCTGCCGTCCGTCGTGCAGATCGAGGCGGCGAACAGCCTCGGCTCCGGCGTCGTGTACGACGCCGAGGGGCACGTCGTCACCAACGCGCACGTGGTCGGCCAGGAGAAGGGCTTCAAGGTCACGGCGGCCACCGGCGGGCAGCCCGTGACCGCGCGGCTCGTCTTCTCGTATCCCGACCAGGACCTCGCCGTGCTCAAGCTGGACAGCGTGCCGCAGGGGGTGAGGGCGGCGAAGTTCGGCGACTCCGCCACCGTCGACATGGGGCAGATCGTGCTCGCGATGGGCTCCCCGCTGGGCCTGTCCGGCAGCGTGACCCAGGGCATCGTCTCGGCGACCGGCCGGACGGTCAGCGAGGGACGGACCGGCGGCGGCACCGGCGCGACCATCGGGAACATGGTCCAGACGTCGGCGGCGATCAACCCCGGGAACAGCGGGGGCGCCCTCGTGAACCTCGACAGCGAGGTCATCGGCATCCCCACGCTCGCCGCGACCGACCCCGAGCTGGGCGGCGGCTCGGCGCCCGGCATCGGTTTCGCGATCCCCGCGTCGATGGTGCGGACGATCGCGGACCAGATCGTCAGGAACGGCAGGGTGACGGACTCGGGGCGGGCGGCCCTCGACATCACCGGCCGCACGGTCCTGAACGACGGCTACGAACCGGCGGGCGTCGCGGTGGTCGAGGCGCCGGCGGACGGGGCGGCCGGGAGGGCGGGGCTGAAGCCGGGCGACGTGATCACGCGCCTCGGCGACGACGACGTCACGACGATCACGTCGCTCTCGGAGGCGCTGGCCTCGATGAAGCCGGGGGACGTGGTGACGGTGGGGTACGTGCGGGGCGGGGCGGCGCGCAAGGCGCGGGTCACCCTGGGCGAGATGTAGGACCCGACCGGTGCCGCGGGCGACGGGGCGCGGGGGGTGGCCCCGCGCCCCTTCGGCGCCCGGTGTTCTAGCCCTCCGCGTCGAGGGGCATCGGGCCGTAGATCTTCGCGCCGTCCTCCGAAAGGGTCACCTGGTCCGCGCCGCCGCCCAGGAGGTCACGCCAGTGCTCGCCGATCCAGCTCTCCGCGTCGCCCTGGGTGGTGAACTCCTCGGGGGTCACCACCGGCTCGACCTCCGTGCCGTCGGACTTCTCGAACCGCCACGTCCATGCCATGCAAGCCTCCTGAAGCTCACCGGATGATCGGTTTCCTGCCCGCAGCGTAGCCGGGCGCGCACGCCTCGCGGCGGCGCGGGAGGATCTGAGGGTGGAACTGACTCTGCTCGGCACCGGCGCCCCGCTCGGCCTCCCCCGTCCCGACTGCCCCTGCGCCGTGTGCGCGCGCTCCCGGGGGTCGCGCGCGCGGGCCGCGACCGCGCTCCTCGTGGACGGTGCGCTGCTGCTCGACCTGACCCCGGGGGCCGCCCTCGCCGCGGCCCGGTCGGGGCATTCGCTGGTGGGGGTGCGGCAGGTGCTGCTCACCCATCCGCACGACGGGCCGGCCGTCGAGGTGCCCGCCGGGCTTCCGACGGCCGGGCGGGTGCCGGACGGACGCGAGTTGACGCTGATCAGCGGGCACCGGGTGCGGGCCGTGCCGATGGACTCCCCGGGGACCGGGTACGAGGTGACCTCGGCCGACGGCGAGCGGCTGCTCTACCTGCCGCCGGGGGGCGCGCCCGCGGGGATCGCGGGCGAGCACCGCGATCCGTACGACATGGTCGTCGCCGATGTGACCGGGCGGCCCGACGGGCTGGCCCGGCTGCGGGCGGCCGGGGCGGTGGGCCCGGCCACCGAGGTGGTCGCGGTGCACCTGGACCACGACGTGCCGACGGGCGCCGAGCTGGACCGGCGGCTCGCGGCGGCGGGGGCGCGGGCGGTGCCGGACGGGACGACGCTGTACGTCGGCGACTACCACGAGCTGCCGGAGGTGCCCCGGCGGACCCTGGTGACGGGCGGGGCCCGGTCGGGGAAGTCGGTGGAGGCCGAGCGGCGCCTGGAGACCTTCCCCGAGGTGCTGTACGTGGCGACGGGCGGCACCCGGGAGGGCGACCCGGAGTGGGCCGAGCGGGTCGGGCTGCACCGGGAGCGGCGGCCCGGTTCGTGGCGCACGGCCGAGACCTGCGAGCTCGTGCCGCTGCTCGTGGAGGACGGTCCGGCGCTGCTCGTCGACTGTCTGTCGCTGTGGCTGACGGACGCCATGGACCGGGTGGGCGCGTGGGACGACGAGACCTGGGCGAACGGCGGGCGGGCGGCGCTGCGGGAGCGGACGGCGGAGCTGGTGGCGGCGGTGCGGGCGACGCGCCGCACGGTCGTGGCGGTGACGAACGAGGTCGGCTCCGGGGTGGTGCCGGCGACGGCGGCGGGCCGCCGGTTCCGGGACGAGCTGGGCCGGCTGAACGCGTCCTTCGCGGAGGAGTGCGAGGAGGTCGTCCTCGTGGTCGCGGGCCAGGCGCTCGTACTGCGCGGGTAGGGTTCCGATCGCTGATGGCCCTCGCTGACCTGTCACTAGGCGGAACCCTTGAACCTGGACGACTTCTCCGATCTGATCGAGCGCCCCGACGGCGGGATACGGCGTGACGCCGAGGAGCGCAGGGAGCGGCTGACCGTGCCGCCGGGGGCGCTCGGGCGGCTGGACGAACTGGGCGAGTGGCTGTCCGCGGCGCAGGCCTCGGTCGAGGTGCGGGCGATCGAGCAGCCGAAGGTCGTGCTGTTCGCGGGCGACCACGGGGTGGCCTCGCTCGACGTGTCGGGCCGCGCGGCGGGCACGGCGCACGAGCTGGTGCGCGCGGTGCTCGACGGGGCGAGCCCGGTGGCCGTCCTCGCCCGCTCGATGGACGTGCCGGTGCGGGTCGTGGACGCCGGTCTGGACTGCGACCCGGAGCTGCTGCCCGCCGAGGTGGTGCGGCACCGGGTGCGGCGCGGCAGCGGCCGGATCGACGTGGCGGACGCGCTGACGGTCGAGGAGACCGAGGCGGCGGTCCGGCTCGGCGTCGCGATCGCCGACGAGGAGGCGGACTCCGGCACCGATCTGGTGGTGCTCGGGGACCTGAGCGTCGGCGGGACGACCCCGGCGGCCACTTTGATCGCGGCGCTGTGCGGGACGGACGCCTCGGTGGTGACCGGTCGGGGCGGTGCCGGGATCGACGACCTGGCGTGGATGCGCAAGTGCGCGGCGATCCGGGACGCGCTGCGGCGGGCCCGGCCGGTCCTGGGCGACCAGCTGGAGCTGCTCGCGGCGGTCGGCGGGGCGGACCTGGCGGCGATGACCGGGTTCCTGCTGCAGGCCTCGGTGCGGCGGATGCCGGTGATCCTGGACGGCGTGGTGGGCGCGGCCTGTGCGCTGGTGGCGCAGCGGGCGGCGTTCCGGGCGCCGGACTGGTGGCTGGCGGGCCAGGTGAGCGGGGAGCCGGCGCAGGCGAAGGCCCTGGACCGGATGGCGCTCAACCCCCTGCTCGATCACGGCGTCCATGTGGGTGAGGGAACCGGGGCATTGCTCGCACTTCCCCTCGTTCAGGCCGCTGCGGCGTTCGCCGCGGAGCTGCCCGAGCGTCCGGACCCGAACACCGGCGAGGCCGACGGCGCCGCGGAGGCCTGAGCGCGGACGGAAGGGAACGGTCGCCTCCGGGGCGGTCGCGTGCGACGCGCGTGACCGCCCCGGGCGTCTCCATACCGCAAGCACTGCCCCATATGATCGCTTTTCATGGGAGAAGTCCGCTTGTCTGCCGATGCAGCACCCCGGAGCACGACCGCCCGTTCGCGGCGCGCCGCCGCCTTCGCCGTCTGGTACCTGCGTGTCGTCACGTTCATCAATTTCCTGAGCGCCGTGTGGGTCTCGTTCGGCAACGACCTGCGCCGCCACAACGAGGACGACTACTTCACCCCGTACATGCTCACCGCCGGCTTCGCCCCGGGCGTCTTCACGCTCTTCCTGGCGATCACCATGCGGCGCCGCAAGCGGGCCGCGTGGATCCTCAACCTGGTGCTCAGCGGGCTCTTCCTGCTGCTCTTCGCCCTCGTGATGCTCTTCCCGGAGATCCGGCAGCACGCGCAGAACTGGATCTCGCTGGGCCTCACCGCCGCGTTCGTCCTCGCGCTGCTGCTCGGGCGCAAGGAGTTCTACGCGAAGGGCGACCGCTCCAACCCCAGGCTCGCGGCCGGGGTGGCGGTCGGCGGACTGCTCGTCACCTCGCTGCTCGCCGCCCTCCTGGTGACCGTCACCAACGACTCCACCGGCCACTCCACCTTCCTCGAACGCTGGAAGTACGGCCTGATGCGGCTGGTCACGCTGGCCTCCGACGACTCCCGGTTCGCCGGGATCAACCCCCCGGGCTGGGTCGACGTCACCATCAACGTCCTGTCGACGCTGCTGCTCTTCGCGGTGCTCTTCGCCGCCTTCCGCTCCCGGCGTGCCGTCGACCCGCTGACCGAGGAGGACGAGGAGCGGCTGCGGCTCCTGCTCGACAAGCAGGGCGAGCGCGACTCGCTCGGCTACTTCGCGCTGCGCCGCGAGAAGAGCGTCGTGTGGTCGCCGAGCGAGAAGGCGGCCATCGCCTACCGGGTGGTCGGCGGCGTCTCGCTCGCCTCCGGCGACCCGATCGGCGACCCGGAGGCCTGGCCGGGCGCCATCGAGCCCTGGCTCGCCGAGGCGCGCGAGCACGGCTGGATCCCGGCGGTGATGGGCGCGAGCGAGGAGGCCGGGATGATCTACGCCCGGCACGGCCTGGACGCCCTGGAGCTGGGCGACGAGGCGATCGTGGAGACCGACGAGTTCACCCTGGACGGCCGGGCGATGCGGACGGTCCGACAGGCCTTCAACCGGGTCAAGCGGGCCGGGTACGAGGTCCGGATCCGGCGCCACGAGGAGATCCCCGCCGAGGAGATGGCCGAGCTGCTGCGCAAGGCGGACGACTGGCGGGACGGGGCCACCGAGCGCGGTTTCTCGATGGCGCTCGGCCGGCTGGGCGATCCCCGGGACGGCCGCTGCGTGATGCTGGAGTGCACCGACGCGCAGGGTGCGCTGCGGGCCGTGCTGTCCTTCGTCCCCTGGGGCCCGAAGGGGCTCTCGCTGGATCTGATGCGCCGTGACCGGGACTCCGAGAACGGCCTGATGGAGTTCATGGTCATCGAACTCCTCCAGCGGGCCAGGGAGATCGGGATCACTCAGGTCTCGCTCAACTTCGCGATGTTCCGCTCCGTCTTCGAACGTGGCTCGAAGCTCGGGGCGGGACCCGTGCTGCGCACGTGGCGTTCACTGCTCAGCTTCTTCTCCCGCTGGTGGCAGATCGAGTCGCTGTACCGCGCCAACGCCAAGTACCGACCGATCTGGGAGCCCCGATTCATGCTCTTCGAGAAGAGTGCGGACCTGCTGCGCATCGGCCTCGCCGCCGGGCGGGCCGAGGGCTTCCTGGAGGCCCCCGGTCTGCCGAAGTGGATGCACCGCAGGCACCTGGAGAGCGGGCGTTGAGAGCAGCCCTGCGGGATGTCGCCCGCCGCGAGTGGGGGCCGCTGTTCACCACCGTGCGGACGGCGCTCGTCACCAGGAGGTGGAGGGCGGTCCCGATGACGCTGGCCGCCGTCTGCCTGACCGCCCTGTTCCAGCTCGTGCAGAACCAGGACTGGGGCTACCAGCCGGTCCAGGACATCGGTTCCGTACGGGCCGAGGACCCCTTGTGGCTCGCGCTGCTGCGGACGCCGCCGTCGCTGTTCGTGCCCGCGCTCGACCTGCCCGTCTGGGGCGCCCTCGCGCAGGTCCTGCTGGTGTTCGGGATCGCCGAGATCTGCCTCGGGCGGTGGCGGACGCTCGCCGTCGCCTATCTGGCGACGCTGGCCGGCACGCTCTACGCGCGCGTGGGCATCGCCCTCGGCCCGGACGGTCCCTTCGGGCTGCCCGCCTCCGACGCGCAGGTCGTCGACACCGGCCCCTCGGCGGCCGTGGTGGGCCTGGCCGTCTACGTCTGCTGGCGGTACGGGGCGCGGTGGACGGCCGCGCTGGTGGTGCTCGCGATGGTGATCGAGGTGGCGGTCAAGGCGAACCTGGCGGGCAAGGAGCACATCGCGGCGATCGCCGCCGTCCTCGTCCTGATCGCGGTCCGGGCCCGGCGGGGGCGGGGTCAGGACGGCGTCGAGCCCCGGCCGGGCACGCGCTCCTGGAAGCCGCCGATCAGGTCCTGAAGGCGGCGGCGCACCTTGGTCCAGCGCTTGTCGTGACGGTAGGCACGGATCCGGGAGCGGGCCCTGGCGCGGTGGCGGCGGCCGTAGAGGCGCCGGGACCACCAGGAGCCGGGGCGGGCCAGCCGGACGGCGCCGATGATCGCCACGAACGGGATCAGGGTCCCGAACACGGCCATCCGGGCCTTCCCCTTCATCAGGGTGATCAGGACGATGAGGAAGTTCAGCGCGACGGTGAGGATGAAGGCCGCCCGGTCCTGGCGCTCCTCCGCCGTCATGTCGTCGACGCCGAGCGGCGAGAAGCCGCTCAGCGTCAGCAGGACCAGGGCCGCGGTGAGGACGACGACCTCGACGCTCTTGCGGCCCTCGTCCGTCCAGTACACGTCGTCGAGGTGGAGGATGAGCGCGAACTCGTCCAGGACGAGCCCGGCGCCGATCCCGAAGACGACGGCAAAGACGGCCGCGCCGACGCCGTGCCGGTCACTGGCCACCGCGCCGAATCCGCCGAGGACGGTGAGGACGACGCCCGGCACGACGTGATGGATGTGGACGCCCCCGGAGGAGACGTTCCGGAAGGGTCCCTTCCCCGCCCGGATGAGCCGGGTGACGGTACGGGTGACCAGGAATGTCAGGACGAAGGAGGTCAGAGCGAGCAGCGTCGGGAGCTTGCCCGGCTCGACGATGTTCCGGGAGAACCAGTGACCCATGCCACCCGCTTCCGATATGGGAGATATGCGCAATCTACCGTTCGGAGGCGGCGATTACCCTGCCCGGATGGACGGCCTGCGTTTCGCCTTCGGCACCCTCACCGTGTTCCCCGCCCGCATCACCCGTTGGGACCGGGACGCGGCGCGCGCCGGCATGCTCAGCGCCCCGCTCGCGGGGCTGGCCGTCGGGCTGTGCTCCGCCGCGGCCGGCGCGGCGTTCCTGCTGCTCGGCTCGGGGCCGCTGCTCGCGGCCGTCGTCACCACCGCCGTCCCCGCCCTGCTCACCCGGGGCCTCCACCTCGACGGCCTCGCGGACACCGCCGACGGCCTCGGCAGCGCCAAGCCGGCCGAGGACGCGCTGCGCATCATGAAGCAGTCGGACATCGGCCCGTTCGGCGTCATCGCCCTGGTCCTCGTCCTGCTCGCCCAGGTCGCCGCGCTGTACGAGCTGTACGGGGAGGGCTGGGAGCGCGGCACCGTCGGCGCGGCCCTCGCCGCCACCGTGGCCCGCCTCGCCCTCACCCACGCGTCCCGTCACGGCGTCCCGGCGGCCCGCCCCGAGGGCCTCGGCGCGATCGTCGCCGCGACGGTCCCGACCCGCTCCGCGACCCTCACGACCGCCCTGGTCCTGGTCCTCGGCGCCGCGACGGGCCTCCTGCTCTCCCCGTACGACGCCGTCCGCGACGTCCTGGCGGTCGGCGCGGGCCTCGGCGCGGCGGCGCTGCTGCTCCGCCGGTGCGTGCGGCGCTTCGGCGGGGTGACGGGCGACGTGTTCGGCGCGGTGGAGGAGACGGCGGCGACGGCGACCCTGATCGCGCTGACGCTGGGGTCGGCCGGCTAACAGGCTTGGCGCCAGGCATCGAGCTCGTACCGCTTCCGCAGGGAGCTGAGGCCCAGCTTCCGGGCCCGGGGGCAGAACTGGTCCGTCGTCAGCTCGTACTCGACGTGGAAGACGGCCTTGCCCGCCGCGACGAACGGGGTGAGACGGCCGCACTCGTCGTACTCCGCGCACTGCTCGTCGACCGCGAAGTCGAAGTCCGGGAGCAGCTGCGGGATCTGGTCCAGGTCGTTCTTGAGGCCGACCGCGAGGCCCCGCTCGTGGGCCATTCCGGCGACGAGGCGGTTGTAGCGGAGCTGGTCGGCGGCGGTCAGGGGGAAGCCGGTGCGGTTCGCGTAGCCGTCCATGTTGTCGGGTTCGACGGCGTCGAAGCCCTTGTCCCGGCACATGTCGAGGCGTTTCGCCACGAGGGGCGCGAGGAGGTCGGTGCGGCGGATGTCGAGCCAGCGCTCGCCCTCCCAGCCGTTGCCCCTCCCGAGGAGGGCCTTCGGGAAGTCGGCGGCGTCGGGGCGGAAGTCCTCCCAGGCGCCGGTGGAGAGGTAGCAGATGACCTTGCGGCCCCGGCGGTGGAGGTCGGCGACGGTCGACGCCGGGTGGTCGAAGCCGTCGATGTCGTACACCGGGACGTCGACGGCCGGGTCGAGCCGGCCGCTGAGCTGCCACTGCCAGGCGAGCCCGGGGGCCGGCCGCCAACGGTCGCCGGTCGTCTTGGAGTCCGGGGCGGGGGCGGCCGTGCAGGCCGTGACGAGGAGCAGGACCGCCGTGAGCAGGACCATCGGGCGGGCGTGCCTCATCGGGCGGGCTCCAGGAGGTGCGGGAGGGTGCCCCAGGGGTGCGCGCCCGTGCCCGGGACGGCGCAGTGCACCGGGGTGGCCGGGCGGAAGTCCGCCGGGGCCGCGTAGACGAGGTGGCAGTAGTGGGCGGCGACCGGCAGGTCGAGCGTCCGGTACGTGTCCCAGGGGCCCTCGAAGGTGACGAGGAGGTCCGCCTGCGCCTCGTAGCCGGGATCCGGGTGGGCGCCGTGGTTGAAGACCAGGGTCGCGGCCCCGGCGGCGCGGGCGGCGACCGCGATGCGGCGGTAGTGGACGAGGGCGGCGGGTGCGGTCGCCACCTGGTCCAGGAAGGCGCCGTCGGCGCCGTACCAGTCGCGGTGGCGGACCAGTTCGGCGACGACCTCGGCGTGCGGGCGGCGCCCGTAGGCGGTGTCCACGTAGCCGAGGACCCGCACCCCGGCCGCCCGCAGCCGCCCCGCGGCCTCGGCGAACGCCGGGTCGGGGGCCTCGCCGACGCCGCTCGCCGGGTTGAGGACGACGCCGTACAGGGACGGCGCCGCGCCCACGAGCGCCGACCAGGCCTCGGGGCGTTCGGACGGGTGCTCGTAGTACGGCACCAGGAGGGAGGGGTTCGTCATGGCGTCCCTAAGCACGGTGGGTGGTCGGTCGTACCAGCAGGGCACAGGTCAGGGCGGCGAGCGCGGCCGCCGCTCCCCCCGCGGTGAGCGGGCCCGCCGCCGGGTGCACGGTCTGCGCGGCCGCCGCGAGCAGGCAGACGGTGGCGGCGCTGAGCACCGCGCCGAAGGCCTGGAGCAGCAGCCCGAGCCAGAGCACGGTCCCGATCAGGAGCAGGGTGACCAGGCGCGGGAGCGTCGGCCACGGCGCGCCGGGCCAGGCCAGGGTCGCGGCGAGGGTGAGGGCGAGGAGGACGGTGAGGTAGCCGCCGAGGCAGAGCACGAGGGTGCCGGTGACCGCCCGGCGGAACGCGCGGGCGGTGGTGAGGGTCCGCAGCCGGATGAGGCTCTCGCCCCGGAAGCGGTGCAGGAGCCATTCGGCGGGGCCCATGGAGAGGGTGAGCGCGATGACCGCCCCCGCCCCGCTCACCAGCGTGTCGGCCACGCCCGCGTGGAGGACGAGCAGGCCGCTGCCGAGGCCGAAGAGGCCGTACGGGAGGGACGCGGTGCGCGGGGGTCCGCCGCGTCCCGCCGCACCCCGGCGGACTCCGGGGCGCAGGACGGACGCGGCGAGGGCGGTGGACGCGGCGAGCGAGGCGAGGAGCAGGCCGGCGCGCAGCGCGTCGGGCAGGTCCCAGCGGAAGGCGGGGACGGCTCCGGCGAGCGGCAGCAGGGCGCAGAGCAGGGCCCGTTCCCGGCCGAGGACGAGGAGCACGGTCGCGGCGGCGAGGTAGAGCGACTGGCCGGCGGCGAAGACGGCGGCCGGGATCTCGCCGGGCCCGGCGGTCGCGAGGGCGACGGACGTCCCCGCGAGGGCGCCGGCCGGGGCACCGGTGAGCAGCGCGCGGGCGGCGGCGGGCCGGTCGCCGAGGCCGAGCCAGGTGTACGCGCGGTGGGAGAGGGCCTGGTTCCAGACCCAGCCGGTGACGGCCCCGGCGAGCAGCGGGACGGTCCCGGCGGGAAGCCCGAACCGGCCGTGTTCCGCGACGAGCAGCGGAGCGGCGAGGACGTACGCGAGGCCGGGGAGCGCGAAGACGAGCCCGCGCAGCAGGCAGCCCCACAGCTCGCCGTGCCAGACGCCGGCGGACGGTGCCGACGGCTCGGGGTGGCGCCGCTCCACGCGCGCGTAGAGGTCCTCGGCGAGGGAGAAGGAGTCGGCGCGGCCGTAGGTGAGCCGGATGTGCTCGTCGGTCATGCCGTCGGACTCGAGGATCGCGGCGATCTCGTCCGGGTGCACGGCGGCGGCGACGAACCCGTCGAGCCGCGCGGCGAGTTCGTCGAGCGGATCGGCGGCGAGGCCGTCTCCGGCGGGGGGCGCGAGGGTGGGCGCCGGTGCCTCGGCGGGGCCGGAGGGCGTCGACGCCTCGGCGGGGCGGCCGTCGGGGGCGGTGGCGGTGGGGGCCGGTGGTCCGGCGGCGGGTGGTCGCGCCCCCTCGCCCCCGGTGGCCGGGGCGGCCGGGGTCGGACGCCCCGCCCGCTCGGCGGCGACCGCCCCCGGCGCCCGGGGCGGGCTCGGGGACGGGACGTCGTCGGGGCGGGGCGCCGGGTTCTCGCGGCGGGGGCGGGGGATCCTCGGGAGAGGGGTCGCCCCCGTCGTCGGGGGTTTCAGCCAGAGGGAGCCGCTCATGCCGGGGTGCCTCCTGTGACGAGCGCCGGGGAGGTGCGGCGCGGGGCGGGGATGCGCAGGCGGAGGGGGAGGACGGCCGGGGCCGGGCGCGACGGGCGGGCGCCCGCGAGTTCGCGGTAGATCTGCCGGAAGCCGTCCACCGAGCGGTGCAGGGTGAACCGGTCGATCACGCGTCGGCGGGCCCGGCGTCCCAGTTCGGCGCGGCGGGCGCCGTCCCGGAGGAGCGCGGAGACGGCGGCGGCCATGACGGCCGGTTCGCGGGGCGGGACGACGATCCCGGTGTCGCCGACGGCCTCCCGTACGCCTCCGACGTCCGTGGAGACGGTGGCGCGGCCGCAGGACATGGCCTCGATGAGGGAGAAGGGGAAGCCCTCGCTGATGGAGGAGAGCACGACCACGCTGCCGGCCGCGTAGGCCGAGGGCACGTCGGAGACCCGGCCCTCGAAGGAGACGTCGTCGGCGACGCCGAGTTCGGCGGCGAGTTTCTCCAGGCGGGTCAGGTAGTCCTCGTTCCCGGCCGGGACCGGGCCGAACAGGCGGAGCCGCAGCGCCGGGAGTTCGGCGCGGGAGATCGCGTACGCCCTGATCAGGGTCTCCAGGTCCTTGATGGGGTCGACCCGGCCGCACCAGCTGAGGGTGGGGGTCTCGGGTTCGGGTCCGGCCTCGGGGAAGAGGGCCGGGTCGACGCCGTTGTAGACGGTGCGGATGCGGTCGGCGGGGGCTCCGCCGCGCTCCTCCCAGCGCCGGTTGTACTGGTTGCAGGGGGTGATGAGGTCGGCCTTGCGGTAGCCGAGGGTGTTGAGCTCGCGGTAGAAGCCGAGCATGAGGGCCTTGACGGGCCAGCGTTGCGCTTCGGTGCGGTAGCCGAGGTAGCGCTCGCGGAGGTAGATGCCGTGTTCGGTGAGCAGGAAGGGCACCCCTTCGAAGTGCTGCGCGGCGAGCGCCGGCAGCGTGGCGAGGCCGCTGGAGACGGCGTGCGCCACGCCGCCGCCGGCTATCCGGGCGGCGAGCGGACGCAGGGCGTGTTCGAGCAGGTCGGTGGCGGTGAGCGCGTCGTGGACGGTGGGCCGGGCCGCGAGCGTGGGCAGGTGCGGCATGGTCCAGATCCACATGAGGGAGCGCAGGGCCTGCTCGGAGCGGAGTGCGGTGGTCAGCCTCCCCTGCCGGGCGAGTTCGGCGAGTTCGTACAGGCCGGTGCCGAAGTCGCAGTCCGCGTCGGGGTCGAGGAGGGCGAGCAGGACGCGTTCGTACGCGTCGAGGAAGCGGCGGCGTTCGCGTCCCCGCGGGGGCCGGCGCACGGCCGGTCCCCGCGGAGGCCCCCAGAGGGGGTGGGCGGTGTGCCGGGTGACGTTGGGCGGCAGCTCCCATGCGACGGGTTCGCGGCCGCTGCCGGTGAGGGCGAGGATCTCGAAGTCGACCTCCGGCATGCCGCGGACGAGCTGGTCGCACCAGGTGCTGACGCCGCCGTGGACATGCGGGTAGGTGCCTTCGGTGAGCATGGTGACGTGACGGCCACTGCTCGGCATGAGCGAGTCCCCCCAGGACGTGCTGGTCAGGCGGTCGGGAGCGTGAGTGTGACGGCGGTCTGGAGCGGTTCGGGCGCGGTCCAGGCGGAGCGGGTGCCCGCGTAGGGCGTCCCGAAGGCGGTGGTGCCGAGGAGGAGCCGCTTGCGGGTGCCCTCGGGGGCGGTGACGGGCACGGTGACGCCGGAGGGCGCCTTGACGGTGATCGTGGTGCCGACGCGGTAGGCGGTGACCTTTCCGGCGGCGACGGCCCGGTCCCAGGCGGCGCGGCGGTCCAGTTCGGTGCCGACGTCCCTCTGGGCCGGGTTCACCAGGGGCGCGTTCGCCGCGAACAGGGCCCGGTAGTCGGCGAGCACGCGGTCGAGGACGGGGTAGAGGAGGCGCTCCTCGGCGAGGTTGGACTGGTGCACGTAGTGCGGCCGGGGGTCGTTCCCGAGGACGTGGGAGAGGGCGGTGCGGGCCTCCTGCGGCACGATGTGGTCGGCGTAGCCGGTGGCCGTGGGGAGCGGGGCGGGCAGGCACGTGGAGGCCGGGTCGGACTCGCAGACGCCGCTGCCGCCGTCGGTGCGGGAGGTGTAGATCCAGTTGTACTCGTCGGTCATCTCGGCGGCGGTGCCCACGTTGTAGTACACGTTCATCGGGTGGCGGGGCACGGTCTTCGCGGCGCCGTTCCCCACGGCGCGCTGCTCGGGCTCGCGGGAGTCGTCGCTCGCGGTCCACTTGACGCCGTTGTCGGCGAGGGCGCCGGCGAGGTTGGGGTTGTCGGCGGGCTGCTGGGGCAGGGTCCTGAGGCCGGAGTGCTCGCCGGTGACGAGTTCGGAGCGGTCGACGGGGATGCCCTTGCCGACGGCCCAGTCGTGGTTGTTCCGGATCTGGCCGGAGAGTTCGGAGCGGCTGGTCCAGAGGGTGTTGCCGGCGGTGTCGGTGGCGCACCGCCAGGGGACGACGGTGTTGTCCTGGACGCAGCCGAGGAAGGGGTGGGTGTAGGTGTGGTTGATCCACCGGTACTGGGCGCGGTCGGCGACGAGCCGGGCGGTGAGCGGGTCGGTGCCGCCGTGCTCGGTCTTCCACTGTTCGCCCTGGCCGCCGTTGTAGACCATGTCGAGCGTGAGGCCGGAGGACTTCTGCCAGGCGGCGGCGTACTGGGCGTCGGCGGCCGTCATGCGGATCGGGTTCGCGCCCTCCCCGTCGCCGCCGACGCAGTCGAAGTCGCCGGGGGTGCAGTTCAGCGCGGGGTCCCAGCGGGCGTCGGGGGCGAAGACGTCGTCGACGTGGACGGAGAGGTAGTTGCGGCTCTGCCCGAGGTGGACGCCCTGGGTGAGCCAGTCGACGATGCCGCGGGCGAGGGCGCGGAACTGCCGCTGGTACCGGTTGTAGGCGAAGGTGACGACGAGTTCGCGGCGCCCGTCGACGGCGTACTCGCCGACGAGGCTGGCCCGGCCGCCGTCGACGGGCACGTCGAGGTAGCTGGTGTAACCGGCCCGGGGGCGGCCGGCGTAGCCGTAACTCTCACCGGTCGCGGGTTCGTTGTCCTCGAAGGCGAGCGCCCCGGCGAGGTACCCGAAGGGGCCCGCCCGTCCCGCGGCGGTGACGCCGGCGGTGGTCCCGTCGAGGACGCCGGACCAGCCGCCCCGGTCGGTGTAGTCGAGGCCGACGCCGGGGTGCGACCAGGTGAAGGCGTCGACCTGCGGGATGCCGAAGGTCCGCTCGTACGCCTGGAGGGCGGCCTGCTCGGCGGAGTCGGGACCGAAGGCGCTCTCGTGGGGCAGGACGACGCCCTGGTACCTGGCCCGGGGCCGTCCGGTCGCGCTGTCGGAGGGTTCGCTGAGGAAGGCCGCGTCCACGACGGGCCGGTTCGGGTCGTCGAGGTCGATCCTGCGGTACGGGACGCCGGAGCCCTCGAGCTCGGCGGTGATCGCCCCGACCGCGCTGCCGCCGTCGTCGACGACGAGGACGGTGAGGTCCACGCGGGGCGCCGTCTCGGCGACCGCCTGCGCGGAGGGGACGACGGTGGCGAGCAGCGCGGCGGCGGCGAGGACCGCGATCCTGCCCGTCCGGGGCGCGATCCCGCCCGCGCGGGACGCGGTGCGGGCGGTGCGGGGCGCGTTTCTGGGCGTACGGATTCGGTCGGAGTCCATGCGGATGTCCCCCCTCGACGGGCCCCGCCCGAACCGGCGGGCCCCGTGGAGATGTCGCAGATGAGGCGAAGGACGGTGTGTCGTCCTTGCGTGAATGAGGCGAGTGTGACCGGGCGACCGAGGCCGAAAGGGTAAACATGAAAGAGACACCACGGATGAGTGAATCAGCGTCGCCGTGATCGAACCTGGTGAGCGAGCGTAGGCTCGTTCCCGGCGCTCTCCGGGCCGAAATACGATGCGGCGGGCACGGTCGGCCCATCCCTCGACCGCCACAGAACTCAATGGAAGCGAGATTTCACCACCGTGACTGCTCTCACTCTCAGCACTGCCGGCGCGGCGACGCTGCGCGCCGACGCCCTCGTCGTCGGCGTCGCGAAGTCCGGGAAGGCGCTGGTCGTCGCCCCGGGCGCCGAGGCCGTCGACAAGGCCTTCGACGGCCGGCTCGCCGCCGTCCTGGAGACCCTGGGCGCCTCGGGTGCCGAAGGTGAGGCGACGAAGCTGCCCGCCCCCGCCGGTCTCAAGGCCCCCGTCGTCCTGGCCGTCGGCCTCGGCGCGGCCCCCGAGGACGGCGAGTCCTTCGACGCGGAGATCCTGCGCCGCGCCGCCGGCACCGCCGCCCGCACCCTGACCGGCTCGAAGAAGGCCGCGTTCGCGCTGCCGATCGTCACCGCCGAGGACGCCTCCGCCGTCGCGGAGGGCGCCCTGCTCGGCGCGTACGCCTACACCGCGTACAAGGCGGCCCCGGACGCGAAGGCGGACAAGGACGCGAAGGGGCCCCTCGCCGAGGTGGTCCTGCTCGGCGCCAAGCCGCGCGACAAGGGCCACAAGGCCGCCGCCGAGCGCGCCCAGGCCGTCGCCGAGGAGATCAACCGCGCCCGCGACCTGATCAACCAGCCGCCGAACGACCTGACCCCGGCCGCCTTCGCCGCCGTCGCCCAGGCCGCCGGCAAGGAGCACGGCCTCAAGGTCCAGGTCCTCGACGAGAAGGCGCTCGCCAAGGGCGGCTTCGGCGGCATCCTCGGTGTCGGCGTCGGCTCCGTGAACCCGCCGCGCCTGGTCCGGATCGCCTACACCCACCCGAAGGCGGAGAAGACCCTCGCCCTCGTCGGCAAGGGCATCACCTACGACTCGGGCGGCATCTCCCTGAAGCCGGCCGGCCACAACGAGACGATGAAGTGCGACATGAGCGGCGCCGCCGCCGTGTTCTCCGCCGTCGTCGCCGCGGCCCGCCTCGGCCTGGAGGTCAACGTCACCGGCTGGCTCGCCCTCGCGGAGAACATGCCGTCCGGCTCCGCCACCCGCCCGGGTGACGTGCTGCGCATGTACAGCGGCAGGACCGTCGAGGTCCTGAACACCGACGCCGAGGGCCGGCTCGTCCTCGCCGACGCGATCACCCGCGCCTCCGAGGAGCACCCGGACGCCATCGTCGACGTGGCGACCCTGACCGGCGCCATGGTCCTGGCGCTCGGCGACCGCACCTTCGGCATCATGGCCAACGACGACGACTACCGGACCGCGATCCACGAGATCGCGGAGGAGGTCGGCGAGCAGTCCTGGCCGATGCCGCTCCCCGCGGACCTGCGCAAGACCATGGACTCCCCCACCGCCGACATGGCGAACATGGGCGTCCGGATGGGCGGCGGCCTGATCGCCGGCCTCTTCCTGCAGGAGTTCGTGGGCGAGGGCATCACCTGGGCCCACCTGGACATCGCGGGCCCGGCCTTCCACGAGGGCGCCCCGTACGGCTACACCCCGAAGGGCGGCACCGGCTCCTCGGTCCGCACCCTGGTGAAGCTGGCCGAGCGCACGGCGGCCGGCGAGCTCTGAGCACCGCGGGCGTGGCGGGAGGCCCCGAGAGCTTCGGCTCCGGGGCCTTTCCCGTTCCCGACGGCTGTTCGCTCGCGACGAAATCCGTAGGTTCGTACGCTCTCGTGCCCCCTCCGGACGGACGATCGGCCGTCCCGGAGCACGGCCCCGCGTCCCGTCGTCCGTCAACAAGTGCGAAGATGGGTTCTCGGCAGGACAGGGCCCCCACCACAGGGCCGAAATAAAGCGGCCGGACACCAGCCGCCGCCAGGTCGTCGACGACCGGCGACGAGCGCACATGCATGGAGGACGTGACGTGGCGAACGACGCCAGCACCGTTTTCGACCTAGTGATCCTCGGCGGCGGTAGCGGCGGTTACGCCGCGGCGCTGCGCGGAGCGCAGCTGGGCCTGGACGTCGCACTGATCGAGAAGAACAAGCTCGGCGGCACCTGCCTGCACAACGGCTGCATCCCGACGAAGGCCCTGCTCCACGCCGGCGAGGTCGCCGACCAGGCGCGCGAGGCGGAGCAGTTCGGTGTCAAGGCCTCCTTCGAGGGCATCGACATCAAGGCCGTGCACAAGTACAAGGACGACGTGATCTCGGGCCTGTACAAGGGCCTGCAGGGTCTCGTCGCCTCCCGCAAGGTGACCTACATCGAGGGCACCGGGCACCTGTCCTCCCCGACCTCCGTCGACGTGGACGGCCGTCGCGTCGAGGGTCGTCACGTCCTCCTGGCCACCGGTTCCGTGCCGAAGTCCCTGCCCGGCCTGGAGATCGACGGCAACCGGATCATCTCCTCGGACCACGCGCTGACGCTGGACCGGGTCCCGGAGTCCGCGATCATCCTCGGCGGCGGCGTCATCGGCGTCGAGTTCGCCTCGGCGTGGAAGTCCTTCGGCACCGACGTCACGGTCATCGAGGGCCTGAAGCACCTCGTCCCGGTCGAGGACGAGAACAGCTCGAAGCTTCTTGAGCGCGCGTTCCGCAAGCGCGGCATCAAGTTCAACCTCGGCACCTTCTTCCAGTCCGCCGAGTACACCGACAACGGCGTCAAGGTCACCCTCGCCGACGGCAAGACCTTCGAGGCCGAGGTCCTCCTGGTCGCCATCGGCCGCGGCCCGGTCTCCGCCGGTCTCGGTTACGAGGAGCAGGGCGTCGCGATGGACCGCGGCTACGTCCTGGTCGACGAGTACATGCGCACCAACGTGCCGACGATCTCGGCCGTGGGCGACCTCGTCCCGACGCTCCAGCTCGCGCACGTCGGCTTCGCCGAGGGCATCCTCGTCGCGGAGCGGCTCGCGGGCCTGAAGCCCGTGCCGATCGACTACGACGGCGTGCCGCGGGTGACGTACTGCCACCCCGAGGTCGCCTCCGTCGGCATCACCGAGGCCAAGGCCAAGGAGATCTACGGCGCGGACAAGGTCGTCGCCCTGAAGTACAACCTCGCGGGCAACGGCAAGAGCAAGATCCTCAAGACCGCGGGCGAGATCAAGCTCGTCCAGGTCAAGGACGGTGCCGTGGTCGGCGTCCACATGGTCGGTGACCGCATGGGCGAGCAGGTCGGCGAAGCGCAGCTGATCTACAACTGGGAGGCGCTGCCGGCCGAGGTCGCGCAGCTCATCCACGCCCACCCGACGCAGAACGAGGCGCTCGGCGAGGCCCACCTGGCCCTGGCCGGCAAGCCCCTGCACTCCCACGACTGACGCTCACGTCATCACAGGGCGCGACGACCACTTTCCGCAATTCGTTAGGAGCAACTGAAACCATGTCGGTTTCCGTAACCCTGCCGGCGCTCGGCGAGAGCGTCACCGAGGGCACCGTCACCCGCTGGCTCAAGGCCGAGGGCGAGCGCGTCGAGGCCGACGAGCCGCTGCTCGAGGTCTCGACCGACAAGGTCGACACCGAGATCCCCGCCCCCGCCTCGGGCATCCTGGCCTCCATCAAGGTCGCCGAGGACGAGACGGTCGAGGTCGGCGCCGAGCTGGCCGTCATCGACGACGGCTCGGGCGCCCCCGAGGCCGCCCCGGCCCCCGCCGCCGAGGCCGCTCCGGCCCCCGCCGAGGCCGCCCCGGCTCCGGCCGCCGAGGCCCCGGCCGCCCCCGAGGCCCCGCAGGCCGTCCCGTCCACCGAGGTCCAGGAGCCGGCCCCGGCTCCGACGGCCGAGGCGACCGACGGCGGCGGTTCCGCCCAGGGCACCGACGTCGTCCTGCCGGCGCTCGGCGAGTCCGTCACCGAGGGCACCGTCACCCGCTGGCTGAAGTCGGTCGGCGAGTCCGTCGAGGCCGACGAGCCGCTGCTCGAGGTCTCCACGGACAAGGTCGACACCGAGATCCCCGCCCCCGCCTCCGGCGTTCTCCTGGAGATCGTCGTCGGCGAGGACGAGACCGCCGAGGTCGGCGCCAAGCTGGCCGTCATCGGCGCCGCGGGTGCCGCTCCGGCGGCCGCCCCGGCCCCGGCCGCTCCGGCTCCCGCCGCCGAGGCCCCGGCCCCCGCCGCCGCCCCGGCTCCGGCTGCCCCGGCTCCGGCTGCTCCGGCTCCGGCTCCGGCTGCTCCGGCTCCGGCCCCCGCGCCGGCCGCGCCGGCCGCTGCTCCGGCTCCGGCCGCCGCCGCCCCGTCGATCGCCCCGGCCGTGGTCACCCCGGTTCCGGCCGCCCCGGCCGCCGCCCCGGCTCCGGCCGAGGACGGCGCGTACGTGACCCCGCTGGTCCGCAAGCTCGCCACCGAGAACGGTGTCGACCTGGCGGCCGTCAAGGGCTCCGGCGTCGGCGGTCGCATCCGCAAGCAGGACGTCCTCGCGGCCGCCGAGGCCAAGAAGGCCGCCGCTGCCGCTCCGGCCTCCGCAGGCCATGCCGCCGCGCCGAAGGCCCCCGCCCTGGAGGCCTCCCCGCTGCGCGGTCAGACCGTCAAGATGACCCGCATGCGCAAGGTCATCGGCGACAACATGATGAAGGCGCTGCACGGCCAGGCCCAGCTGTCCTCGGTCGTCGAGGTCGACATCACCAAGCTGATGAAGCTGCGCGCCCGGGCGAAGGACGCGTTCGCCGCCCGTGAGGGCGTCAAGCTCTCCCCGATGCCGTTCTTCGTGAAGGCGGCGGCCCAGGCGTTGAAGGCCCACCCGGTCATCAACGCCCGGATCAACGAGGACGAGGGCACGATCACGTACTTCGACTCGGAGAACATCGGCATCGCCGTGGACTCCGAGAAGGGCCTGATGACCCCGGTCATCAAGGGTGCGGGCGACCTCAACATCGCCGGCATCTCGAAGGCCACCGCCGACCTGGCCGGCAAGGTCCGTGCCAGCAAGATCACGCCGGACGAGCTGTCCGGTGCGACCTTCACCATCAGCAACACCGGTTCGCGCGGTGCGCTGTTCGACACGATCATCGTGCCGCCGAACCAGGTCGCCATCCTGGGCATCGGTGCCACGGTCAAGCGTCCGGCCGTCATCGAGACCGCCGAGGGCACCGTCATCGGCGTCCGCGACATGACCTACCTGACGCTGTCCTACGACCACCGCCTGGTGGACGGTGCCGACGCGGCCCGCTACCTGACGGCCGTCAAGGCGATCCTGGAGGCCGGCGAGTTCGAGGTCGACCTCGGCCTCTGACCCGTCGCCCGAGGCGCAACGTAACGAGCCTCACCTGCGGCGCCCCCGTCCGGAAGTGTTTCCGGGCGGGGGCGCCGCCGTATTGTCTAAGGGTCAACACTCCCCGAGGAGCCGCTTCATGACCGTCCCCGTCGTCCACTCGCTGCGCGAGCAGATCCGCGAGCACATCGTGGAGGGGATCGTCAGCGGCCGCTGGAAGCCGGGCGAGCGCATCGTGGAGCGCCGGATCGCGACCGAGCTCGAGGTCTCCCAGACGCCCGTCCGCGAGGCGCTGCGCGAGCTGGAGTCGCTGCGGCTGATCGAGTCGGCGCCCAACAAGGGCGTCCGGGTCCGCAACCTCACCGCGGCCGACCTGGAGGAGAGCTACCCCGTCCGCGCGGGTCTGGAGCAGATCGCGGCCGAGCTGGCGGCCAGGCGGCTCGCGGCGGACTGCTCGGCCCTGGAGCCGCACGTGGCGGCCCTGTACGAGGCGGACGCGACCTCGGACGGGACGGCGCAGGTCCGGCACACGGTGGCCTTCCACCGGGAGCTGGTGAAGGCGGCCGGGAACGGGGTCCTGCTGCACACCTGGGAGACGCTCGGCATCGAGGTCTTCACGGCCCTGTCGATCCGCTGGCTGGGCACGGTCCAGAAGTCGTACGCGGAGGAGCACCAGGAGCTGGTGGAGGCCTTCCGGCGGGGCGACCCGAACATCGGCGCCCTGGTGAAGGCGCACGTCCTGGGCTGCGCGCCGCGCGCCTGATCCGTACGAGCCCCGAGCGGAGCCCCGTCGTCCGGCGGGGCTCCGCTCATTCGTGCGCTCCCCTTCTCAGACAGCTCCTCCCACCTGCGGGAACACCGCGAAAACAAGGCACCGGGTGCCCGTTTTCGCGGCACCCTGTGCCGACTTTCTCGATCTGAAGAGGTTTTCCGCTTCAACCCTTTGATCGATCATCGATCGCCGGTTTACAGTCTTCGGCGGGCCGTCACCCGGCCCTTCGCCCTGTCCTGCCAGACAAGGCCCCCTTATCTCCACCCCCATCTGTCCGGAAGGCGGCGATCATGACCGATCCCGTAGGCAAGATTCCGAGCGAGCTCGACCAGCTCCCGGACCGTGACACCGAGGAGACCGCCGAGTGGGCGGCCTCCCTGGACGCCGTCACCAAGGCCGCCGGCCCCCACCGGGCCGCCTACCTGATGCGCCGTACCCTCCAGCACGCCGAGGGCGCGGGCCTGGCCCTCCCCAAGCTCCTGGAGACGGACTACGTCAACACCATCCCCACCTCCGCCGAGCCCTCGGTCACCGAGTTCGGCGGCGACGAGGAGATGGAGCGGAAGATCACCGCGTGGAACCGCTGGAACGCGGCCGCGATGGTCACCCGCGGCTCCAAGCACGGCGTCGGCGGCCACATCGCCACCTTCGCCTCCGCGGCCTGGCTCTACGAGACCGGCTTCAACCACTTCTTCAAGGGCAAGGAAGCCGACGGTTCCGGCGACCAGCTCTACATCCAGGGCCACGCCTCCCCCGGCATCTACGCCCGCGCCTTCCTCGACGGGCGCCTGAACGAGGCCCACCTCGACAACTTCCGGCAGGAGTCCGGCGGCAACGGCCTGCCCTCCTACCCGCACCCGCGCCGCCTCCCCTGGCTGTGGGAGTTCCCCACCGTCTCCATGGGTCTGGGCCCGCTCTCCGCGATCTACCAGGCGCGCTTCAACCGCTACCTGACCAACCGCTCCATCAAGGACGTCTCCGCCTCGCACGTGTGGGCGTTCCTCGGCGACGGCGAGATGGACGAGCCCGAGTCGACCGCGGCCCTCGCCCTGGCGGCCCGCGAGGGTCTGGACAACCTGACCTTCGTCATCAACTGCAACCTGCAGCGCCTCGACGGCCCGGTCCGCGCCAACTTCAAGATCGTGCAGGAGCTGGAGGCCCAGTTCCGCGGCGCCGGCTGGAACGTCGTGAAGTCGCTGTGGGGCAACGCCTGGGACGAGCTGTTCGCGCTCGACACCACCGGCGCCCTCGTCCGCCGCCTCCGCGAGGTGCCGGACGCGCAGGTCCAGACGTACCAGACCCGCGACGCCGCCTACATCCGCCAGGACTTCTTCGGCAAGGACCCGGCGCTCGTCGCGATGGCGCAGCTGCTGAGCGACGACAAGATCCTCGAGTGCTTCCACCTCTCCCGCGGTGGTCACGAGCCGCGCAAGGTGTACGCCGCGTACAAGGCCGCCCTGGAGTTCAAGGGCGCGCCGACGGTCATCCTGGCGCAGACCGTCAAGGGCTTCACCCTGGGTGAGGGCTTCGCGTCGAAGAACGCGAACCACCAGATGAAGAAGCTGACGACGGACGAGTTCAAGAACATGCGTGACCTTCTTGAACTGCCCATCTCGGACGCGCAGTTCGTCGACGGCCAGGTGCCCTACGGCCACCCCGGCGCCGACTCCCCCGAGGTCCGCTACCTCCAGGAGCGCCGCGCGGCCCTCGGCGGCCCGGCCCCGGCCCGCCGCACGCACCCGCTCGCCCCGCTGCCGGCCCCGGCCGAGAAGGCGTTCACCGCGTTCGACAAGGGCTCCGGCTCGCAGTCGATGGCCACGACGATGGCGTTCGTGCGCCTCATCAAGGACCTGATCCGTGACAAGGAGACCGGCAGGCGCTGGGTCCCGATCGTCCCGGACGAGGCCCGCACCTTCGGCATGGAGTCGCTGTTCCCGTCGCTCGGCATCTACTCCCCGAAGGGCCAGACGTACGAGCCGGTCGACCGCGACCAGCTGATGTACTACAAGGAGGCCGTCAACGGCCAGATCCTGAACGAGGGCATCACCGAGGCCGGCTCGATGGCCGACTTCATCGCCGCGTCCACCGCGTACTCCACGCACGGTGAGGCGATGATCCCGTTCTACATCTTCTACTCGATGTTCGGCTGGCAGCGGACCGCCGACCAGATGTGGCAGCTCGGCGACCAGCTCGGCCGCGGCTTCCTCGTCGGCGCCACCGCCGGCCGCACCACCCTGACCGGTGAGGGCCTCCAGCACGCCGACGGCCACTCCCCCGTCATCGCGGCCACGAACCCGGCCGCCCTGACGTACGACCCGGCGTTCGCCTACGAGGTCGCGGTCATCGTCAAGGAGGGTCTGCGCCGGATGTACGGCGAGGCCGCCGAGGGCGAGGACCAGAACGTCTTCTACTACCTCACCGTCTACAACGAGCCGATGCCGCAGCCGGCCAAGCCGTCCGGCGTCGACGAGGGCATCGTCAAGGGCCTCTACCGCTTCAACACGGCGGAGTCGGCCGGCCTGGAGCTGCCCGCGAACGCCCCGCGCATCCAGCTGCTCTCCTCCGGCACGGCCATCCACTGGGCCCTGGAGGCGCAGAAGCTGCTCGCCGCCGAGTGGGGCGTGGGCGCCGACGTGTGGTCCGCCACCTCCTGGACCGAGCTGCGCCGCGACGCGCTGGAGGCCGACGCGGCCCTCCTGCGCGGCGAGGAGCAGGTGCCGTACCTCCGCAAGGCCCTGGAGGGCGTCGACTCCCCGGTCCTCGCGGTCTCCGACTACATGCGCCAGGTCCCGGACCAGATCGCGCAGTGGGTCGAGCAGGACTACACCTCGCTGGGCGCCGACGGCTTCGGCCTCTCGGACACCCGCGACGCGGCCCGCCGCCACTTCGGCGTCGACGCCCAGTCGATCGTCGTCGCGGCCCTGGCCCAGCTGGCCCGCCGCGGCGAGGTCCGGGCGACGGCCGTGAAGGAGGCGCGCGAGCGCTACGGCCTGTAAGGGCTCCGATCCGTCCGAGGGGCCGCCTCCGCACGCACATGCGGAGGCGGCCCCTCGGCGTGCGTGCGGCAGTCTGGTGGGCATGCGTGCCGCCCGCCTCATCAAAATGGTCCTGCTCCTCCAGAACCGGCCGTCCATGACCGCCGCCCAGCTCGCCGCCGAGCTGGAGGTGTCGGAGCGGACGATCACCCGGGACGCGCTCGCCCTGTCGGAGGCGGGGGTGCCGGTGTACGCGGACCGGGGCCGGACCGGCGGGTACCGGCTGGTCGGCGGGTACCGGACCCGGCTGACGGGGCTCGGGCGCGGCGAGGCGGAGGCGCTGTTCCTGTCCGGGCTGCCGGGCGCGCTGCGGGACATGGGCCTCGAGGACGCCGCCTCGGCGGCCCGGCTGAAGGTGTCGGCGGCGCTGCTGCCCTCGCTGCGGGACGCGCACGAGTCGGCGGCGCGGCGCTTCCTCCTGGACGCGCCGGGCTGGTACCAGGAGCCGGAGACGCCGGCCTCGCTGGCGCCGGTGGCGGAGGCGGTCTGGGACGACCGGTGGGTGTCGGCCCGGTACCGGCGCGGGGACGGCGTCGAGGTGGAGCGGGAGCTCCAGCCGTACGGCCTCGTCCTGAAGGCGGGCGTCTGGTACGTGTGCGCGCGCTCGGGTTCCTCGTTCCGCACGTACCGGGTGGACCGGTTCACGGCGGTGGCCGTGGGCGGGGCGCGGTTCGACCGGGACCCGGACTTCGACCTGTCGGTCTTCTGGGAGGAGCGGTCGGCGGAGTTCGCCCGCTCCCTGCTCCGTACGGAGGTGGTCGTGCGGCTCTCCGGGGCGGGCGCCCGCCGGCTGCCGCACGTCACGGACCGCGCGGCGGCCGAGGAGGCGCTGGCGGCGGGGACCTCCGAGGACGGCCGGGTGCGGGTCGTCCTCCGGGTGGAGAACGAGGAGGTCGCCTTCGGCCAGCTGCTCGGGCTCGGCCCGGAGGTGGAGGTGCTGGCCCCGGCCGCGCTCCGGGAGCGGTTCGCGGAGGCGGCCCGGGGCCTGGCGGAGCTCTACCGGTAGTCGGCCACGTCCGGCGTGCCGGTCTCGCTCGCGCCGATGAAGCCCCAGGCGTCCGGGCGGGAGCCGTCGGCGTCGGTGAAGCCGTACTCGCCGGCCAGCTGGGCGCTGGAGAGGGACCGCCCGGTCCAGCGGTGCCGGTCGGGGTCGGCGGCGAGGGCGGCGACGGCCCGGCCGACGTAGACCGGTGACTCGGAGACGCCGAAGTCGGGGATCTTCCCGGTGGCGTCGCGCCAGTTCTCCTCGGTGACGCCGAAGCCGGCGAGCATCTGCTCCGACCTGAGCCAGCCGGGGGTGACGACGACGGCGGTGCCGCCGTACTCCTCCAGTTCCTTCGCCAGGCCGAAGGCCATCCGGATCGGGGCGTTCTTGGCGAGGTCGTAGTAGAGGTTCTCGCGGAAGTGGGTGCTGTTGTACGCGGCGGTGCCGTCGGTGACCTCGACGACGAGTCCGCCGGGGTTGCGGATCAGCAGGGGGACGGCGAGGTGCGAGGTGATGGCGTGGGTCCGCACGCCGAGTTCGAGCATCCTGAGGCCGTCGGCGAGGTCGAGCTCCCAGGTCTTCTTGCCGAAGGAGGGGCCGATGAGGTGCTCGCCGCCCCACACGTCGTTGACGAGGACGTCGAGCCGGCCCCGCTCGCGGTCGATCCGGTCGACGAGGGCGCGGACCCGGTCGGGGTCCAGGTGGTCGGTGGGGACGGCGACCCCCTCGCCGCCGGCGGCCGTCACCAGTTCGGCGGTCTCCTCGATGGTCTCCGTGGCGCGGCCGACCTCGCTGACCCCGTCGCGGGTGGTGCGGCCGGTGACGTACACGGTGGCGCCGAGGGTGCCGAGCTGGACGGCGATGGCCCGCCCGGCGCCCCGGGTGGCCCCGGCGACCAGGCAGATCCGTCCGCGCAGGGGTGTGTTCTCGGTTGTCATGAACGTCAGACTGTCAGGAAATCACGACATCTTCTGTCGGGTTTCTTTTCGGGCTTTCCGGGTGCGTCGGACTCCGCGAGCCACGATGCTGGAGCGGTGATGGACGAGACCGAGTTCTGGGAGCTCATCGACACCACCCGCGAGGAAGCCGAGGGCGACCCCGAGGAGCAGGCCGATCTGCTCGTGGAGCGGCTGACCCGGCTCGACCCCGACTCGGTGCTCGACTACGCGCGCCATTTCGAGGCCCGCTTCAACCGCGCGTACCTCTGGGACCTGTGGGGTGCGGCGGCCGTCCTCTTCGACGGGGCGGGCGAGGAGGCCTTCGACTCGTTCCGCTGCTGGCTGATCGGCCAGGGCCGGGAGGTGTACGAGGGGGCCGTGCACGACCCGGACGCGCTGGCGGAGCTGCTCGGCGACTTCGACGTGGAGATCGACGGGGACGGCGAGGAGATCGGTTTCGCCGCCGACGAGGCGTACGAGCAGCTGACCGGTGGCGAGACCCCCGACCTGGGCATTCCGATGCCGGGCGGGGAGCCGCTGGGCACCCCCTTCGACCTGGGGGACGACGACGCGCTCGCGGCCCGCTTCCCCCGGCTGTGGGAGCGCTTCGGCACGACGTAGGGGCGCGGACGGCGGGGTCCGCGCCCCGGACGGTGGGACCGGCCGGCTCCGGGGCCTTCCGGCCGGGAGCGCGGCCGCGTGCGGCGCGGCCGTGTGCGGCGCGGCCGTCAGAAGTGGGTTCCGCCGTCGATGCGGACCTCGGTGCCGGTGATGAACTTCCCGTCCTCGGAGGCGAGCATCGCGACGACGCCGGCGACGGTCTCGGGGCCGGCGAAGCCCTGGCCGAGGGCGGGGGCGAGCTTCATGAAGAGGGAGAAGTCGGCGTCCTGGGGGAGGCCGGGGCCCACGGACTGCTTGGAGGCGCCGGAGCCGTCGGTCATGCCGGAGGAGATGGAGCCGGGCTGGACGGCGGTGAAGCGGATGCCCTGCTTGGCGTACTCGGCGGCGAGCGCGTGGGTCATGGACTGGATGCCGCCCTTGCTGGCCGCGTAGGCGGACATGTAGGGGTGGGCGAACAGCGCGGAGGTGGAGGAGAAGTTGACGACGGCGGAGCCGTTGCCCTCCAGGAGCGCCGGCACGGCCTCGCGGATCACGAGGAAGGTGCCGGTGAGGTTGATCCGGATCACCTGCTCGAAGGAGTCCAGGCTCGTCTCGTGGGTGTGCGAGGAGCGCAGGATGCCGGCCGCGTTGACCAGGACGTCCAGGCCGCCGAGCGCCTCGACTGCGGCGGCGACGCCGGCCCGTACGGAGTCCTCGTCGGCGACGTTCACGACGACGGTGGTGAGGCGGTCGGCGGCGGCGCCGGCCTTGGCGGCGGTGTCCTCGAGGCCGTCCTCGCTGATGTCGGCGGCGACGACCCGGCCGCCCTCGGCGAGCATGCGCAGGACGGTGGCCTGGCCGATGCCGGAGCCGCCGCCGGTGATGAGGGCGCGGCGGCCTTCGTAACGGGTCAGCTGGTTCATGACGACAACCTCTCGATGTCAAGCTTTCCGGGAATGCCGCCACCGTACGCCGAAGTGGCACGTTTTGCCATACCTGCACGTCATGCATCCACGGCAGGCGCAGGCGTACGCTTCGTGGGTGAGCACCAAGCCCGAGGACGCCGCGCCCCCCACCCCCTCGCTGACGGAGCGCCGCAAGGCCGCCACCCAGCTCGACATCGCCCGCGCCGCCGCCGAGCTCTTCACCGAGCGCGGCCCCGACGGCACCACGGCCGAGGAGATCGCCCGGCGGGCCGGCGTCGCCCTGCGCACCTTCTACCGCTACTTCCGTTCCAAGCAGGACGCCGTCGCCCCGCTCCTCGCGGGCGGCGCCGACCGCTGGCGGGAACTCCTCGCCGCGACGGAACCGGGCGCCGGCGTGCCCGAGGCCCTGGAGCGCTCGATCGCCGCGTCGCTCACCCCGGCGACCGACGCGGACGCGGAGGGACTGCGCTGGACGCGCGGGCTGCTGCGGGCCGCCGCGGAGGACCCCGCCCTCCGGGCCGTCTGGTACCGGGTCAACCAGGAGTCCGAGGAGCGGCTGCGCGAGGTCGTCGCCGGGCTCGCCGGGCCGGAGGCCGACCCGCTGGAGGTGCGGCTCGCGGCGGCGGCGGCCACCGACGCCATCCGGATCGCCCTGGAGAGCTGGGCGGAGACGGACGCCCCGGAGCGCGGAGAGGGCGCGCCGGCCGCGCTCGCGGTCCGCTGCCTGCGCGAACTGATGGGCGGCATGCGGCTGTTGCGGGACGCGTGACGGGGCCCCTCAGCCCAGGAGCGACCGGCCCATGAGCACGTCGTCCACGTACGCCCCGTCGAGGAACAGCTCCCCCGGCAGCACGCCCTCGACCACGAAGCCCTCGGAGGCGTAGAGCGCGCGGGCCGGCGCGTTGTGACCGAGGACCCGCAGGGTGATCCGTACGGCCCCCTCCTCCCGGGCCCGGTCCACGGCGGCCCGCAGCAGCGCCCGCGCGACGCCCTCGCCCCGGGCGGACCCGGCGACGGCGAGGCCCTGGATCTGGCGGACGTGGGCGGTGGCGGCGAGCGGGGTCGGCGGCACCACCCGGACGAAACCGACGACCGCTCCGCCGCGCACCGCCACGAGGTGGTCCCCGGGCGGATGGCTCGCGTCGAAGAAGGGCGCGCCCGGCGCCGGGACCGGCAGCACGGCGTGGAGCGTCGACCAGGTGCTCCGGTCGAGCTCCGCGAGCGCGGCGTCGTCGTCCTGCACGGCGGTGCGTATCTGCGTCTCCGGCACGATCATGACGGTCACTGTGCCACGCGCCGGTCGGGGAGGGCAGGATGGTGGGCATGCAGCGTTCCGCCACTCGCAAGCGCGTCGCCGTCACCGGCGCCTCCGGCCTCATCGGCTCGGCCCTGGTCCGCTCCCTGCGCGCCGACGGCCACGACGTCCTCCGCCTCGTCCGCCGCCCCGCCCGCACCGCCGACGAGGTCGAATGGGACCCGAAGCGGCTGTACGTGGACGCCGCCGGGCTCGTCGGCGTCGACGCCGTCGTGCACCTGGCGGGCGCCGGCGTCGGTGAGCGCCGCTGGAGCGAGGCGTACAAGAAGGAGATCCGGGACAGCCGGGTCCTCGGCACGACGGCGATCTCCCAGGCGCTCGCCTCGCTCGCCGACCCGCCGGAGACGCTGGTCTGCGGCACGGCGCTCGGCTGGTACGGGGACACCGGCACGCGCGCGGTGGACGAGAGCGCCCCCGCCGGCACGGGCTTCCTGCCCTCGGTGTGCGTGGAGTGGGAGGCGGCGGCCGCCCCCGCCGAGGAGGCCGGCATCCGGGTCGCCTACGCCCGTACGGGCCTGGTGGTCGCCCGCGAGGGCGGCGCCTGGGGGCGGCTCTTCCCCGTCTTCCGCGCGGGACTCGGCGGCAGGCTGGGCGACGGCCGGCAGTACTGGAGCTTCATCTCGCTGCACGACGAGGTGGCCGCGCTGCGCCACGTCCTCGACACGGGGTCCCTGTCCGGCCCGGTGAACCTGACCGCCCCGGACCCGGTCACCAACCGCGAGGTGACCGCCGCGATGGGCCGCGTGCTGCGCCGCCCGACCCCCTTCCCGGTCCCGGCCGCCGCGCTCCGCGTGGCCCTCGGCGACTTCGCCGCCGACGTCCTGGGCAGCCAGCGCGTCCTGCCCGGCCGCCTGCTGGAGACCGGCTTCGACTTCGCGTTCCCGACGATCGACGAGTCGATCCGCGCCGCCTGACTCCGGCCCCCTCCTCGCCGGAGGTCGATCCACCGGGCCGACGGGACGCTCGACGCCCCGTCGGCCACGGTTCCGGGCGGCGGTCGGGCCGCGCCTCGCGGACGTCCCCGCACCCGAAACCCCCGGCCCCGCCGAGCCGTGCGACCCCGTGCTCCGGTCCCTCCGGACGCACGGGGGGCACCGTCGCGACGCGGCTCCTAGGATCGACCCCCGAGATGGAACCGAACTCGGGCATTCCGTCGGTCTGTTGGGGGCATGAGCCTCCCACCAGTCACGCCGACCTGGGGAGGGGCACGTGCTCAGTAGCGCACGCCACACGGACGTCGTCGTCGTCGGAGCCGGAACGGCGGGCCTGGCCGCGGCCCACCGGCTGACCGGTGCCGGGCTGACCGTCACGGTCCTCGAGGCCGCTTCGCGGACGGGCGGGCGGATGGACACCGAGGTCGTGGACGGCTTCCGGCTGGACCGGCTCGGGCAGTTGCCCGGCGCCTCCGCCTCGGAGCTGCGCGGCACGCCGGGCCTGGCCGCCCTGACGCTGCGTCCGTTCTCGGCCGGAGTCCTGGTCCACCAGGACGGACGGTACGTCAGGGCGGTGGAGGGGGCCCACGTCCGGGGGGTACGGGGCGCGGGACCGGCCGGCCCGGCCGGCCGCTGGGGCGTGGGGGGCGCGCTCACCATGGCGCGCGCCCTCGCGAGCGCCCCCCGGTCACTGGACCAGGCCCGCCTCGGCGCGGCCCTCGCCCGGCTCGCGGCGACGCCGGTCCCCCGGCTGCTCGCCCGCCCGGAACGGACCGCGCTCGACGCGCTGAACGCCCGGCTGCCCGCCCGTACCGTGCAGGGCTTCCTGCGCCCGCTGCTCGGCGCCCTGCTCGGCGACCCCGACCTGAGCACCTCCAGCCGATGCGCCGACCTCGCGCTGCGCGCCTTCGCGCTGGGCGGGCTGTGCGTGCCGGAGGGCGGCGCGGGGACGGTCCCGGCCCTGCTGGCGGCGGGGCTGCCGCCGGGCACGGTGCGCACCGGGGTGCGCGTGACGGAGGTGTCGATCGACCGCGTGACGACCGCCGACCACGGGGTGTTCCGCTGCCGCGCGGTCGTCCTGGCGACCGGGGGCCGGGCGGCGGCCGAGCTGCTGCCCGGACTGCGGGTCCCGGACTTCCGCACGGTCACGGTGCTGCACCACACCGCACCCTCGCCTCCCCCGCTCGGCGAGCGTGCGCTGCTGCTCGAGTCCGATCCGGGCGGCCCGGTCGCGCACACGGCCGTGATGAGCTCGGTGGACCCCTCGCGCGCCCCGGCGGGGCGGGTGCTGGTCAGCTCCACGGTCCTGGGGCCGCCGCCGGACGACCTGGAGCGCCGGGTCCGCAAGCACCTGGCCACGCTCTACGCCTGCTCGACGGACGACTGGGAACTGCTCGGACTGCACCACGACCCGGAGGCGGTCCCGGCGATGCCGCCGCCGTACGACCCGCAGCGCACGGTGCGGATCCTGGCCGGTCTGTACGTCTGCGGCGACCACCGCGGCACCGGCACCCCGCGGGCCGCCCTCACCTCCGCGCGCCGCGCCGCCCTGTCCCTCCTCGCGGACTTCGGCGTCCGCGAGGACCACCGGGCCGGGGCGGAGGTCCCGCTGGCCGCGTAGGGGCGTCCTGCCGGCCGGGCCGGACCGGCAGGGCACCCCCTGGGGGCCGGGCGGCTAGCCGATCGCCGCGACGCGGTCCCGGTAGGTGCGGGCGGCGGCCGCGTCGCGGTACGGCTCCAGCCGGCGCTCGAAGTCGCGGACGTATTCGAGCGCCCGCGCCGACCGCATCTCCGAGGCCTGCTGCGCCGCCTCCGCGCCCAGCGCGCACGCCTGGTCGAGTTCGCCGAGGGCCAGGCGCGAGGTGGCGAGGACGACCCGGCAGAACAGGCGGCTGCGGGCGAAGCCGGGCGCGCGGAGCTGGAGCGCGCGCTCGGCGTGCTGCGCGGCGGTCCGGTACTGCTGGAGGTCCCGGTGGCAGTGCCCGAGCTCGTCGGCGAGCTGCGCCTCGTCGAAGTGGCGGGCCCAGTACGGCACCTCGTCGCCGGGCCGGGCCGCTTCGAGGGCCCGCTCGGCGCGGACCAGGGAGGCGTTGCAGGCCCGCGCCTCGCCGAGGACGGCGTGCCCGCGCGCCTCGATGGCGTGCAGCATCGCCTGGACGACGGGCGGGGCGGCGGGGCCGACGCCCTGCTGGGCGACCCGGGCGAGCTGGACGGCCTCGCGGCCGTGGCCGAGGTAGACGGCCTGGCAGCTCATGGTGAGGAGCACGTACGAGCCGTAGGCCCGGTCCCCGGCCGCCTGGGCGAGGCGCAGCGCCTGGACGAAGTAGCGCTGGGCGAGGCCGTGGGCGGCGATGTCGTACGAGGTCCAGCCGGCGAGCCGGGTGAGGTCGGCGGCGGCGGCGAAGAGCCGGCGGCCGGTGGACTCCCCGTACGTGCCGCGCAGCATGGGCTCGGCCTCGTGCTCCAGGTAGCGGACGAGGGCCTGGCGGGCGTGGCCGCCGCCGTAGGCGTGGTCGAGGGTGCGGAAGAGTTCGCCGACGGAGCGGAGGGCGGCGATGTCGCCGCTGGAGACCCGCTGGCCGGGGGCCCTGTCCGTGCCGCGCTGGCGGGGGACGGAGAAGCGGCCCTGGTGCGGGACCCGGGGGTCCTGCGCGGCTCCGACGGGGGCGCCCGGCGGGCGGGCGGCGGAGCCGGGCTCGCCGCGGGCGACCCGGTCGTCGGCGCGGCCGATCAGCCAGTCGCGGCTGGGGACGACGAGGCCGGCCGGGGTGAAGGCGATCTTGCGGAGTTCCGCGTGGCTGCCGGAGTCCTTGCGCCACAGGCCGCTGACGATGTCGACGGCCTCCTCGGGGGTGGCGGCGAACTCCAGGCCCGCGTAGACGGGCGCGCAGGCGTCGAGGCCGAGGTCCTGGGCGGAGAGACGGCGGCCGAGGCGACGGGTGAAGACCTCGGCGATGAGGGCGGGGGTGGTGCCGCGCGGTTGCTGACCGCGGAGCCAGCGGGTCACGGAGGTCTTGTCGTACCGCAGGTCGAGCCCGTGTTCCAGACCGAGCTGGTCGACCCGTCTGGCGAGCCCCGCGTTGGAGAACCCGGCTTCGGCGATGAGCGCGGCGAGCTGGCGGTTCGGGATGCGCTGCGGTGGTCGTTCCGTCATCAGCTGTGCGGTCTCCTGCCTTCCGGGCCCGGGCGGCAGTCCCGTCGGACCCTCATGGAACGGCGTGAATTTAGCGGTCTCCACGGCCCGTACCGCCGCCTTCGCCCCACATTCATCCGATCGTGTGAGGATTGACGGCACCGCTGACGTAGGCGCCCCCGTCCACCTGCCGGAGGGGCGTCCCCGGCGCCGCCGTACAGTGGCATGGGTGCGAATGACGCATGGTGCCGCGCCGGCCCGGGATGATCCCCGGCTCCCGGCTCCCGGCACCCAGGAGGAGGCATGGCCGTGAGTGAGCTGCGATTCGTCCGCCTTGGGTTCGGCGAGGAAGCCGTCGACTACCAGGTGGCCTGGGACAAGCAGCGCGACGTGCACGCCGCGCGGTTCGCCGACGAGATCGACGACACCTGTCTGCTGCTGGAGCACACGCCGGTCTACACGGCCGGCCGGCGCACGCAGGAGAACGAGCGGCCGCTGGACGGCACGCCGGTGGTGGACGTGGACCGGGGCGGCAAGATCACCTGGCACGGCCCGGGCCAGCTGGTCGGCTATCCGATCATGAAGCTGCCCCGCCCGGTGGACGTCGTCGCGCACGTGCGCCGTCTGGAGGAGGCCCTGATCCGTACGGCCGCCGAGTTCGGCGTGGAGACGTCCCGGGTCGAGGGGCGCAGCGGAGTCTGGGTCCTCGGTGACCCGGTGGAGCGGCGGCCGTCGATCGGCGGGCTCTCCCTGGACTTCGACCCCCGGCTGACGGACGAGGAGTTCGACCCGCGCCTGAACGGCCCCGGGTACGCCCCGTCCAACGCCGGCCAGCGCCGCGAGGACCGGAAGCTCGCCGCGATCGGCATCCGGGTGGCCAAGGGCGTCACCATGCACGGCTTCGCGTTCAACGTGAACCCGGACAACACCTGGTTCGACCGGATCATCCCGTGCGGCATCCGGGACGCGGGCGTGGCCTCGCTCGCCGACGAGCTCGGCCGGGACGTCACGATCGAGGAGGTGCTCCCGGTCGTGGAGAAGCACCTGCGGGACGTGCTGGAGAACGCGGAGCCGAAGCCGCGGCTCATCGAGCGCGAGAGCGCGGGCGAAGGCGCGCGCGAGACGGAGCGGGCCCCGGCCTGAGGAATGCCGAGCTCTGGCCACGGGTTGCCCGTAGGTAGAGCAAGACAGGGAACCAACGGGCGTACCCTGGTGTGCGCCGAAGAATCGAAGCTACAGGAGCCGATGTGTCCGCAGTCGCCCCCGACGGACGCAAGATGCTGCGCCTGGAGGTCCGGAACGCCCAGACCCCCATCGAGCGCAAGCCCGAGTGGATCAAGACCCGCGCGAAGATGGGTCCCGAGTACACGAAGATGCAGGGCCTCGTGAAGAGCGAGGGCCTGCACACGGTCTGCCAGGAGGCGGGCTGTCCCAACATCTTCGAGTGCTGGGAGGACCGCGAGGCGACCTTCCTCATCGGCGGTGACCAGTGCACCCGGCGCTGCGACTTCTGCCAGATCGACACGGGCAAGCCCGAGGCGCTGGACCGCGACGAGCCGCGCCGCGTGGGCGAGTCGGTCGTCACGATGGACCTGAACTACGCCACCATCACGGGCGTCGCGCGCGACGACCTGGAGGACGGCGGCGCCTGGCTGTACGCGGAGACCGTGCGCCAGATCCACCGGCAGACGGCGGACCGCGCCGAGGGCCGCACCAAGGTCGAGCTGCTCGCCCCCGACTTCAACGCGGTGCCGGAGCTCCTCAAGGAGGTCTTCGACTCGCGCCCCGAGGTCTTCGCGCACAACGTCGAGACCGTCCCGCGGATCTTCAAGCGGATCCGTCCGGGCTTCCGCTACGAGCGCTCCCTGGACGTCATCACCCAGGCCCGTGACTACGGTCTGGTCACGAAGTCGAACCTGATCCTCGGCATGGGCGAGACCCGCGAGGAGATCAGCGAGGCGCTCCAGCAGCTGCACGACGCGGGCTGCGAGCTCATCACGATCACGCAGTACCTGCGCCCCTCGGTCCGGCACCACCCCGTGGAGCGCTGGGTCAAGCCGCAGGAGTTCGTGGAGCTGAAGGAGGAGGCCGACGAGATCGGCTTCTCCGGCGTGATGTCGGGCCCGCTGGTCCGCTCCTCGTACCGCGCGGGCCGGCTGTACCAGCAGGCGATCGAGAAGCGCGGCGCGGTCGACAACGCCACCCAGGCGGTCTGAGCCCGCCCCGAGCCCGTGTGAATCTCCGCACAAGTGGTTACCGGCCGGTAGTGACCGGATCCGACGCGGCCCGTACGCCCCCGCAGCTCAGGGGGCCGCACGGGCCGCGTCGGCGTCCGGCGGGTCCTCCACATGGCCGCATCAACGTTTCATCAGTGTTTGACCACCGGGTCACGCCCTGGTAACACCGATCTGTGAGCCTGGTTTCACTCACCGCCACCCCCCGCTCACACCCCCGCCTCGTCTCACCCGCAATCGAGGGAGGACCCCGCCATGCCGGCCGCATCGACGCACGTGCGCGTCACCGCGATCCCGTCCGTCACCGACGCCCTGAGGGCCGTGGAGGCCCTGCTCCTGGGCGCCGGCCAGCGCACCGCACGACGGAACGCCTGGAACTCCGTCCTGGAGGACCGTCGCCGCGCCAAGGACCGGGTGGAGGCCCAGCACGTGTTGGAGGCCGCGTCGGGCCGGGCTTCCCGGGCCACGTAAACTTCTGGACATGGCGAGGAAGGCAAACACGGGCAGCGCTGACGCTGCGAACCCCGGGCGACTGAAGCAGATCGCCCTCACGTACCAGATGACCCGGAAGGCCGACCCGAAGGTCGGTCTGGTCGTCGCGGGCGTGGGCATCGGCGTACTCGGTGTCCTCCTCGCGATCGGCTTCCTCATCGGTCACCCGGTCTACCTGGGCATCCTGGGCTTCGTCCTGGGCCTCCTGGCCGCGGCCATCGTCTTCGGGCGGCGCGCCGAGCGGGCGGCCTTCGGGCAGATGGAGGGCCAGCCGGGCGCGGCGGCGGCGGTGCTGCAGAACGTCGGGCGCGGCTGGACGACGACCCCCGCGGTCGCGATGAACCGCAGCCAGGACGTCGTGCACCGCGCGGTCGGCCGGGCCGGCATCGTACTGGTGGCCGAGGGCAACCCGAACCGGGTCAAGACCCTGCTCGCGGCCGAGAAGAAGCGGATGAGCCGCGTCGTGGTGGACGTGCCGGTGCACGACCTCATCGTCGGCGACGGCGAGGGCCAGGTGCCCCTGAAGAAGATCCGCACGACCATGCTCAAGATGCCCCGCGTGCTCACCGGCCCGCAGGTGACCGCGGCCAACGACCGGCTGCGGGCGATGGGCGACCTGATGAGCAACATGCCGCTGCCGAAGGGGCCCATGCCGAAGGGCATGCGGATGCCGCGCGGCGGAAAGATGCGCTGACCCCCGACCTGACGAGAAGGGCCCCGGACCGCACGGTCCGGGGCCCTTTCCGTGCCTCGTGCCCTTCGTGCCCCGTGCCTCAGATCCGGACCTGGACGGCGCCGGAGAGGCGGTCGTGGAGGCCGCGGCCGTCGCGGTCCCAGATGAGGGCCGGGATCGCGAGACAGACGAGCAGGGAGCGGAGCACGACCCGGAACGGGCCGAGGCGCCCGCCGCGCACGGAGACGACGCGCAGGCCGAAGAGGCGCTTGCCGGGCGTCGAGCCGACGGTGCCGACCGTCAGGACGCTCAGGGCGAACAGGATGAGCAGGGCCCAGTTCCCCGTCGCCTGGCCGTAGCCGTCGGTGATCAAGCCGTATGCGATCAGGATGCAGAGGGCCCAGTCGACGGCGAGGGCACCGAGGCGCCGCCCGGGGCGGGCGATCGAGCCGGGGCCGGCCTCGGGCAGCCCGAGCTGCTCGCCGCGGTAGCCGAAGTCGACGCCTGCGTCCTCGGCCGCCGCGCGGGGGCCGGAGAGCCAAGATCCGAGTGCTTGCCTGTTGTCCACCCGACCACGGTACTGTGCCCGTTTTCGATCACTTCGGCGCGGGGGGCGTACGGCGCCGGGGAGGCGGAGCGGCACTCGGCCCGGTTAACTTCGACGAAACAAATGGGTCATGCTTGAGAAATCCCGTCTGCCTATGGTCGGGTCCAGCGTGTGCCACCGCACTGGCCGCACGAACGAGCTGCAACCCCGCCCCTCCCCGGGCCGGGAGTAGGAGGAGTTGGATGTCCCAGAACAACGGGTTCCAGAACGCCGACGAGGTCCAGAAGTTCATCAAGGACAACGACGTCAAGATGGTCGACGTCCGGTTCTGCGACCTTCCGGGTGTGATGCAGCACTTCACGATCCCGGCGACGGCCTTCGACCCGGCGGAGGAGCTCGCCTTCGACGGCTCGTCGATCCGCGGTTTCCAGGCCATCCACGAGTCCGACATGTCGCTCCGCGCCGACCTGTCGACGGCCCGCGTGGACCCCTTCCGCCGCGACAAGACGCTGAACATCAACTTCTTCATCCACGACCCGATCACGGGCGAGGCCTACAGCCGCGACCCGCGGAACATCGCGAAGAAGGCCGAGACGTACCTGGCCTCCACCGGCATCGCCGACACCGCCTACTTCGGCCCCGAGGCCGAGTTCTACGTCTTCGACTCGGTGCGCTTCGAGACCTCGGCGAACCAGGGCTTCTACCACATCGACTCCGAGGCCGGCGCCTGGAACACCGGTGCGGTGGAGAACAACCGCGGCTACAAGGTCCGCTACAAGGGCGGCTACTTCCCGGCCCCGCCGGTCGACCACTTCGCCGACCTGCGCTCGGAGATGTCCCTGGAGCTGGAGAACGTCGGCCTCCAGGTCGAGCGCCAGCACCACGAGGTCGGCACCGCCGGCCAGGCCGAGATCAACTACAAGTTCAACACCCTGCTCGCCTCGGCCGACGACCTGATGCTGTTCAAGTACATCATCAAGAACGTCGCCTGGCGGAACGGCAAGACCGCGACCTTCATGCCGAAGCCGATCTTCGGCGACAACGGCTCGGGCATGCACGTCCACCAGTCGCTGTGGTCGAACGGCGAGCCGCTGTTCTACGACGAGACGGGTTACGCGGGCCTCTCGGACACCGCCCGCTACTACATCGGCGGCATCCTCAAGCACGCCCCGTCGCTGCTCGCCTTCACCAACCCGACGGTGAACTCGTACCACCGCCTGGTGCCGGGCTTCGAGGCCCCGGTCAACATGGTGTACTCGCAGCGCAACCGCTCCGCCGCCATGCGCATCCCGATCACGGGCTCGAACCCGAAGGCCAAGCGCGTCGAGTTCCGCGCGCCGGACCCG
The DNA here is from genome assembly GCF_055582805.1 of Streptomyces sp. NPDC107498. Lineage (NCBI taxonomy): Bacteria > Bacillati > Actinomycetota > Actinomycetes > Kitasatosporales > Streptomycetaceae > Streptomyces > Streptomyces sp. NPDC107498. Next base: position 62,399 of record NZ_JBVJPE010000007.1, on the reverse strand, counting down.
TCCTCGAACCCGTACCTCGCCTTCTCGGCGCTGCTCCTCGCGGGCCTCGACGGCGTCAAGAACAAGATCGAGCCGATGGAGCCGATCGACAAGGACCTGTACGAGCTGGCTCCCGAGGAGCACGCCAACGTCCCGCAGGTCCCGACCAACCTCGAGGCCGTCCTCACCGCCCTGGAGGAGGACAACGAGTACCTCCAGGCCGGCGGCGTCTTCACCTCGGACCTGATCGAGACCTGGATCGACTACAAGCGCACCAACGAGATCGCCCCGATCCAGCTGCGCCCGCACCCGCACGAGTTCGAGCTCTACTTCGACCTCTGAGCCGGAACCGCTGTCCGGCGAGGCCCGTCGTCCCCTTCGAGGGGGCGGCGGGCCTCGCCGCTTTCCGGCCAAGATCACGGATACGTGAACAACTGACGAACTCTCCCCCGTACCTACGGGTAGGGGGTTCACTCTCCGCGACGGGTCGATAGCTTGTCGTCGTCGCCGCCGCCACACCCGGAGCACAGGGCTCCGCTGGGACTAGCTGGCGCGATGAGGACTGCCTACGTGACTCAGGCGGCTTTCGCCCCTGCCGAGACGCTCCGACTCCAGCCGTACACCGATCACTGCCGCGTCATCGCCGACGAGGGCGCGCACGTGGTCATCGGCGTCTCCCCGGGAAACAGTTATTTCACCGCCCAGCGGCTGCGCGAGCTGACGCGCTGGGGCTTGGACCACTTCGATCAGGTCGATCTCGTCTACACCGATCTGCACGTCGCCGACATGTACGAGGCTCTGGGGTACGGGGCCGACGAGGCGCGGCGGAAGGCCGTCAAGAACCTGCGGGGGGTGCGGGCGAAAGTCGGGGCGGCCGTGGCGGAGGCCGATCCCACGGGGGTACGGGTACGGGCCCGCGGGATGTCGGAGTTCCGGGACGTCCCGGCCTACCGCGAGCTGCACCGCACGGTGCTCGACACCGTGGCGGCCGACCCGGTGGTGAGGGAGACCTGCGACGCGCTGACCGGGATCTTCCTGGCCGGGAAGCTGGCGCCGGGGCAGGTGATCGACGAGCGGCAGCGGGAGGTGTGCCGGGCGTACATCTGCGCCGAGGTACCGCTCTTCCTGGACACGCCCGCGATCCTCGGGGTGCCGTCCTCGCTCAACTGCTACCACCAGGCACTGCCCCTGGCCGATCTGCTGTACGGGCGGGGGTCCGGGCTCCGGGCCTCGCGCAACCAGGGCCACGGCATCCTCACGCCCGCCGGAACGACCACCGGGACCACTGTCGAAGGAGGCACGCGATGAGCGTCGCCGTCGAGACCCTGCCCGCCTTCCCCTTCGACTGGGACGGGACCCGGCTGCCCGCCGAGATCGACGCGCTGCGCGCCGAGCCGGTCCGGAAGGTCCGCACGATCGCCGGGGCCGAGGCCTGGCTGGTCTCCTCGTACGAGCTGTGCCGGCACGTCCTGGAGGACCCGCGGTTCAGCCTGAAGGACACCTCGGCGCCGGGGGCACCGAGGCAGTACGCGCTGACGATCCCGCCGCACGTGGTGAACAACATGGGCAACATCACCGGGGCCGGGCTGCGCAAGGCCGTCATGAAGGCGATCAACCCGAAGGCGCCCGGCCTGGAGGAGTGGCTGCGGGCGCGGGCCGGGGCCCTGGTGGACGCACTGGTCGCCGAAGGGGCGCCCGGAGAGCTGCGGGGCGGCTACGCCGATCCGTACTCGGCGGGGCTGCACTGCCGGATGCTGGGCATCCCGGAGGAGGACGGGCCGCGGCTGCTGCGCAGTCTGGACGTGGCCTTCATGAACGCGCCGCGCGAGATCGAGGCGGCCCGGCTCAACTGGGACCGGGACATCGCCTACATGACCGAGCGCCTGGACGATCCGGCGACGGGCGGGCTGATGGCGGAGCTCGCGGCGCTGCGCGAGGACCCCGACTACGCGCATCTGACGGACGAGATGCTGGCGACGGTGGGCGTGACGCTGTTCGGGGCCGGGGTGATCTCCACCGCCGGGTTCCTGACGATGGCGCTGGTGTCGGTGCTGACCCGGCCGGACGTCCGGGAGGCGCTGACCGCCGACGGCACGCGGGGCGTCGCCGGGGCCATGGACGAGCTGCTGCGGGTGAACCTGTCGATCGGCGACGGGCTGCCGCGCCTCGCCCTGGAGGACGTGCGGCTCGGCGGGGTCGAGGTGCGGGCCGGTGACCTGGTCCTGGTGCTCGTGGAGGCCGCGAACCACGATCCCGAGCGCTTCCCGGACCCGCTGGTCTTCCGACCGGACCGGGAGAACGCCGCCGATCACCTCTCCTTCGGCGGCGGGCGGCACTACTGCCCGGCGACGGCGCTCGGCAAGCGGCACGCCGAGATCGCCCTGGAAACGCTCCTCGACCGGCTGCCGGGGCTGCGGCTCGCGGTGCCGGTCGAGCAGCTGGTGTGGCGCACCAACTTCATGAAGCGGCTCCCCGAAAGGCTGCCGGTGGCCTGGTAGCGGGCGGGACCCGAGGACGGCGCCGCCCGGCCGGTCCGGGCGGCACCGTCCTCGGTGTCGGTGCCTTCGACGTCTTCGGTGTCGGTGGTGTCTTCGGTGTCAGCGGCCGTAGCGGATCAGGGTGCGGACCATGCGGCAGGTGGTGTCGGAGGGCGGGCGGATGCCGATGTCGGCGGCCGTCGCGCTTATCGTCGCGTTCGTCGCCTTCGACGGGATGTAGACGCCGGCGTCGAGCAGGGCGATCGCGAGGCGCATGGCCTTCAGACGGCGGTTGTGGGACACGTACCACTCGCGGGGGCGGCCCGCGGGAAGCGGCTTCTTCTCGAGCGGCTTCCAGGGTTCGGTGGACGGCGTCCGGATCACGGCGAGAGCCATGGGCTACCTCCTGGCGAACGGTGGGTGCGGGCCCTCCTCGGGACCCTCACCTTCACCCCCCATTTTAGAGACCCCCACTGACAATCGCCCCTGGCCAGGTGGGGTTTAGGGGGTGTTCCAGGGGAGCGTGGGGGGTACCGTACGGGCCATGGAGATCTGGATCAATCCCGCCTGTTCCAAGTGCCGCAGCGCCCTCACCCTCCTCGACGCGGAGGGCGCCGACTACACCGTCCGCCGCTACCTTGAGGACGTCCCCTCGCCCGAGGAGATCCGGGCGGTGCTCGACCGGCTCGGGCTCGAACCCTGGGACATCACGCGGACCGGCGAGGACGTCGCCGCGGAACTCGGCGTGAAGGAGTGGCCCCGGGACGAGGCCGCCCGGGACCGGTGGATCGAGGCGCTCTCCGCCCATCCCGAGCTGATCCAGCGGCCCATCATCACGGCGGAGGACGGCACGGCCGTCGTCGGCCGCACCGAGGAGGCCGTACGGGACGCGCTCTCCCGCTGACCGAGAGGCCCGTGGCGCCCGGGAACGGACCGCGTCCGGACCCCGGCGCCGCCGTCAGTCCCGGGCGGCCCGGCGCTCCGCCTCCGCCAGGATCTCCGTGACGCGCAGGCCGAAGCGGGCGTCGCAGGGGTGGGGGGTGCCGGTGCGGGCCGCGGTGACGAGGGCGTCCACGGCCGCGGCGAAGGCCTCCACCGCGCCGCCCCAGCGGGGCATGTCGGCCCGGCCCCGGGTGCCGTGCAGGGTGAGGGCCGCCCCCGCCGCCTCCGGCGGCGCGCTCAGGGTGAGCGTGGCCGTGCTGCTCGCCCCCGAGCCGTGCCGCAGCACCAGGTGGTGGGTGTCGTCGGGGCCCGGGACGGCGGTGACGCCGGTGACGTCGCCGAGGACCGGCAGGTAGACGGAGAGGACGTGCGGGCCGACGTCCCAGAGGCCGCCCTTCTCCCGCCGCCACGGCGAGGCCGCGTACGCGCTGACGGAGCCGGGGCCGTAGAGCGAGCCCAGCCAGTGGGCCTCGCCCAGGAACCAGCCGCCCGCCGCCGCCTGCTCGTCGATCCAGCGGGCCGTCGGCTCCGCGAACCGCAGGGTGCAGAAGACCACCGAGGCGACCCCGGCCGCCTCCACGGCCCCGGACACCTCGCGGGCGAGCGCCGGCGTCGTCGCGACCGGCTTGTCGAGCAGGACGTGGCAGCCGGCCGCCGCCGCCCGCGCCGCGAGGGGCGCCTGGACGTCGGGCGGGAGGGCCAGGGCGACGGCGTCGCTCGCGGCGAGGAGGGCGTCCACGTCCTCGTACGCCCGGGTGCCGGACGCGGCGGCGAGCGCGGCGGCCGCGTCCGGGCGTCTGCCCCACACCCCGCTGAACTCGACGCCCGGATGCCCGGCGAGCGCGGGCGCGTGCGTGTGCGCGGCCCACGGGCCGGTGCCGAGGAGTCCGATGCGGGGCTTCGCGCCCGGGTGCTTCGCCATGCCCCCCAGTCTGCCGGGCGGCACCGACAGCGCCCCCGGCGGGCGGGCGGTGGCCCGTGGCCCGTGGCCCGTGGCGCGGCCGGGGTCCCGTCGGCCGTCGTCCGACGGCGGCCCCGCGGCCCGCCCGCGCACCCGCCCCGCCTCCTAATCCGCTGGCGGACCTCCCCCCACCCGGTGCTAGCGTTCCCGCGCCGGCCGCGGGACTCCGGTGCGACTTCCGGAACCTGCCTATGAAGCAACGTCTTCGCTGTTCGCGCCCTCATTCCCCGGCCGGCGCCCGTGCGTCGGAAGGAGAGCCCCGTGTCCGAGCTCGTCGCGGCCGAGGACGTGCTCCTCTTCGTCAACGCCGCCGTGACCGCCACCGGGCAGCGCGAGTTCCGCTCCTCCGCCGCCGAGCAGCGCCTCTCGCTCGCGTTCCTCCACGCGTACGTGCGCGTCAACTACCGGCCCGTGTACGCCGCCGCCCTGGCACTCGACATCAACGACCACAACGCCGCGCTCGTCGTCGAGCACCTGCTCCGCACCCCGAGGGAGGCGGAGGAGAACGAGGGCCGACTGATCGCCGCCCGTCTCGCCCTGCTGCCGCCGCAGCGGGTCTACCGCCTGTTCGGCGCGCTCCGCGCCGCCGGGGTCAACAACCGCCGCACGCGCGCGATCGTGCGCGCGTGGCTCGCGGCCCGCCCCGATCCCGCGCTGGACGCGGTGAAGTACCGGACCGGCCTGAAGGCCGCCCTCCGGCACGTCCACGGGCGGCCGGCCGACGCCGAGACGGGCGACTTCCTCTTCGCGCCGGGCCGCCGCACCCGGTACGAGAACGCCACGCTCGACGCGCACCGCCGGGCGCACTACGAGCAGAACGCGCTGTACGAGCTGCCGTTCACGGTCGCCGAGGGCTTCGCCGCGAAGCACGGGGTGCCCCGCGCGGTGTTCCTGGAACGGATCGCGCCCCGGATGACCCGTCTCGAACGGCTGCGCGCGGACCGGGCGGCCGATCTGTCCGTCATGCCGCTCACCCGGCTCGCCCTGTACGTCCTCGCGCTGCCGTTCGGCGAGCGGGTGGCGCGCCGGGCCGAGCTGACGGACGCGCTGCGCGCGGCCGCCCGGCGCGCGGCGGGGCCGTACGCCGGGAGCTGGGGGCGGGTGGCGGCCGTCCTCGACGACAGTTTCTCCTCCTCCGGTTCGGCGGTGAAGCGGCGCCGCCCGCTCGCCGTGGCCCTCGGCTGCCACTTCCTCCTGGAGGCCCTGGCGTCCCCGGGGGCGTACGCCCCGCTGTGGACGTCGGGCCGGGACGATCCCCTGCTCGTCCGTCCCCACGGGCCGACCCCGCTGGGCCTGCGGATCCTGGACGCCCTGGAGACCCGCCCCGGGCGTCTGGTGATCGTCTCGGACGGCTGGGACAACGCCCCGCCGGGGCTCGCGGGCGAGGTGCTGCGGGTGTGGCGCGCACGGCTCGATCCGGAGCGGCGGACGAGTGTGGTGCACCTCAACCCCGTATACGACGCCGAGGACTTCGACGTGCGCCGGCTCGCCCCGAGCGTGCCGACGGCCGGGATCCGGGACGCGGAGGACCTGGCGGCCCTGGTGGAGGTCGCGCAGTTCGCGGAGGGGCGGACGGGCTTCGCGGAGCTGCGGGCCTATCTGGACCGGAGGGTGGAGCTGTTCCTGAAGGGGGCGGAGGGGTGACCCGGATCGATCTGACCGGGCTCGACGCGCGGCCCGCGCAGGTGTGGGGCGGGGTGCGGCTCGTGCCGCTCGTGCGGGACGAGCCGGTGCCGGGGCTGCGGCTGCGCCGGGAGGTGTACGCGGGGTGGGGCGGGGCCTCCGTCGAGCTCGGCGACCGCACCTCGTACACCTCGTACGTCCCGCACGGTTTCGTCGCCGACTGGACGGGCGCGGGGGCGGAGTCCGCCGTGTACGGGTCGCGGCTCGGCGGCGAGGCGGTGCCGGGGTGCGTGCCCGTGCGGCGGATCCACCGGATGGCCAAGCGCCGGCGCGGCAAGGACGGGCGCGCCGAGCGGCGGCTGCGGTTCCTGCCGCTGCACCTGGCCCTGGAGGGGTACCTCGCGCTGCACTTCGGGGGGCCGTCCACGGTCTGGGACGACTGGTCCCGGGAGGCTCTGCGGCGCGGTCTCCCGCCGCGCGCGGAGGCGGCGTACGCGGGGTGGGCGGTGCCGGGGCTCGCGGAGGCGCTGCGGGTCTTCGAACTGCATCCGGGCCAGTGCGGGCTGCTCCTGTACGTGGCGGACGCGCTGGCGGCGGCGTTCGTGGTGCCGCATCCGGACGACTACCGGCTGCTGCACCCGACGCTGGTCGAGGACCTGTACGGGGAGCCGGTCCACCAGTACGCCCACTACGGCGCCCCGGTGCCCGAGTTCACGGCGCGGATCCGGGACGCCGCCGGCGGCATCCGCGGCCTCGCCGACCTGCGGGCGGCGGCGCGGGAGCAGGAGCGGTCCTGGGCGGCGGCGCACGACGGGCTGATGGCGCGCGACCTGCTGGAGACGCCGTACTCCTTCGAGCGGGTCCACCGGATGGACCGGTTCGGCCTGTACCGGTTCCTTCCGCCGTTCGAACGGGGCGGGCGGGAGCAGCACATCGGCGAGGTGATCACCGACCGGAAGGGGCGGGCGGCCTATCTGAAGACCTTCCGGCTCTCCGAGAACCAGATCCGGAAGGGGTACCTCCTGAACCGGCTCGCGGACTGCGACTGGCACCTCGGCCGGACCGCGGAGGCGCTCGGGACCTCGTACACCGAGCTGGTCCGGCGGGTGCGGGGTGCGGGCCTCGGCGGGCTCCTCGACGCCCACGTCGTGGCACGGCGGCTGCGCGAGGATCGGGAAAGCTGAGTAACACGGGGTTCACAAACGGGCAACCGCCGGGAAATCCCGTGTTGCCAAGCTGCGGTCGAACACACACCGCGCAGCCGGCGCGGTGACCGCAGCTTCTCGCAGTGCCGCGAGCCGCGGCGGCCTCCCGCAGCAGCACGCCAAAGGATGAGACCCGTGACCTTCAAGGCTGAGTACATCTGGATCGACGGCACCGAGCCGACCGCGAAGCTCCGCTCCAAGACGAAGATCATCGCGGGTGAGGGCCTCGCCCTGGAGGAGCTGCCGATCTGGGGCTTCGACGGCTCCAGCACGAACCAGGCCAAGGGCCACGCCTCGGACCGCGTCCTCAAGCCGGTCTTCTCCTGCCCGGACCCGATCCGCGGCGGCAACGACGTCCTGGTGCTGTGCGAGGTCCTCAACACGGACATGACGCCGCACGAGTCCAACACCCGCGCCGCGCTGGCCGAGGTGGCCGGGCGCTACGCCGCTCAGGAGTCGATCTTCGGCATCGAGCAGGAGTACACCTTCTTCGAGGGCACCCGCCCGCTCGGCTTCCCGGTGAACGGCTTCCCGGCCCCGCAGGGCGGCTACTACTGCGGCGTCGGCGTGGACGAGATCCACGGCCGCCCGATCGTCGAGGCGCACCTGGAGAACTGCCTCAAGGCCGGTCTCGGCATCTCCGGCATCAACGCCGAGGTCATGCCCGGCCAGTGGGAGTTCCAGGTCGGCCCGCTGTCCCCGCTCGAGGTCTCGGACCAGCTGTGGGTCGCCCGCTGGCTGCTCTACCGCACGGCCGAGGACTTCAACGTCTCCGCGACGCTCGACCCGAAGCCGGTGAAGGGCGACTGGAACGGCGCGGGCGCGCACACCAACTTCTCCACCAAGGCGATGCGCGAGGGCTACGACGCGATCATCACCGCGTGCGAGGCGCTCGGCGAGGGCTCGAAGCCGCTCGACCACGTCAAGAACTACGGCGCCGGCATCGACGAGCGCCTGACGGGCCTGCACGAGACCGCCCCGTGGGACGAGTACTCCTACGGCGTCTCGGACCGCGGCGCCTCGGTCCGCATCCCGTGGCAGGTCGAGCAGGACCGGAAGGGCTACATCGAGGACCGCCGCCCGAACGCGAACGTGGACCCGTACGTGGTGACCCGCCTCATCGTGGACACCTGCTGCGAGGCCCTGGAGAAGGCCGGCCAGGTCTGATCCTGCGCACGTCCGGACAGGGGCGCCCGCCGTTTCGCACGGCGGGCGCCCCTGCCGCGTTGTCGGTGCCGCCTGCGACAGTGGGGCCGTGCTCGACATCACGGTGGAGACCGAGAACGGGGAGAAGCACGTCCGGCCGTCCGAGGAGGACCTGTCCGGGCTCGTACGGCGCATCGGCGCCAAGCGGGACCGCTTCCTGGTCCTGCAGCGGATACCGGACCTGCCGTCCGTCTACGCCCAGGTGTGGCACGCCGCCGGCGGGGACTTCCGGCTGGAGCACCGGGCCGGCGCGCCCGAACGGCACTTCGAGACACGGCTCGACGCTCCGGAGCGGGTCGCGGAGGTCCTGACGGCCTGGGCGCGCGGCGAGGCCGGCCGGGACGCCGGGGCGCCCTGGAAGAACACGGGCTTCCCACCCGGCCCGGCCGTCCCCGAACTCCCCGAGGAGATACGGAAGGGACTCGAGCAACGGGTGCGTTCGCTGCTCGTCTGCGGCTACGACGACCGGGAGCGGCTGACCCGGACCGCCCAGGAGGACGTGTTCGACCCGACGGTGCACCCGGTGTCCCTGGAGCAGGCCGAGGCGCTGGTCGACCGGCTGTGGCTGGAACGGGTCGGGGAGACGGCCGGCTGGGAGGGCACGACCGACCCGGAGCGCGTCACCGCCGCCTTCGCCGAGCTGGACGCGGCCGGAATCGTCGCCCGCGAGCACTTCACGTGCTGCCGGTCCTGCGGCACGGCGGAGATCGGCGCGGAGGAGGGCGCGGACCGGGCGCGCGGGTTCGTGTTCTTTCCCACCTGGTGCACCGAGGGCGCGGCGAACGGCGGGCCGCTGCGCCTGCTGTACGGCGGGTTCGACGGCTCGGCGGAGACGGCCGCGGCGGTCGGCGAGGAGGTGGCCGGGGCTCTGCGCGGGCAGGGGCTGAGCGTGCGGTGGGACGGGGACCCGGAGCAGACGGTCCTGGTCACGGGGCTGGACTGGCGCAGACGGCTGACGGGTTGAGGGTGCGGGCGGTCGACGGGCCGCCGTCGGTTTCCGGCCGGTCGAGGGGTGTGACGTGACAGGGGGTGCTCAGCTCGTTTCCCTCCTGGTTTAATAGGGATATGGCCATCATGCAGAACGACACCGCGACGGGTCGCCACGACCTCGAGCCGTTCTGGCCTTCCCGTCAGCACCACGACTTCGACCGGTGCTGTCGACGCGTGAGGAACGCGTCGGCCCTCTAACGCCCCGATCGGTACGGTCCGATCCCGGCCTTCGGCCCACGCGCACGACGTACGAGACCCCTCCGTCCGTTCCCCGCGCGAAAGAGCTGACTTGCCATGGCCCACACCCAGACCGCCCCCCTCCAGGCCGCTCCCCTCGCCGCCGTCCGTCCCGGCCGGCACCGACTGCGCGCCGTCGACCCCAACGAGGTCGTCGACCTCTCCCAGGTGGCGGACTTCCTGCCGCCCGGCGCCACCCTGCTGCCCGCGCCCCAGCACGCGCTGCCGACGCTGCCGGGGCGACCGCCGATGGTCGGGTACCTCGTCCTCGTCCCGGCCGACCAGCAGCCGCACCTGCCCGCCGCCCCCGCTCCGGTCCCGGCTCCCGTCACCGCGGAGGAGCAGGGGCCGGTGACCATCGACGGCGTCCAGCGGATCGCCCTCGTCGACGGGGAGGCGCTCGACCTGACGTACCTCGAATTCGAGCTGCTCGCCCACCTGGTGGCACATCCTCACCGGGTGCACACGCGCGACCAGTTGGTCACGACGGTGTGGGGGTACGGGCACGTGGGCGACGGCCGGACGGTCGACGTGCACGTGGCCCGGCTGCGCCGCAAGCTGGGCGCCGAGCACCGCCACACGATCCAGACGGTGCGGCGGGTCGGCTACAAGTACACCCCCTGACCGGACCGTCCGACCCGACCGCCGGGACCCCTGTTCCTCCGCTGGCGGAATCCTCCGGGAGCGGAACTCCCCGGTCCCGGCCGGGCCCGCCGGGCAGGCTCGGACCATGAGACTGCTGATGCTCGGAGGTACGGAGTTCGTCGGCCGCGCGGTCGTCGAGGACGCGCTCGCACGGGGCTGGGAGGTGACGGTCTTCCACCGGGGCCGGCACCCGGCCCCGGCGGGGGCCGTGTCGCTGATCGGGGACCGCACGGCCCCCGACGGCCTCGCCGCGCTCGCCACCGGTTCCTGGGACGCCGTCGTGGACACCTGGTCGGCCGCGCCCTCGGCGGTCCGGGACGCGGCCCGGCTGCTCGCGGACCGGGTGGGGCGGTACGCGTACGTGTCGAGCCGTTCCGTGCACGCCTGGCCGCCCGCCGCCGGGCTCGCGGAGGACGGCCCGCTGGTGGAGGGCTCCCCGGACGACGGGGACGTGCCCTACCCGGAGTCCAAGCGGGGCGGCGAGCTCGCCGCCACCGCCGCCTTCGGGCCCGACCGGACGCTGCTCGTCCGGGCGGGCCTGATCCTCGGCCCGTACGAGAACGTGGGCCGGCTCCCCTGGTGGCTGGGCCGGATCGCGCGCGGCGGCTCCGTCATCGCCCCCGGGCCGCGGGCGCTGCCGGTCCAGTACGTCGACGTCCGCGACCTCGCCGCATGGACGCTGGACGCGGTGGCCGCCGGGCTCTCGGGGCCGTACAACCTCGTCTCGCCGTCCGGGCACACCACCATGGGCGGGCTGCTCGACGCCTGCGTCCGGGTGACCGGGTCCGACGCCGAGCTGCGCTGGACGGAGCCGGAGGCGCTCCTCGCGGCCGGGGCGGCGCCCTGGACGGAGCTCCCGGTGTGGCTGCCGCCGGGCGAGACGTACGACGCGATGCACACCGCCGACGTCTCCCGGGCGCTCGCGGCCGGGCTGCGCTGCCGTCCCGTGGAGGAGACGGTCGCGGACACCTGGGCGTGGCTGGAGTCCCTCGGCGGCGTCGCGCCCCGACGCCCGGACCGACAGGGCTCCGGCCTCTCCCCGGAACGGGAGGCGGAGGTCCTGGCGGCGCTCCCGAAGGGGTAGACGGCACACCGGCGCGGGCCGCGCGCCCGCCGGACGGTGCCCCCCCGCCACCCGCCGTGTGGGCAATCGTCCCGCTGGGCGGGACGATTGCCCGCAACAGGGGGGCGCAGCCCGCAGCGGGGTGGACGGGGGCAACGCCCTGGCGGAACGGCCGCCCGCCACAGGGGCCCGGTGGGCGCCGTCCCGGTGGAGCGGCCGCTCAGCACGCGGGACGTGGCGCGTTCGTGTGGGACTGCCTCGTTCGGGGCGATCCATTACCGTTCGACAGGAAAGCGCACGAATCGGAGGAGTCGACGCCATGCCCGCCATCCCCGCCGCCTCCGTCGCCAACCTCCGTGATCTCGGCGGCCTGCCGCTGGGGGACGGGCGTTCGGTCCGGCCCGGCCTCGTCCTGCGCTCCGCGCTGCTCGACCGGCTCGACCCCGCCGAGCCCGCCGTGGCCGGGCTCGGCATCCGTACCGTCGTCGACTTCCGGACGGAGACCGAGCGCCGCGACCGGCCCGACCGGCTGCCGCCCGGCGCCCGGCTGCTGGTCGCGGACGTCCTCGCCGACTACCTGGCCGGCAGCGGACTGCCGCCCGCCGCGCGCCTGAAGGACCTGCTCGCCGATCCGGCGCTCGCCGAGGAGCACCTCGGCGGCGGCCGGGTGCGGGCGGCCTTCGCCCGGACCTACCGGACCTTCGTCTCCAGCGACTCCGCCCGCGCCTCCTACCGCGCCCTGCTCGACGAGCTGGGCGCGCCGGGCGCGGGGCCGCTGCTGTTCCACTGCTCGGCGGGCAAGGACCGCACGGGCTGGGCGGCGACGGTCGTCCTGTCCCTGCTCGGTGCGGACGAGCAGACCGTGCGGGCCGAGTACCTGGCGGTCAACCCGGCGGTGCGGCTGGCGTTCGCGCCCATGATCGAGGGCTTCACGGCCCAGGGCGGCGACCCGGAGCTCGCGCTCGAACTGATCGGGGTCCTGCCGGAGTACCTGGACGCGGGGCTCGAAGAAGTGGCGGTCCGGCACGGTTCGATGGAGAAGTACGTACGGGAGGGCCTCGGCGTCCCGGACGCGGTGACGGAGCTGATCCGCGAGCGCCTGACGGTCCCGGCGGCCTGAACCGCCCCCCCTGCGGGCCCGGGGTGACCATCGGAAGAATCGCTCGTTCTGCTGAACGTGAGCACCCAGGATCTCGTTCCTTCGCCCGTGGGCCCCGTCGACGTCGCACAGGCCGAGGCCGCGCTCGTCGAGCGGTATCCGCGGCTCGTCCGCATCGCCTATCTGGTCCTGCCGCCGGCGCTCGGCCGCAACCGCCGGGTGCTGACCGCGCACGCCCTCGTCCAGCGGTCGCTGCCCCGCCGCCGGGTCCCGGGCCCGGCGGTGCCCGGTCCGCGGCGGGACGAGGACGCGGTGGATCCGGGGTACGCGTACGTGCGGGGCGAGGTGCTGCGGCAGGCGCTGATCGCCGGGCTGCCGCTCCGGCGCCTCGCGCTGCCGCGCCGGGCGCAGTTCCCGCCGCTGCTCCCGCACGTGTGGGGGCTCCGGCTCTTCCCCCGGGTGGGCGGCGCCGACGAGCTCGCCCTGGACCAGCGGCTGTCCCGGCTCTCCGGTCCCGGCCGGGCGGCGTACGTGCTCCGCGGCCTGGAGCGCCAGGGCGACCCGGAGGTCCTGCGCGTCCTGGCGGCGGCGGGCGTCGAGGACCCGGCGGCGGCCCTGGCGGAGGCCGACGCGCTGGACGCCGACGCCCGGGCCGCGGACGCCCGGGACGTGACGGGGGACCCCGCCTCCGGGCCGCCCCGTGCCCCGGGTGCGGCCGGCCTCCCCCGGCGTTCCGGTGGTGCCGCCCTGCTGGAGTCCGACGAGTTCGATCCGTGCGCCCTGCAGGCGCGGCCGACCGATCTGGTGCGGCGGCGGCAGCACGCCCGGGCCGCGTTCGTCGCCGTCGTGGCGCTCACGGTGTGCGGGACGCTGCTCGGGCTGCCCGGGGACGGCTGGGGCAGAAACGGTGCTGCCGCGCCCTCGTACGCCCGCAACCCCGCCGCCGAGGCCGCCCTCGACCCCGGTGCGGTCAAGCGGGTGGATCCGGCGGTCTGGCCGGGGTCGACGCGGCAGGACCTCTCGGTGTGGCCCGCGCGCGGCGGTCTGACCGGCGACAGCGCGCTGCTGCGGCGGGCGCTCGCCGTGTGGGCCCGGCCCGGCCGCTCCGTGCGGTCCTCCGCGACGCCCGGGACGCCCGTCGGGCCGCCGATGGGGCCGCCGCAGCTGCTGTTCGCGGGGCGGGTCGACGCCCTGCGGGTGGTGTTCTTCCACGACGGGCTGCGGGCCGTGCGGTACGCGGAGCCGGTCGAAGGGGCGGCGGGGGCCGCGCTGGACTTCGCGCGGACGGACGCGGCCGAGCCGGTCGGTCCGGCGGCGCTGGTCGTCTCCCGCGCGGCGGGCAACGTCCGCTATCTGACGGCCCCGTGGGTGCGCGGGACGGCCGTGCGGGACCTCCTCGCGCCCACGAAGGAGCCCCGGCCGCTGGTGCGGGACGCCGACGGGGTGACCGATCCCGTGCCGAGCCGCGCGGGAACCGGCGGCTGCACCCGCTGGAACGCCCTCCAGGTGCGGGACGGTTCGGGGACGCGGCTCCTCGCCGACCTGGGCGAACCGGTCCCGGCCCGGCTGCTGTGGGGGCCGCCCGCCGCGCCCGTGGACGCGACGGGGGCGGAGGCGCGGGAGACCTGGGCGCGGACGGCGTGCCAGTTGGCGGCGGTGCGGGCACACGGGGTGCGGTCGGTGAACGCCTGGCGCTTCGCACGGCAGTCGCTGCCGGGGGGTGCCGGACACGGCACCTGGGTGTGCACGCGCGCGGAGACCTGGCGGGGCACGGGCAGTCGGGTCCTCGCCCAGTTCCTGGTGCCCTCGCCCGAGGTCCCGGCCGCGCTCGCGGCCCGCTCCGAGGGCTCGCCGGCCTGCGGGGTGCGGGATCCCCGGGTCCTCGCGGGCGTGCTGTGGAAGGCGCCGGGCGGCGGCTGGTTCGTCCTGGCGGCGGGCAGCCCGGACTTCACGTCCCTGGAGGTCTCGGGCGGGGTGAAGGGCCGCTCGGCCGGACCGCTCCTGGCGGTCCGGGCGACGGCGGGCGCGCGGGCGGACCTGGACGGCACCCTGGGGGACGGCACGCGGCGGCCGGCCCTGCGGTGACCCGGGGCGACGGGAGCGAAAAGACGGCGCACGGGCCTGTTGCCACGCCCTACCCCTCAGTACATTGACATCATGTCTAATACGCAGCCTGCACCGGTGGCGTCGGAGCACGTCGAGCTCAAGGCCCGCAAGGTCTCCTTCGACTGGGAGCAGACACCGCTCCACTGGGTACCGGGCGACCCCTTCACCACCCACACGATCAACGTGCTGCACCTGCTGCTGCCGGCCGGCGAGCGCTGGTTCGTCCACGTCTACAAGCAGGCGCTGCCGTACGTCACCGACGACCGGCTGCGCGAGGACGTCATCGGCTTCATCGGCCAGGAGGCCGTCCACTCCCAGGCCCACGACGACGTCCTCCCCCACCTGCGGAAGCTGGGCCTCGACCCCACCCCGTACACCGCGCAGGTCGACTGGTTCTTCGAGAAGCTCCTCGGCGACCGCACCCTGCCGCCCGGCCGGCCGCGCCGCTGGTGGCTGATGGAGCGGGTCGCGCTGATCGCCGCCATCGAGCACTACACCGCCTTCCTCGGCGACTGGGTCCTCAACGCCGACGCGCTCGACCGGGTCGGCGCCGACCCGACCATGCTGGACCTGCTGCGCTGGCACGGGGCGGAGGAGGTCGAGCACCGCGCGGTCGCCTTCGACCTCTTCACGCACCTCGACGGCGGCTACCGGCGCCGCGCCCGCACCTGGGCGCTCGCCTTCTCCGCGCTGGCCTTCCTCTGGCAGCGGGGGATCCGCTTCTTCATGGAGAACGACCCCGGCCTGCTCGACCCGAAGGTCTCCCTCACGGACTTCGTCCGCAAGGGACGGCAGGGCGTGCTGCCCTCCACCCCGGCCATGCTGCGCTCCGTACCGCGCTACCTCAGCCGCGCCTACCACCCCTCCCAGGAGGGCGACACCGCGCAGGCCATGGCCTACCTGGCCTCCTCCCCCGGCGCCAACGGAGGCCGTTGATGCCCCGGTTCACCACCGTCGCCCTGGCCGCCGGGGCCGCGCTGCTCGTCCGCCGCGCCGTCCGCAGCCGGATGAGCACCGCTCCGCTCTGGCCGATGCCCGCCCTCGACGTGCCCGTCTCCGGCCACGGCCGGGGCAGCACCGTCCCGCGCAAGGTCCTCGTCACCGGACGCACCACGCCCGCCGAGGGAGTCGTCGAACTCCGCCTGCGGGGGGACGGCCTGCCCGCCTGGCAGCCCGGTGCCCACATCGACCTCGTCCTGCCCTCCGGGCTCGTCCGGCAGTACTCACTCTGCGGAGACCCCGGCGACCCGTCGACGTACACGGTGGCCACCCGCCTCGTCGAGGACGGCCGGGGCGGTTCGCACGAGGTGCACGAGCGGCTCCACGAGGGCGTGGAGATCGAGATCCGGGGCCCCCGCAACCGCTTCCCACTGGTCGACTCCCCCGCGTACGTCTTCGTCGCCGGCGGCATCGGCATCACCCCGGTCCTGCCGATGCTCCGGGCCGCCGAGACGGCCGGGGCGGACTGGCGGCTCGTGTACTGCGGGCGGAGCCGGGCCACCATGCCGTACCTGACGGAGGTCGAGGCGCTGGGCGGCGACCGGGTGACCGTCGTCGCCGAGGACGAATCCGGCTTCCCCGCGCTGGAGTTCCTCGCGGACCTGGCCGAGGGGACGGCCGTCTACTGCTGCGGGCCCGACGGTCTGATGGACGCGGTGGGCGCGGCGATGCCGGAGGGCAGGACGCCGCGCCTGGAGCGCTTCACGGCCGCGGAGACGGTCGGCGGCACCGCCTTCGAGGTCGAACTGCGGCGCTCCGGGCGCACGTTGACGGTCGCCGCCGACCAGTCGCTCCTGTCGGCGGTCCGCGAGGAGCTGCCCGGTCTCACGTACTCCTGCCGGCAGGGCTTCTGCGGGACCTGCCGGCAGCGGGTGATCGAGGGCGAGATCGACCACCGCGACGAGCTGCTCACCGACGACGAGCGGGGCGACTCGATGCTGATCTGCGTCTCGCGCTGCGCGGGGAAGCGGCTCGTCCTGGACCTCTAGTCCCTTACGGCAGGACCAGCCAGTCCAGGGCCAGGGCGGTGAGGAGGCCGGCCGCCAGGAGCCAGGTGCCGAGGCGGGTGCGGCCGTTGCGGGAGAGTTCGATCACGATCCCGCAGAGGATCATGGCGAGCCCGTACACGCCGACGACCAGGACGGACGTGCGGCTCGCGAGCCGGATGACGAGCACCACGGCCAGGGCGACCAGGAGCACGGACGCGGCGGCGACGCGCAACCGCCGCGCCTGCTTCGGGGTGAGTCCCCCACCGTGCGCGGCGTCTCCGACGGCCTCCGAGGACCGGTCCGGCTCCCCGGCCCCCCCGGGCTCCTCCGGTTCCTCCGACTCCGAGGACTCCTCACGGACTTCGGGGGACTCCGGGCCCTCCTGGGCCTCTTCGGCCTTCCCCGGCCCGTCGACCTCGTTGGGCTCGCCCTTCCCGGGCTCGGCCTTCCTGGGCTCGTCGGCCTCCGGGGCCTCGGCAGTCGGGGTGTCCTGGTCGGAAGCGCTCATGGGGCAGGAGCGTAACGGACGCGGTTAGGCTGTTCGTATGACGACCGGGGTGCGCCGCAGGATGGGCGTCGAGGAGCGCAAGCAGCAGTTGATCGGGGTGGCCCTCGAACTCTTCGGCCACCGCTCTCCCGACGACGTGTCCATCGACGAGATCGCCGCGGCCGCGGGCATCTCGCGACCGCTGGTCTACCACTACTTCCCCGGCAAGCAGAGCCTCTACGAGGCGGCGCTGCGGCGGGCGGCGGACGAGCTGGCGGCCCGTTTCGTGGAGCCGCCGCACGGGCCGCTCGGGGCGCGGCTGCTGCGGGTGATGGGCCGGTTCTTCGACTTCGTGGACGAGCACGGGCCGGGCTTCGCGGCGCTGATGCGCGGCGGGCCCGCGGTGGGCTCGTCCACGACGAACGCGATGATCGACGAGGTCCGGCAGGCCGCGTACGAGCAGATCCTGGCCCATCTGGCGGTCGAGGAGCCCACCGCCCGGCTCGAACTGGTCGTCCGCTCCTGGGTGTCGCTCGCCGAGTCGACGGCGCTGCTGTGGCTGGACGGCCGACGGATCCCGCGCGCGGAGCTGGAGCTCCAGCTCGTGCACGACTTCGCCGCGCTGGCCGCGGTGAGCGCCGCGCACGACGCGGAGATGGCGGAGGTCCTGGTCCGGATCCTCGCCGACGAGCCGGCCGACGGGCCCTTCGGGGACCTGGTGGGCCGCCTCGTCGCGCTGGTGCCGCGGGCCACGCTCGTCGTGCCCGATCAGCCCTTGCGGTAGGACGCGTCGAGGTCGCGGACCTCGACGGAGAGTCTGACGCCCTCGCCGGCCTTGAGGTGTGCGGGCAGCAGGGCGAGGACGGCCTCCGAGAGCCGCGCCTTGGCCTCGTCCGTGCGGCCGGGCAGCAGGGCGATCTCGACGTGCACGAGGACGTCGTCGGTCGCGCCGTCGCCGACGACCAGCTCCTCGACCTCCCGGAACCGGGTCTTGCAGGCGTCGGTCTCCGCGTCGACCGTCGCCACGACGAGCGGGTGCAGGGCGAGCGCGAAGCCGCGCCGGTCGAGGGGCGCGGAGTAGTCGACGGTGATCTGCGGCATGGGGTCACTCCTGGCCGGAAGAGCGGGGATGTCGGATGTCCGGCCACACCTTTACGGTGGGGGCCGTGGATACACAAGTGACCTTCCGGCAGGCGGACGAGCGCGATCTCGACCTTCTGGCGGGGTTGTTCGACGGGGTGGCGCACTGGATGGTGCGCAGCGGGATCGAGCAGTGGAAGCCGGGGGCGCGGGGCCCCGAGCACTTCCGCGCGCGGATCGCCGAGGGCGAGGTCTGGATCGCCGAGCGGGCGGGGCGGGCCGTGGGGGCGTACGAGCTGTGGTGGGAGGACCGGGAGGTCTGGGGGCCGCAGCCGCCGGTGGCCGGGTACGTGCACCGGCTGATGACCGACCGGGAGACGGCGCCCGCCGGCGCGGGGCGGACGCTCCTCGCGCACGCGGAGGAGCGGATCGCGGCCTCGGGCCGGACGCTGGCCCGGCTGGACTGCGAGGCGCGGAACCCGGCCCTGGGGCCGTACTACGAGGAGGCCGGGTACACGGACGCCGCCCCGCGCCTGGAGAAGGTCGGGGCGGACGGCCGCCGGTACGCGGTGCGGCTGATGGAGAAGGCCCTGGCGTGACGGCGGCCGCGCCAGGGCCCGCGTTCGGCCGGTCCTGAGGATCGGCCCTGCGATCGGCCGGTCCTGGAGGCGGGGGTCGTGGTCGGCCCGCCTCCAGGACCGGGCCCGTGATCAGCTCGCCTTGAAGACCGCGACCGTCCGCGCCGGGACCGTGAAGGTGCCCGTGGCCGACTCGTACGCGGCCGTCCTCACCACGGCGTCGGAGCCGCCGGCCTGGACCGGGTGCAGGCGGTAGCCCTTCCCGGCCAGGTCGGCGACCTTCTGCGAGGTGCCGCTCGGGGTCGCGTTGAGGACGACCACCAGGTCGCCGAGGCGCATGGTGATGACGCCCGGGGTCTCGTCGCGGCCGGAGAGCGGGAAGGACAGGGCCTGCTGGACGCGGTCCGCCGTGGCCAGGGAGAACACCGGCTCGGTGGTGCGGATCCTCTGCAGGTCCCGGTAGGCGGCGGAGGCTCCGTCGATCTGCTCGCAGCCGACGGTCAGGGCCGGGTCGACGAGCAGCGGCTTGGCGTGGGACCACTTGGCCTTGTTGTCGGCGGCCGGCGGCAGGCCCCGGCCGAAGCCGTTGCCGTCGCGGCAGTCCCAGTGGATGGCGTTGAACCAGTCGCCGCTGTCGAAGGAGTTGCGGTCCAGGGACTTGGAGCGCAGCAGGTCCGAGCCGGCCTGGGAGAGGGCCGGGCCCTGGGAGAGGGTGGCCGTCGCCATGGCGAGGACCTGCATGCGGGCGCGGTCGGCCGG
Organism: Streptomyces sp. NPDC107498; assembly: GCF_055582805.1. Classification (NCBI taxonomy): domain Bacteria; kingdom Bacillati; phylum Actinomycetota; class Actinomycetes; order Kitasatosporales; family Streptomycetaceae; genus Streptomyces; species Streptomyces sp. NPDC107498. Next base: position 42,974 of record NZ_JBVJPE010000007.1, on the reverse strand, counting down.
GGAGGTGTCCGCCGGCAGCTTGAAGGCGAGCGCGTCGTACAGGGACTCGTTGTCGTGGGCGTCGGTGTAGGCGAGGGCGTCGCCGGGGGCGGCGGCGTATCCGGCGGGGGCGCCGTTGTAGTCCACCTCGGAGCCCTTGACCGCGCGCCCGGAGGTGTCGGTGAAGGCGAACTCGGCGAGGTTGCCGCTCAGGCCGACCTTGATGAGGTCCTGGTAGTGCAGGAGGCGGGCCTTCTGCTCGGCCGGGGTGCCGTTGGCCTTCGACGCGTTGGGGTCGGTGTAGAGGCCGGAGGCGAAGCCCTGGACGCCGGGGTCCTCGTCGAAGGGGCCGCCGCCGCGCACGGCGTCGCGGGCCCGGTCGGAGAAGGTGGCGACGCCGGTGCCGGCCATGTTCTTCTGGGTGGCCTGGACGAAGCGGGCGTCGTCGGCGACCTCGCCGAAGTTCCAGCCCTCGCCGTAGAGGACGATCGCCTTCCCGTCGACGCCGTCCTTCTCCGCGGTCAGCCCGTCCAGCGCCTTGCGGACGGCGAGGATGTTGGCCTTCGGGTGGTGGCCCATGAGGTCGAAGCGGAAACCGTCGACCTTGTACTCCCTGGCCCAGGTGACGACCGAGTCGACGACGAGCTTGCCCATCATGGCGTTCTCGGGCGCGGTGTTGGCGCAGCAGGTGGAGGTGGCGACGGAGCCGTCGGCCTGGAGGCGCTGGTAGTACCCGGGGACGATCCGGTCGAGGACGGACTTGTCGGACTGTCCGGCGGCGACGGTGTGGTTGTAGACGACGTCCATGACGGTGCGCAGTCCGTCGCCGTTGAGGGCCTGGACCATCTGCCGGAACTCGACCGTGCGGCGGGTGCCTTCGGGGTCGGTGGCGTAGGAGCCCTCGGGGACGGTGTAGTGCAGGGGGTCGTAGCCCCAGTTGTAGGCGTCCTTGGCCGCTGCGGCGGTGACGCAGGCCTGCTGCTCCTCGGAGTCGGGGGCGTAGACCTTCAGGTCGCAGGCGGGGGCGGCCTGGTCGGACTTCTTCTCGGGGACGGTGCCGAGGTCGAAGGCCGGGAGCAGGTGGACGTAGGAGGTGCCGGAGGCGGCGAGGTCGCGGAGGTGCCGCGCTCCCTTGCTGTCCCGGTCGGTGAAGGCGAGGTAGGTGCCCCGGTGGTCGGCCTTCGCCGTGGGGTCGGCGATCGAGAAGTCCCGGATGTGGAACTCCTGGATCTGGGCGTCCCGCAGCGGCACGGCGGCGGGCTTCCTCAGGGTCCTCCAGCCGGTGGGGGCGAGCTTCGGGTCGGCGAGGTCGACGACGAGGCTGCGGGCGGAGTCGGTGGTGAGGGCGGTGGAGTAGGGGTCGGTGACCCGGTTCTCGACGACCTTCCGCGCGCTCGGGGCCCAGACCTTCACGACGTACCGGTACGGCTTGCCCGTCCAGGTCCGGGGGCCGGTGACGGACCAGACGCCGGAGGCGGGGTCGCGCCGCATGGGCACGGTCCTCCCGTCGAGTTCGAGGGAGACGGTCCGGGCGGTGGGGGCCCACAGGGAGAGGGTGGGGCGTCCGCCGCGGAAGACGGGGCCGAGGGCGGCCTTCGTGGCCTTCGCCGCGTACAGGTCGTCGAGGACGCCGGCGGTCTGGACGCCGGTGGCGGCGAGCAGGGCGCCGTTGGCGGCGCGCTGGGTGGCGACGAGCTGGCCGCGCAGGGAGTCCCGTACGCGGTCGGCGTCGCGCGGGTCGACGGTGAAGGCCGGGTAGTCCTCGAGGTGGGGGTGCGCGGTCTTCTGGGCGTCGGTCAGCGCGGACGGGGTGAGGCGGAGCCACTGGCCCTCGGCGTTCAGGGCGCCGTCGGTGACGGTGATCCCGCCGTCCTTCGCGTACACCAGCTGCTGGCTGGTGGCGTCGGTGGCCTTCACCTTCCAGACGACGGTGTTCCGGTCGATCCACTGGGCCTCGGCCTTGCCGAGGTCGAGGTTCGGGGTGCCGCCGACGGTCGGGAGGAGGTACTTCGGCTGTCCGCCGAGCAGCCAGACCTCGTGGCCGTAGGTGGCGAGGTCGAGGGACTGGTCGGTGGGCAGGTCCTTCTGGTCGCCCTTGTGGAGGATGTACGAGAGGGAGCTCGCGCCCTCGGTGAGCGGGACCTCGTAGACGGCGCCGTAGGCGTCGAAGCGGGCCGGCATGAGGGGCTTGGACCAGTCGGTGGGCTGGGCGGCGCCGGTCCAGGTGTGGAGGCCCCAGCCGTCGTGGTTCCCGTCGGCCCGCTGGTAGTGGATGACGGCCTTGGACCTCTCCGGGGTGGCGGGGGCCGGGTTCGTGTCGGACTGGCCGTCGGCGCCCCGCGTGATCCAGACCTCGCCGGTGCGGCCGAGGTTGATGCTGCGCTGCGGGCCGTCGGCCGTGCCGTCCTTCTCGACGGTGTACGGGACGGTGGAGGCGCCCTCGGGGACCTTGACCCAGGCGAAGGCGCCGAAGGCGTCGCGGCCGGTGAAGGCGGTCTCCTGGTCGGCGGCCCTCAGCTTCCAGCCGTCGTAGTCCCCGTCCTCGCGCCGGTAGTGCACGACGGCGTAGGGGCGCTCGACGGCGACCGGCTTCTCGGGGGCCGGGGGCGCGCCGGCGGTGGTGGCGGCGAGGGCGCTCGCGGTGCGGCCCGCGCCGTCCACGACGACGGCCTTGTAGCGCAGGGCGGTGCCGGCGGGGGCGGTGACGTGCTGGGTGACCTTGTAGGGGGCGTGGTCGGCGGTGCCGAGGGTCTCCCAGCGGCCGTCGCCGACCTGGGCGGCGAAGACGACCCGGTCGAGTACGTCGCCGGTGACGTCGGCTGAGAGCTCGACGGTGCCGGTGGAGCCGGCGGCCGGGGCCTTCAGCGTCACGGTGGGCTTCGCGGCGGGAGCCGGGAGCGGCGCGTCGGCCTTGAGGACGAGGGAGGAGAGGGCCGGGACGGTGACGGTGACCTTGCCGTCCTTCGCGGCGACGGCGCCCCGGCCGCCGTACAGGGTGCGCAGGCCGGTGAAGTCGACGGGGACGGTCACGGTCTTCGGGGTGGTGGCGCCGTTGACGGCGACCAGGTACTCGGTCCGCGTCTTCGGGTCGGTGCGGGTGAAGGCGTAGACGGAGCCCTCGGCGTACCGTTCGCGCTGGACGCCGTCGCGGAGGGCCGGGTTCTCCCGGGTGAGCTTCGACAGGGCGGCGATCGAGCGGTAGAGCGGGTGCGTGGTGTCGTACGCGTCGGAGGCGTGGGTGCGGTCGGTGCCGAGCTGGTCGTCGTCGAGGTAGTCGGCGGTCTTCGAGGCGAAGAGGGTCTGGCGGGCGTCCTTGTCGCCGCCGGGGCCGGTGAAGCCCTGCTCGTCGCCGTAGTAGACCACCGGGTTGCCCCGGGAGAGGAACATCAGCTCGTTGGCGAGGCGGTCGCGGCGGACGAGTTCCTCGTCGGAGGCGTTCGGGTTGTCCTGCTGGAGGAAGGTGCCGATGCGGCCCATGTCGTGGTTGCCGAGGAAGGTCACCTGCTCGTAGGCGTTGGCCTTGTCGGTGGTGTAGCGGTAGTCCTCGGCGAAGACCCGGGCGAGGCGGTCGGCGCCGGCGCCCTGGGAGGCGAAGGCGCGGGCGGCGTCCTGGAAGGGGAAGTCGAGGGTGGCGTCGAGCCGGCCCCGGGTGACGTACGGGGAGGTGACGGCGGTGTCGGCGGAGTACACCTCTCCGAACATGAAGAAGTCCTCGCGGCCCCGCTTCTTCGCGTACGCGTCGAGGGCGGTGGCCCACTGCGTCCAGAAGTCGAGGTCCACGTGCTTGACGGTGTCGATGCGGAACCCGTCGATGTCGAAGTCGCGGACCCACTTCTCGTAGATCCTCTTCATGCCGTCGACGACCTCGGGGCGCTCGGTCCACAGGTCGTCGAGGCCGACGAAGTCGCCGTACTCGGCGGACTCCCCCACCCAGGTGGAGTCGCCCCGGTTGTGGTACATCGTGGGGTCGTCGAGCCAGGACGGGACCTTGCCGCCGGTCGTCGTCGGCGCGTACGGGAAGGAGTCCGCGTCCACCTTCCCGATCGCGGTCCGGTCGTCGAAGGGGCGGCCGGAGGCGTCGAGGTAGGGGTAGGCGCCCTTGGGGCGGTAGCCGTACTTCTTCTCGGCGTAGTCGACGGTGTCGGCGGTGTGGTTGGTGATGACGTCGAAGAAGACCTTCATGCCCTTGGCGTGGGCGGCGGCGATCAGCCTCTCCAGGTCCTCGTTGGTCCCGAAGTGCGGGTCGACCTGGGTGAAGTCGGTGATCCAGTAGCCGTGGTAGCCGGCGGACGCGTCCTTGCCGGTGCCCTGGACGGGCCGGTTCTTGAAGATCGGCGCCATCCAGATCGCGGTGGTGCCGAGGCCCTTGACGTAGTCGAGCCGCGCGGTCAGGCCCTTGAGGTCGCCGCCCTGGTAGAAGCCCTTGTCGGTGGGGTCGAAGCCGGTCTCCAGGCGGCTGCCGGTGAGCCCGCCCCGGTCGTTGGAGGCGTCGCCGTTGGCGAACCGGTCGGGCAGGACGAAGTAGAACTGCTCGCGGGTGAGGTCCTGGCGGGCCGGCTGGGCCGCGAGGGACCGGTCGGAGGGCGGGGCGGGCGTCCTGCCGGCGGCGGTGGCCGTCGCGGGGACGGCGGGCACGAGGGCGGCGCACAGCGCGGCGGCCAGCGCGACCGCCGTTCTCTTGCGTATCACGGGGGTGCTCCCTGGAGGTACGGGAAGAGAGGGCCGCCCCGGCGGGACGGCCCTTTGCGAGGGGGAGGCTCAGTTGCGGAAGGTGTCGTTCAGGACGATCCGGCCCGAGGCGGGGACGGTCGCGGTGCGGTTGGCGCCGGACTCCCAGGTGACGTTCCCGGCCGCGTCCTTGCGGACGTACTTGTACTCGAAGGCCGTTCCGGCGGGCAGGTTCACCGTCAGCGTCCAGACGGGGTACGCGGCCGGGTCGAGCTTGAGGGCGGAGGCGGGGGCCCAGTTGCCGAGCTCGGCGCGGTTGCCGGTGACGTAGACGTTCTGGCCGGTGACCGTGGTGGCGTTCACGTTGAAGGAGGCGCCGGCGGTGGCCGGCTGGGTGCCGCAGTTCACGGCCCCGGTGTGCAGGGCGAGCGCGGTGTTCGCGGCGAGGGTGGCCGTGAACTGGCCGGAGGCGTTCACCGTGACGGCGGTGTTCGACTGGACGTCGCAGTAGCCGCCGGCGGGCAGGGAGGTCTGGAAGGTGCGGGTCAGGGCCGAGGTCTCGTGGTTGATCGCCACGTAGGCCTTGGAGCCGCGGCCGAACGCGATCGCGTTGCCGCCGTTGTCCCACCAGTTGGTGACGGCCTGCCCGCGGGCGGTGTTGCGGAAGGCCACCATGGAGGAGATCTCGCGCCAGGCGTGCTGGCACTTCCAGCCGTCGCTGTAGCAGGCGTTCACCCGGCCGTTGTTCGGCGGGCCCGCGTCCTTGTCGGTCCACTCGTAGCCGGAGTGGACGTCCGGGGAGCCGTAGGGCCAGGCGAGCATGAAGACGGAGGCGAGGGTGTAGTTCGCGCCGTCCTTGTAGGTGAGGGTGTCGCCCTGGCGCTCGGTGTCGTGGTTGTCGACGAAGACGCCGGACTGGCCGGAGGGCATGTAGCCCCAGGCCTCGCCGAAGTTCTTGAGGTAGGCGAGCTTCTCGTTCTGCAGGACCCGCTTGAGGTCGCGGGCGTAGCGGAACTCCTGGACGTCGCCGTTGCCGAGGTACTCGCTCGGGGAGACGGCCTCGCCGGCGCCGTGGATGGCCTCCTGCTTCCAGTAGACGGAAGGATTCGTCAGCCGGGACTTGATGTTCGCGAGGTCGGCGGCCGGCATGTGCTTGGCGGCGTCGATGCGGAAGCCGTCGACACCGAGCGACAGGAGGTCGTTGAGGTAGCCGGCTATCGTGCCGCGGACGTGGTCCTCGCCGGTGTCGAGGTCGGGGAGCTGGACCAGTTCGCAGTTCTGGACGTTCGCCCGGTCCTGGTAGTTGGAGATCGTGGCCCGGCAGTCGTCCATGTCGGCGCCCGAGTAGAGGCCGGGGTAGTCGTACTTGGAGAACGGGGTCCCGCCCGTTCCCGTGCCCGATCCGTTCGCCATGTGGTTGACGACGGAGTCGGCGACGACCTTCACGCCCGCGGCGTGGCAGGTGTCGACCATGTTCTTGAAGGCGGTGCGGTCGCCGAGACGTCCGGCGATCTTGTAGCTGACCGGCTGGTACGAGGTCCACCACTGGCCGCCCTGGAGGTGTTCCTGGGGCGGGGACACCTGGACGTATCCGTATCCGGCGGGGCCGAGGCGGTCGGTGCACTCGCGGGCGACCGAGGCGAAGTTCCACTCGAACATCACCGCGGTGACGTCCTTCTCGCCGGGCGGGGCGGCCTGCGCCGGGGCGTTGCCCGTGACGGCCGCAGCGGCTCCCGCCACGAGGGCGAGTGCAGCTGCCACGGTCTTTCTGGCCATGTCTCCTCCTGCTGACTTCACTGTCGCAAGAAGTTGCCGAAAAGTTCAGCAACCGTTTTCAGCCGTGACCGTATGAGTGCCCCGGCGCCCGGTCAACCCTCCGGACGCCCCGGCATGACTTGTTACGAAAGGACGTGCGGGAGCCGGCCGGGCGGCTGCGCCGTGGAACCGCGCACCACCAGCTCCGGCTGGAAGACGAACTCCGTGCGCTGCACCGGGTTCCCCTCGATCTCCTCCAGGAGCGCGCCGACGGCCGCCGTCGCCATGGCCTGCACGGGCTGGCGCACGGTGGAGAGCGGCGGACTGGTGAAGGCGATGAGCGGCGAGTCGTCGAAGCCGACGACGGAGACGTCCCGGGGCACGTCCAGGCCCCGGGCGCGGACCGCGCGGATCACGCCGAGTGCCATCAGGTCGGAGCCGCAGACGATGCCGGTGCAGCCCTCGCCCAGCAGGATGTCGGCGGCGGCGTGCCCGCCCTCGACGCCGAAGAGCGTGGGTCTGATGAACCGTTCGGCCTCGGCCCGGTCGACGCCGAGGAGTTCGTACAGCTCGGCGGTGAAGCCCTCGGCCTTGCGGCGCGAGGGCACGTACCGGGTGGGGCCGATGGCGAGGCCGATCCGCTCGTGGCCCAGCTCGACCAGGTGCCGGACGGCCATCCTGGCCGCGGCCCGGTCGTCCGGGGAGACGAAGTTGGCGTCGACGTGCTCGTTGTAGCCGTTGATGAGGACGTACGGGACGCCGCGCTCGGTCAGCCGGGCGTAGCGCGCGGGGTCGGCGGTGGCGTCCGCGTGCAGCCCGGAGAGGAACACGATGCCGGCCACCCCGCGCTCGACGAGCTGGTCGACGAGCTCGTCCTCGGTGGCACCGCCGGGCATCTGGGTGCAGAGGACCGGGGTGTAGCCGTGCCCGGCGAGGACCTGCTCGACGACCTGCGCGAAGGCCGGGAAGATCGGGTTGGTCAGCTCGGGCACGACGAGCCCGACGAGGCCCGCGCTGCGGCGTTTGAGCCGTACGGGACGCTCGTAGCCGAGCACGTCGAGCGCCGCGAGGACCTTGTGCCGGGTCGCGCCGGCCACCCCCGCCTTGCCGTTGAGGACCCGGCTGACGGTGGCCTCGCTGACCCCGGACTGGGCGGCGATGTCCGCGAGCCGCGGGGCGCCGTTCCCGGCGCCCCGCGGCAGGGGGATCGTCACGCCGCCCACCAGACGGTGGTGTCGGCGGGCAGTTCCACCGTCCCCTCCGCGGCGGGGCCGCCCACCTCCCCGCTGGAGAGGAGATACCGGCCGGGCAGCGGGACGGTGATGGCCCGGCCGGTGGTGTTGGCGGTGCAGACGAACCCGTCGCGGCGGAAGGAGAGCACGCCCTCGGGCGCCTCCAGCCACTCGACGGACTCGCCCGCACCGAGTTCGGGGCGCTCGCGCCGGACGGCGAGCGCGCTGCGGTACAGCTCCAGGGTGGAGCCGGGGTCGCCGGTCTGCGCCTCGACGCTCAGTGCGCTCCAGGTCGCGGGCTGCGGCAGCCAGGAGCCGCCGTCGCCGAAGCCGTACGAGGAGCCCTCGACGGTCCACGGGATCGGCACCCGGCAGCCGTCGCGGAAGCCGTCCTGGCCGCTGGCCCGCCAGAACGACGGGTCCTGCCGGACCTCGTCGGGCAGGTCGGTGACGTCCGGCAGGCCGAGCTCCTCGCCCTGGTAGACGTAGGCGGATCCGGGCAGGGCCAGCATGAGCAGGGTCGCGGCGCGGGCGCGGCGCAGGCCGAGCCCGCGGTCGCCGGCCTCGCGGAGCTGGGTGCCGAGGCCCGCCGGGTTGGCGAAGCGGGTGGTGTGCCGGGTGACGTCGTGGTTGGACAGCACCCAGGTGGTGGGGGCGCCGACCGGGCGCATCGCGTCGAGCGAGGCGTCGATGACGGCGCGGAGCTCGGCGGCGTCCCAGTGGGTGCCCAGGTACTGGAAGTTGAAGGCCTGGTGCATCTCGTCGGGGCGCACGTAGTTCGCGGTGCGGTCGACGGTCGGGGTCCAGGCCTCGGCGACGAGGATGCGCTCCCCGTCGTACTCGGCGAGGATCTGCCGCCAGGAGCGGTAGATCTCGTGGACGCCGTCCTGGTCGAAGAAGGGCATGACGTCGTTGCCGAGCAGCTTCAGCTGGTCGTGGGCGCCGATGTCGGGCAGGCCCGCGGCCTTGACCAGGCCGTGGGCGACGTCGACGCGGAAGCCGTCGACGCCCATGTCGAGCCAGAAGCGCAGGATGGAGCGGAACTCGTCGCGGACGGCCGGGTGCTCCCAGTTGAAGTCGGGCTGCTCCGGGGCGAAGAGGTGGAGGTACCAGTCTCCGGGGGTGCCGTCCGGGTTCTCCGTACGGGTCCAGGCGGGGCCGCCGAAGATGGACTCCCAGTCGTTGGGCGGGAGTTCGCCGTTCCTCCCCTTGCCGGGGCGGAAGTGGTAGCGCTCGCGGAGCACCGAGCCGGGGCCCTCGCGCAGGGCGCGCTGGAACCACTCGTGCTGGTCGGAGGAGTGGTTGGGGACCAGGTCGACGATGATGCGCAGGCCCAGTTCGTGGGCCTCGCGGATCATCGCGTCGGCGTCGAGGAGCGAACCGAACATGGGGTCGATGGCCCGGTAGTCGGCGACGTCGTAGCCTGCGTCGGCCTGCGGCGAGGCGTAGAACGGGGAGAGCCAGACGGCGTCGACGCCGAGTTCCCTGAGGTACGGCAGCCGGCTGCGGACGCCCTCCAGGTCCCCCATGCCGTCGCCGTTCCCGTCGGCGAAGCTGCGCGGGTAGACCTGGTAGATCACGGCGTCTCTCCACCAGCCCGTGTGCGTGCCGGTGGTGGGGGCGTCGGCCGGGGTGGCGAGATGCTGGGTCATGTCTTCCCTGGGAGGTAAGGAGGGGCGTACAGGTGGGGCGTTCAACCGTCAGCCCTTGACGGCGCCGGCGGACATGCCGGTGACCAGGTGCCGCTGGGCGAAGAGGAACACCAGGGCGGCGGGGACGGCGATGAGCACGGAGGCCGCGGACATCGGGCCCCACTGGGCGCCGTACTGGTTGACGAACTTCTGGAGTCCGCCGGCGAGCGTGAGGTTCTCGTCGCCGACCATGAAGGCGGAGGCGTAGGCGACCTCGCCCCAGGCGGTGATGAAGGAGTAGAAGGCGGTGACCGCGATGCCCGGCTTGGCGAGCGGCAGGATGAGCCGCCAGAAGGTGCCGAACGGGGTGAGGCCGTCGACGTAGCCGGACTCGTCGATCTCGCGCGGGATGGTGTCGAAGAAGCCCTTCATCATCCACGCGCAGAACGGGACGGCGATGGTCAGGTACGTGATGACCAGGCCGACCGGCTGGTTGAGCAGGCCCATCGTCGCCATGATGTTGTAGATCGGCACGATCAGGACGGCGACCGGGAACATCTGGGTGATGAGCAGCGTCCACATCAGGCCGCGCTTGCCGGGGAACCGGAAGCGGCTGACGGCGTAGCCCGTGGTGGCGGAGACGAAGACGCCGAGGACGGTGGTGAGACCGGCGACGAGCAGCGAGTTGCCGAACCAGGTGAGGAACGGGGTGTCGTCCAGCAGGTTCGTGTAGTTCTCGAGCGTCGTCTCCCTGAAGAAGTCCGTGGTGGTCGCGAACTTCGCCGGCTTCAGCGAGGTCAGCAGGACCCACAGCACCGGGAAGACGGCGATCACGGAGGCGACGATCAGCGTGACGTGCAGACCGACCGAGGCGAGCGGGGAGCGGCGGCCCCGGATCGGGGCGTTCGGGGTCTGGGGGGCGGGGGTCGTGGTGGTCACCAGACTTCTCCCTGCTTGCGGAGGACGCGCTGGTAGAACGCGGCGAAGACCATCAGGAGGACCAGGATGAGCACGCCCCACGTGGACGACTGGGCGAAGTCGCGCGGGCTGACCTCGAAGGAGAACTTGTAGGCCTGGGTGACGAGGATCTGGGTGGCCTCGCCGGGCCCGCCGCGGGTGAGCAGGAAGATCACCGGGAACATGTTGAAGGTCCAGATGGTGCTCAGCAGGATCACGGTGGTGCTGACGGACCGGAGCCCCGGCATGGTGATGTGCCGGAAGCGCTGCCAGGCGCTCGCGCCGTCCATCTCGGCGGCCTCGTACAGCTCGCCGGGGATGGACTGGAGTCCGCCGAGGAGGGCGACCATCATGAACGGGACGCCGAGCCAGACGTTGGTCGCGATGACCGAGAGCTTGGCCCAGGTCGGGTCGTTGAGCCACGGGACGGCGTCGATGCCGCCGCCCGCGAGGACCTTGTTGAGCAGGCCGTTGTCCTGGTTGTAGAGGAAGCGCCAGGCGAAGACGGAGACGAAGCCGGGCACGGCCCAGGGCAGGATCAGCATCAGCCGGTAGGCGGAGCGGCCGACGATCCTGCGGTTGAGGATGTTGGCGAGGCCGAGGCCGAGGGCGAAGGTCAGCGCCACGCAGGACACGGTCCAGACGACCGTCCAGCCGAGCGTCCCGAGGAACTGGCCCCCCGTGATCGCGTCGGTGTAGTTGTCCAGACCGACGAACTCGTAGGTGGCCGGGATCTCGTTGACACCGATCGACCGCGCGACGTTCCGCTCGTTGGCGTCGGTCAGCGACAGGTAGACGCCGCGGACCAGCGGGTAGCCGATGATCACGGCGATCACGATCGTCACCGGGGCGACCATCGCCCAGGCGTACCAGTGGGTGGAGAGGGAGCGCTTCGCCGCGCCCCGGTGACTGCCAGTTCCGCGGCTCCGGCCGCGGGCGACGACGTCGCCCGCGGCCTTCGCCACCGACTGGCCGGTGGTGTCCACGGCCATCAGCCGGCCTGCCTTCCTGTTACTTCCAGTCCTTCAGGAGCTTGCGGTAGCCGTCGCCCACCGTCTTGGCTCCCGTCTCCGGAGTGGTCTGGCCGGTCAGGACCTTGGTGTACTCGGTGACGAGCGGCGCGAAGAGGCTGCCGGTCTCCGGGATCCAGGGGCGCTCGACGGCCTTGTCGACGACCGGCTTGAAGAAGGAGATCATCTCGTTGGTCGCGACGTCCGGCTTGATGTAGACCGACTCGCGCGTGGGGAGCAGGCTGAGCTCCTTCGAGACCTTCGCCTGGGTCTCGGCCGAGGTCATGTACTCGGCGAAGGCGTAGGAGGCGTCGAGGTTCTTGGAACCGGCGTAGACGGCGAGGTTGTGGCCGCCCTGCGGGGCGCCCTGGCCGCCCGAGCCGGCCGGGACCGGGGCGATGCCCAGGTTGGCCTTGTCGGCGAACTCCTTGCCCGCGTAGGTGTCGGCGACGGCCCAGGGGCCGTTGATCATCATGGCGACCTTGCCTTCCTTGAAGGCGGTCTGCATGTTGTTCCAGCCGTCGGTCGCGTCCGTCTTGGCCGCGCCGGAGTCGACCAGGTCCTTGACGACCTTGAAGGCCTTCACGCCGGCCGGGTTGTCGACGGTGATCTTCTTGTTGTCGGCGTCGACCAGGTCGCCGCCCTCGCCGTACAGGAAGGAGAGGAACCAGTAGGCGTCGTCGCCGCGCAGGTACAGGCCGGTCTTGCCGGTCTTCTGCTTGATCTTGGCGGAGACGGACTTGAGCTCGTCGATGGTCTTGGGAACCGTGACGCCGGCGTCCTTGAAGATCTTCTTGTTGTAGAAGATGCCCATGGAGTCGATGACCTGCGGGACGGCGTAGGTCTTGCCGTTGTACTTGGTGGAGGCGGCGGCCTGCTTGAGGAAGTCGTCCTGGTCCTTGAGGGCCGGGGTGCCGTCCAGCGGGGCGAGGTAGCCGAGGTCGGCGAACTCGGGGGTCCAGGCGACCTCGGAGCGGATGACGTCGGGCGCGCCGGAGCCGGACTGCGCGGCGTTCTTGAACTTGTTCTGGGCCTCGCCGAAGGGCACGTTCACGTACTTGACGGTGACCTTGGGGTGCGCCTTGGTGAAGTCCTCGGCGACCTTCTTGAAGACCTTGTCCTCGGAGCCGACCGTGGAGGTGTCCCACCAGGTCACGGTGCCGGAGAGCTCGCCCGAGCCCTTCGAGCCGCCGTTGGAACCGCTGTCGCTGCCGCCGCACGCCGCCAGGGTCACGCCCAGGGCCGCGACCAGCGCGGTAGCCGCTATGCCACGCCGCATGTGAACTCCTTCGATGATCCCGGGGGTGACGAGGGGCTGGAACCTTCCTCATGCGACCGCTCCCTCGCGGCGCTCCGGGTTGCCAGGAACGTAACAGGGATGAAAACGAGCCGAAAGACCTTGCGAGAACTTTCTGCAAGGTCCGGCGATCGTTACATTCACGTGTCCCGAAGGTTGCCGAAGGATCGCTTGACAGGGGAGAACGGGCCCCCTTTCCGCCCGAAAGCCCCCGCAAGGCGCCGGCGGGGACTGCAAGGCCTTGCAGCAGGACGGCGTTCGGGCCGACTGCGGAGCGACGGTGGGCAACACGCCCCGTGACCGGTACAGTCCGTTCTCATGACCGCGCGGCTCTCCGACATCGCAGCCCAGGCGGGGGTCAGTGAGGCCACAGTCAGCCGCGTGCTCAACGGCAAGGCGGGGGTGGCCAACGCCACCCGCGAGTCCGTCCTTGCCGCGCTCGACGTGCTCGGCTACGAGCGGCCCGTGCGTCTGCGCCGGCGCAGCGCGGGACTCGTCGGTCTCATCACCCCCGAGCTGGACAATCCGATCTTCCCCGCCCTGGCCCAGGTCATCGGGCAGGCCCTGACCCGGCAGGGGTACACCCCGGTCCTCGCCACCCAGACCCCCGGCGGGTCCACCGAGGACGAGCTCACCGACATGCTGGTGGAGCGCGGCGTCGCCGGCATCATCTTCGTCTCCGGCCTGCACGCCGACACCACCGCCGACATGACGCGCTACGACCAGCTGCGCGGCAAGGGCGTCCCCTACGTCCTCCTCAACGGCTTCTCCCCGAAGGTGCAGGCCCCCTTCGTCTCCCCCGACGACCGGGCGGCGATGCGACTGGCCGTGACGCACCTGGCCTCCCTCGGGCACACCCGCATCGGCCTCGCCGTCGGGCCGAAGCGGTTCGTGCCGGTGCTGCGCAAGATAGAGGGCTTCCAGCAGGGCATGGCGGAGCGGTTCGGCCTCTCCCCCGAGGAGTCCGAGGAGCTGATCCAGCACTCCCTCTACACCCTGGAGGGCGGCCAGGCCGCGGCCGGGGCGCTGGTCTCCCGCGGCTGCACGGCGATCGTCTGCGCGAGCGACATGATGGCGCTCGGCGCGATCCGGGCCGCCCGGCAGCAGGGTCTGGACGTCCCCCGGGACGTCTCGGTCGTCGGTTTCGACGACTCTCCGCTCATAGCGTTCACCGACCCGCCGCTCACCACGATCCGGCAGCCGGTACAGGCGATGGGGCAGGCCGCGGTCCGCGCGCTCCTGGAGGAGGTGGGGGGCACCCCGGCCCCGCACTCCGAGTTCGTCTTCATGCCCGAGCTGGTGGTTCGCGGCTCCACCGCGTCGGCTCCGGCGTCCGCGCGCACTCCTTCCTGAGGGGGAGCGGGTGCACCCGGAACCCGACCGAGGGATGATCGGTCGGGGGGCGGGATCTGGCAGACTCTCTCGCTATGGGTGAAACGACCGTGAAGAGCTTGGACAGCCGGACGACCCCGTCGTCACCCATCGTGGCCGACGAGGGAAGGCTCGCGCGGCTGCGCGCGCGCTCGCCCCGGCGCCCCAGCATCTGGTTCGAGATCCTGCTCATCGCGGTGAGCTACTGGACGTACTCGCTCATCCGCAACGCGGTGCCGGAGCAGAAGGCCGAGGCGCTCCGGAACGCCGACTGGATCTGGCGGACCGAGGGCTCCCTCGGCCTCGCCTTCGAGCACGCCGTCAACCACGCCGTGAACTCGGTGACGTGGCTGATCGTCTCGATGAACTACTACTACGCCACGCTGCACTTCGTCGTGACCATCGGTGTGCTGGTGTGGCTGTACCGAGGGCATCCGGGCCGTTACGCGGCGTTCCGCACGGTCCTGTTCGCGACCACCGGTGTGGCCCTGGTCGGTTACTACCTGTATCCGCTCGCACCGCCCCGGCTCATGAACGGCCAGGACTTCGTCGACACGGTGCTCGTCCACCACACCTGGGGCTCGATGGCCTCGGGCAACCTCAAGCACGTGTCGAACCAGTACGCGGCGATGCCGTCGATGCACATCGGCTGGTCGCTCTGGTGCGGTCTGACCGTCTTCCTGCTCGCCCGGGCGCCCTGGGCGAGGATCCTCGGCCTGCTCTACCCGGCGGCGACCCTCGTCGTCATCGTCGCCACCGCCAACCACTTCTGGCTGGACGCGGTCGGCGGCATGATCTGCCTGTCCTTCGGCTTCGCCGTCTCCTACTTCTGGTACGGCTCCCGCCCCCACCGCCTGCCGAAGCTGGTGGAGCCGGCGGCGTCGACCCCGCGGCGGGGCGGTCCGCCCCCGGTGACGGGGACGGACCGCGAGAAGGACGGCGCGGAGCCGGTCAGCTCCGCCAAGTGACCCGGTCCCCGCTCAGTTCCTGTACGTGATCCCTCCCCCGACGACCGTCAGCCGGACCGGGGCCTCGGCGAGCTCGTCCGCCGGCGCCTCCACCGGGTCCACGGCGAAGGCGGTGAGGTCGGCCCGGCGGCCCGGGGCGATCCGGCCCGCGACCGCCTCCTCCCCCGCCGCGAACGCCGCGTGCGTGGTCATCCCCTCCAGGGCCATCGGACCGGTGAGCCCGTGCCGGGCGGCGGCCGCGCCGCGCGGGGCGCGGGCGGTGGCGAGGACCTGACGGGCGTCGTAGTGGGCGATGGGCCAGTCGGAGCCGAGCGCGAGGTGCGCCCCGGCGTCCCGCAGGTCCCGGAAGCGCCAGGCGCGGGCGGCCCGCTCCCCGCCGAGCCGCTTCGACCATTCGTCGGTGTGGTCGGCGCGGGTGTACGCGGTGTGCGGGGGCTGCATCGAGGCGACGACGCCGAGTGCGGCGAAGCGGCCGAGCTGGTCGTCGGGGACGGTCTCGATGTGCTCGATCCGGTGGCGGGGCCCTCCCGTGCCGAGGCCTTCGACGGTGTCGAGGACGTGCCGGACGGCGGCGTCGCCGATGGCGTGGGTGGCGGTGCCGACGCCGGCCCGGTGGAGGTGGCGCACGGCGGCGGAGTAGGCGGCCGGGTCGGGCCAGAAGGCGTCGGTGCCCCGGCCGTGGCAGTCGGCGTGCTCCAGCCAGGCGGTGCCGCCCTCGACGGTGCCGTCCATGAAGAACTTCACGCCGCCGATCGCCCACAGGCGTCCGGCCCGCTCCTGGAGGCGTACGAGTCCGTCGAGCTCCTCGGGGCCGGCGCCGGGCATGCACCAGGGGGCGAGGCGGAGGCGGACCGGCAGGTCGCCGTCCTCCTCGATGCCGGCGAGGAGTCCGGGGACGTCGTGTCCGCCGAGGTCCATGACGTGGGCGGCGGTGAGGCCGGTGGCGGCCATGGCGCCGAGCAGCTCGACGAGCCGGTCGCGGCGCTCGGCGTACGGCTGGGCGGGCAGGACCGGGGTCATCAGGTCCATGGCGGCGTGCTCGACGAGGTGCCCGGTGGGGCGGCCGTCGGCGTCGCAGACGATCTCGGAGTGCTGGGCGAAGGAGCGGGGGCCCCGGATGCCGGCGGCCCCGAGGGCGGCCGCGCTGACGAGGACGGAGTGTCCGTCGTAGAGGCGCAGGTGGGCGGGGGCGCCGTCGAGGGCGTCCGCGACGAGGTCGTGGTGGACGGGGCGGCCGCCGAAGACGTTGTGGTCGAGGCCGAAGCCGAGCACCCAGCCGTCGCGGCGTTCGGCGCGGCGGAGGGCGGCGCGCAGTCCTTCGAGGTCGGTGACGGCCGAGAGGTCGGTGCCGGCGGCCATCTCCAGGCCCCAGACGGGGTGGCTGTGGGCGTCGGTGAGGCCGGGGGTGAGGGTGGCGCCGGCGAGGTCGACCGTCTCGGTGCCGGGTCCGGCCCAGGTGCGGGCCTCGGCGTCGGAGCCGAGGGCGGTGATCAGTCCGTCGTGGACGGCGACAGCGGTGTGCCGGGAGGGCTCGGGGGTGCGGACGCGGGCGTTGACGAGGAGGAGGTCGGGTGCGGGCACTGGGGGTCGGCTCCTTCGGTGGGCGGCTCTGCGGCGAAGCGGGCGTAGACCTCGGGGCGGCTGCGGCGCAGTCGGTGCGCGAGGAGGAGCCCGAGGACGAGGACGGCGGGGACGACGGCGACGAGGACGGCGTTGACGGCGGTGGAGGCGCCGGTGAACAGGGCGACCTTGGAGGCGACGAGCCAGAGGGCGACGGCCAGCAGCACGGCGGCGGCGGTCGGGGCGACGAGGGTGCGCAGGGCGCCCTCCTGGTGCGGGACGCGCCGGAAGTAGCGGACGACGGCGAGGGCGGCGAGCAGCATCAGCGCCATGAGGCCGAGCATGCCGGGGGTGTTCACCCAGAGCAGCAGCTGGGTGTACGGGTCGGCGCCGGCGGCGGCGAAGCCGAGCACGATGACGGCGCCGAGCACGGTCTGGGCGACGCCGGCGAGGTACGGGGAGCGGTGGCGCGGGTGGACGCGGCCGAGCGCGGCGGGCAGGACGCCTTCTTCGGCGAGCGCGAGGCCGTAGCGGTTGATCGCGTTGTGGAAGGCGAGGAGGGAGGCGAGGATGCTGGTCACGATGAAGACGTGCATCAGGTCGGCGGCCCAGCCGCCGACGTAGGTGGTGATGGCGGTGAAGAAGAGTCCGCCGGTGTCGCCCGCGGCGGCCTCGACGACCTGGTCGTCGCCGAAGGCCTGGATGACGGTCCAGACGACGAAGGCGTAGAAGAGCCCGAGGAAGCCGACCGCGATGTAGGTGGCGCGGGGGACGGTGCGGGCCGGGTCGCGGGCCTCGCGGCGGTAGATGACGGTCGACTCGAAGCCGGTGAAGGCGGAGAAGGCGAAGGCGAGCACGGCGGCGGTGCCGGGAACGAGCACGTTGCCGGGGGCGAAGGAGCCGAGCGAGATCCCGTCGGCGCCGCCCTTGATCAGGACTCCGGCGGCGAGGAGCACGAGGATGCCGGTCTCGGCGACGAGCAGCACGCCGAGGACCTTGGCACCGAAGTCGATGGAGCGGTAGCCGCCGTACCAGATGAGCAGCAGTCCGGCGAGGGCGATCGGCAGCCAGGGCGGGTCGACGCCCCACAGGGCGTGGGCGGTGTCGGCGGTGGCCGAGCCGAGGAGTCCGTAGACGCCGATCTCCATGCCGTTGTAGCCGACCATGGCGACGAGGGCGGCGGCGATGCCGAGGGGTGTGCCGAGGCCCTGGGCGACGTACGCGTAGAAGGCGCCGGCGCTGCGGACGTGGCGGCTCATCGCGGTGAAGCCGACGGCGAAGACGGCGAGGGTGAGGCCGGCGAGGAGGTATCCGGCCGGGGCGCCGATGCCGCCGAGGACGAGGGCGACGGGGGCGACGCCTGCCATGACGGTGAGCGGGGCGGCGGCGGACACGACGAAGAAGGAGATGTCGGCGGTGGTGAGCGTGCCGGTGCGGAGCCCGGGCGGCTTGTCGGAGGCGCTGGACGACATGGGGTGGGGAGGCCCTTCTGCGACGGGAGCAGGAAACCTAAAGCCTTTCGGTTGGCGCAATGTAGCCTCGTCCCCGACGATTCGGGAAGACCTGAACTGGGGGAAGACCTTCATGGGCCGGCCGCGCACACCCCTCCTCGACCGGGAGCGCATCACCACCACCGCGCTCGAACTCGTGGATGAGCAGGGCGAGTTCAGCGTGCCGCAGATCGCCCGCCGGCTCGGGGCGCAGACGGCCTCGGTGTACCACCATGTGGACGGCCGGGACGGCATCGTGGAGCTGCTGCGCGAGCGGGTCTGCGACGCCATCGACGACGCCGCCTTCGAACTGACGCCCTGGGACGCGGCCATGGCCGCGTGGGCCCGCTCGTACCGCGCCGCCTTCGCCGCCCATCCGCGCACGATCCCGCTGCTCACCGCCTCGCCGGTGCGCGCGCCCAAGGTGCTCCAGCAGTACGAGAAGGCCGTCGCCCACCTCCTGGACGCGGGCTTCCCGCTGACGGGCGTGATGCCGGTGATCATCGGCCTGGAGAACCTGGTGCTCGGCTCGGCGCTCGACATGGCGGCGCCCGGGATGATGTGGGAGCTGGCCGACGAGACGGCCACCCCCCAGCTGGCCCGCGCCCTCGACGCGGTCTCCGAGGGCCGCGCCGACCAGGCCTTCGAACTGGCCCTCGCCGGCTAT
The DNA here is from genome assembly GCF_055582805.1 of Streptomyces sp. NPDC107498. Classification (NCBI taxonomy): domain Bacteria; kingdom Bacillati; phylum Actinomycetota; class Actinomycetes; order Kitasatosporales; family Streptomycetaceae; genus Streptomyces; species Streptomyces sp. NPDC107498. The sequence continues at coordinate 24,389 of NZ_JBVJPE010000007.1, read as the reverse complement.
CTGGCCCACATCCGGACGCTGCTCGACACAGATCAGCTGTAGGACTGGAGCTCGATCAACCGCCCCTCCGGGTCCCGGAGATGGGCGGTGCGCAGACCGGGGCCCCACTCCGGGCGGTCGGCCGCGCCGAGGGCGGGGACGCCGCCGGACCCCAGGCAGAGGGCGAGGGCCCCGTCGACGTCGTCCACCCGCAGCACGAGCATCTCGGCGTCCTGGGCCGGCTCCGGACGGGCCGGCAGGTCTTCGGTGCCGAGGACGGAGGCCATCGCGGCGCGGTCGAACAGCACCAGGACGCCCCGGCCGTCCACCTCCCAGCCGGCGTACGGCCCGTCCGGGCCGCCCTTGTCGAGGACCGCGCCGGTCAGCGGGGGCAGGACGGCCGCGTAGAAGCGGAAGCATTCGGCGAAGCGGGTGACGAGCAGGCGGGGGTACGGGGCGTGCACGGCGGGCTCCTCGAAGAATGGTGGGTCCGCACCCACTATAGGAGCGAACCTTAGACTTCGGTCATGTCCTCCGCGCGCTCCACCCCGCCCGCCCTGCTCGACCTGAGCACCTATCTGCTCTCCAGGATCGGCAGGACCGCCCGGGGCCGCCTCGCGCGGCGCCTGTCCGAACGCGGCCTGCGCCTCTGGGACATGGCGGTCCTCGCCGCCCTCTCCGACTTCGGCCCGCACGCCCAGCGCGACCTCGCCTCGCGGCTCGGCGTGGACCCGAGCGACATGGCGAAGGTGATCGAGCAGCTGTCCGCCGGCGGATACGTCGAGCGGGCGCGCGACCCCGAGGACCGCAGGCGCGTCTCCGTGTCGCTCACCCCCGCCGGGCGGACGCTCCTCGCGGAGCTCGACGCCGAGGCGCGCGCCGTGCAGGACGAGGTGCTCGCACCACTGGCCCCGGAGGAACGGGCCCTGCTCCAGGGCCTGTTGCTCCGGGTGCACGAAGGGCTCCAGGGGGTGTCCTGCCGGTCGCCGCGAGCCCGGCCTGACCGGCAGGACACCCCCTACGCTCCGTAGAACAGCTCCTCGACGACGGCCCTGGCGCGGCGGGTGATCCGGCGGTAGTCGTCGACCATCTCGCCGACGTGGCCCGACTCGTACCCCAGGTACCGCCCCACCGCAGCGAGTTCGCGCGGCTCCGACGGGAAGGTGTCGCCGGGACGGCCGCGGACCAGCATCACCGCGTTGCGCACGCGGGTGGCGAGGACCCAAGCCTCGTCGAGGGTCTGCGCCTCCTCCGTCGGGATCAGGCCCGCCGCGTGGGCGGCGGCCAGGGCCTCGCGGGTACGGGTCGTCCGCAGGCCCGGTTCGGCCCAGCCGTGCCGCATCTGGAGCAGCTGGACCGTCCACTCGACGTCGCTGAGGCCGCCGCGCCCGAGCTTGGCGTGGAGCGTCGGGTCGGCGCCGCGCGGCAGCCGCTCGGACTCCATCCGGGCCTTGAGGCGGCGGATCTCGCGGACCGCGTCCTCGCCGAGGCCCTCCGCCGGATAGCGCAGCGGGTCGACGAGCTCGATGAAGCGGTCCGCCAGGTCCAGGTCTCCCGCCATCGGCGCGGCGCGCAGCAGCGCCTGGCTCTCCCAGACGAGCGACCAGCGGCGGTAGTAGGCCTCGTACGACTTCAGACTGCGCACCAGGGGGCCGCTCTTGCCCTCCGGGCGCAGATCCGCGTCGATCAGCAACGGCGGGTCGGACGTGGGCAGTTGGAGCAGTCGGCGCATCTCGGTGACCACCCGGTTCGCGGCCCGGGCCGCCTCCTGCTCGTCGACGCCCTCACGCGGCTCGTGCACGAACAGCACGTCGGCGTCGGAGCCGTACCCGAGCTCGTGGCCGCCGAAGCGGCCCATGCCGATCACCGCGAACCGGGTCGGCAGCTCCTCGCCCCACTCGGCGCGCACGGCGGCCCGCAGGGCGCCCGCGATCGTCGCCGCGTTGAGGTCGGTGACGGCCTCCCCCACCCGGTCGACGAGCGCGCCCGGGTCGGGTTCGCGGGGGCTGTCCTCCGTGCCGTACGAGCCGATGAGATCGGCCGCCGCGGTGCGGAACAGCTCCCTTCGGCGCACCCCGCGGGCCACCGCGACCGCCTGCTCGGCGCCGTCCGCGCGGCGCACCGCCGCCAGGACCTCCTGCTCCAGGTGGTCCCGGTCGCGCGGCTTCAGGCCCTCCGGGTCGCCGAGGAGCGCGACGGCCTCGGGGGCGCGGAGCAGCAGGTCAGGGGCGAGGCGCCCGGCGGAAAGGACCCGGGCGAGGTTCTCGGCGGCGGCGCCCTCGTCGCGGAGCAGCCGCAGGTACCAGGGGGTCTTGCCAAGGGCGTCGGAGACCTTGCGGAAGCCGAGGAGCCCGGCGTCCGGGTCGGCGGAGTCCGCGAACCAGCCGAGCAGCACCGGGAGCAGCGTCCGCTGGATCGCCGCCTTCCGGGTCACCCCGGAGGCCAGCGCCTCCAGGTGGCGCAGGGCGGCGGCGGGGTCCGCGTACCCGAGCGCTTCGAGCCGCTGCCCGGCCGCCTTCGGACTGAGCCGGATCTCGCCGGGGGCGAGCTGCGCGACCGCGTCGAGCAACGGCCGGTAGAAGAGCTTCTCGTGCAGGCGCCGGACGACGGCCGCGTGCCGCTTCCACTCCTTGTTGAGCGCGGCGACCGGGTCGGTGCGCAGCCCGAGGGAGCGGCCGAGGCGGCGCAGGTCGGCCTCGTCCTCGGGGACGAGGTGGGTGCGGCGCAGCCGGTGGAGCTGGATGCGGTGCTCCATCGCCCGCAGGAAGCGGTACGCCTCGTCGAGCTGGGAGGCGTCGGCGCGGCCGACGTAGCCGCCGGCGGCCAGCGCGGCGAGCGCGTCGAGGGTGGTGCCGCTGTGCAGGGTGGCGTCGCTGCGGCCGTGCACCAACTGGAGGAGCTGGACGGCGAACTCGACGTCCCTGAGGCCGCCGGGGCCGAGCTTGAGCTCGCGCTCGACCTGTGCGACCGGGATGTTGTCGACGACGCGGCGGCGCATCTTCTGCACGTCGGGGACGAAGTTCTCGCGCTCGGCGGCCTGCCAGACCAGCGGCGAGACGGCGTCGATGTACTGGGCGCCCAGCTCGGGGTCGCCGGCCACCGCGCGCGCCTTGAGCAGTGCCTGGAACTCCCAGGTCTTCGCCCACCGCTGGTAGTAGGCGAGGTGGGAGGAGAGGGTGCGCACGAGGGGGCCGTTGCGGCCCTCGGGGCGCAGATTGGCGTCGACCGGCCAGATGGTGCCCTCGACGGTGGTCTCCGAGCAGATCCGCATCAGATGGGAGGCGAGTCGGGTCGCGGCCTGGATCGCCTTCCCCTCGTCGGCGCCCTCGGCGGGCTCCCCGACGAAGATCACGTCCACGTCGGAGACGTAGTTCAGCTCGTGGCCGCCGCACTTGCCCATCGCGATCACCGCGAGCCGGCACAGGGCGGCGTCGGCGGGTGCGGCCGTACGGGCGACGGCGAGCGCGGCGCGCAGGGTCGCCGTCGCCAGGTCCGCGAGCTCGGCGGCGGTCTGGGCGACGTCGGTGGTGCCGCACACGTCACGGGCCGCTATGGCGAGCAGGCAGCGGCGGTAGGCGACCCGCAGCGACACCGGGTCGGTGGCCTCGGCGAGCCCCTGCTCGAACTCGGCGACCCCCGGGTGCAGGTCGGCCGCCTCGTACGTGACGAGGGTCTCCCAGTCGCGGGGGTGCCGGGCCAGGTGGTCGGCGAGCGCCTCGGAGGCGCCGAGCACTCCGAGGAGCCGGTCCCGGAACGGCTTGGCGGAGAGCAGCGTGGTGGTGAGGGTCTGCCGCTCCGTCTCGGCCTGCGCCTCGACGAGGCGGACCAGGCCGCGCAGGGCGAGGTCGGGGTCGGCGGTCGCGCCGAGGGCGTCGAGGAGGACGGGGTCGCCGCGCAGCGCGGACAGCTCGGGCACGTCGAGGAGCCGTTCGGCTCCCGAGGGGTCGGTGAACCCGTGCCGCAGCAGACGTGAGAACGTGCTGCTCCTGCGTCCCGGCACCGTCATACCGCCGCTCCCTCCGAGCAGGTCCGACCCCGGGGACGAACCCGGGACATCGAGCCTATCCGGAGCGGGGGGCACGGGCGTCCGGGCCCGCGGTTCACAGTGGGTCACACGTGATGTCTCGCACATCGGTGGCTTTTCGGACTCGATGAACCGTATTCCTTGAAAGTTCGTCTTGCCTTCCGCAGGACCGCCCCGCTCGTCCGACCTCATGGGAAAGCACGCCACCGAGACATGTCCGTCAGCCGCCCCCGCCGCCGCTCCCTCCCCCTCCCGTCCCGTCGCAGGACCGCCGCGACGGTGGTGACGGCCGCCCTGGTGGGCGGCGCCTTCGTCGGGCTCCTCACGGTGTCGGGGGCGCCACAGGCGGCGGAGGACCCGACGGCGCACGCGCCCCTGAAGGTCCTGCCGGCGAAGGCGCGCGGGAAGGCCGGGAAGGGGGCGAGGACCGCGGGGCCCCGGAGGAACGACACGCCAGGGCAGCCCGTGAAGCCCGTCCGGGACGCCCGTGCGCAGGTCTCCGTGATGCAGATCGTGGCCCACCCGGACGACGACCTGTTCTTCATGAACCCGGACGTCTCCCAGTCCCTCCGCTCCGGCAGCCCCCTCACCGCCGTCTACCTCACCGCCGGCGAGTCCGACGGGGTCAACGCCCGTCCCCGCGACGCCAAGGCCGCCGCCCCCGACAAGGCGGGCTACGCCGAGGCCCGGCAGAACGGCATACGCGCCGCCTACGCCGAGATGGCGACGGGCAGCCGGACCAGCCCCTGGGACCGGACCGCGATACCCACGGCCGGCGGCGGACTGGCCGAGCTGGACACCCTGCGCGCCCAGCCGCAGATCAAGCTGGTGTGGCTCCAGATACGCGAGGCCGGCGCCACCAACGGCGACCGGCCGCACAGCCTCCACGGCCTCTGGAACGGCCGCATCACCACCCTCGAGTCACAGCGCTCCGCCGGCACCCCCGTCACCTCCGACTTCGCCTACACGAAGGAGCAGGTCGTGGCCACGGTGACCGGGCTCCTGGAGCGGTTCCGGCCGACCTTCGTCCGGATGCAGGACCCGAGCCCCGGCACGTACCCGAAGAGCGGGAAGTTCCGGGACCACCAGGACCACCTGTACGGGGCGCGGTTCGTGCAGACCGCGCTCGCCCGGTACGCGGAAGTGCCCGGCCACCCCCACGTCGGCGTGCAGAACTACCTCGGCTACCCGACCACCGTCCTGCCGCACACCCTCGACCCCGAGACCGCCGACGCGAAGCTGCGGACCCTGAAGACGTACGCCTGGCTGGACGGGATCCACGACTGCGGCCCCGACGCCGGCTGCGGCGACCTGAAGGTGGCCGCGCGACCCGCCGGGCGCGGCTGGACCCAGACCGTCCGGTACGCCCGGGGCACCTCCACCTCCTGGGTCCAGCGCGACCCGAACGGCGGGCTGCACGCCTTCTCCGTCCTCGACGGGCGCCTCGCGGCCTGGCGGAAGCCGGCGGACGCCGTGGCCTGGCAGGGCCCGGAACTGCTGCCCGGCGCCGGCCTCGACAGCGGGATCACCTCCGTGACCCTGCCCGACGGCCGCATCGCCGTCTTCGGCACCCGCACGACGCTCGGCGACGACCCGGCCGCCTACCGGCGCGAGGTGGTCACCACCGTCCAGGTCGCGCCGGGCGCCGGCTTCGGCCCCTGGCTCTCGCTCGGCACGCCCGAGCGGAGCGACGCCGAGGGCACCTCGGACATCAGCGCGCCCGCCGTGACCGTGGCCCCCGACGGCCGGGCCACCCTGGTCCTGCGCGACAGTCGCCACCGGCTGACGGTCCGTGAGCAGCGGCCCGACGGCGGTTGGGGCCCGTGGCGGTCCCTGGGCGGCACGGAGGTGTACGGCGATCCGGTGGCGGCGACGGGCGCGGACGGCCGGGGCCACGTCTTCGCCAGCACCCCGCGCACCGTCCTCGCCTGGGCCGGGCGGAGCCCCGGCGGGCCGCTGACCGGGCCCGCGCCGACCGGGCTGCCGCCGACGACCCTGGCGCTGAGCGCGAGCGCGGCGCCGGGCGGCGACGGCGTACGGCTCTGGTTCCGCAAGCCCTCCTCCGGGGACCTGCGGAGCGCCGACTTCTCCGGTACGGGTCCGGTCTCCCCGGTCACCGAACTGCCCGGCACCGGCGTCGCGGGCTTCGGCCCGGTGAGCGGCGGCGACGGCCTGCTCGCGGTCCGGTCCCGCACCGGCTTCCTGGCGACGGCGCCGCACGGCCGGGCCGGAGTGCGTCCGGTGTGGACGCTGGAGAAGTTCCTCTTCTCCGGCGCGCCGGACGCGGGGACGGACGGGGTGGCGGCCATCGGCCTGGACGGCCGCCTCCACTGGACCCCGGCGGGGCCCTGACCCGACCGGCCGCACCGGCGCCGCCGGGGCCCGGAACCCGGCCCCGGCGCTTCCGGCGGTTCCGGGTGCACGGGGCGGGACCGTACGGGACCGTGGTCCCATGAACCTGACCCTGGAAGTCGTCCCCGTCCCCGTCACCGACATGGACCGGGCGAAGGAGTTCTACGGCGCGAAGTGCGGCTTCACGATCGACCTGGACGACGAGGTGGCGCCCGGCACGCGCATCATCCAGGCGACGCCGCCCGGCTCGCGCTGCTCGATCGCGATGCTGAGCGGCATGCCGCCGATGCCCGGTGCCCGGCAGATGGGCCCGGGCAGCCTGCACGGCCTCCAGCTCTGCGTCACGGACATCGAGGCGGCGCGGGCGGAGCTCACGGGCCGGGGCGTCGAGGTCTCGCCGGTGATGCACGTCGGCGCGACGGGCTGGGAGGACGGCAAGGGCGACAGCTGGAACTCGTTCATGACCTTCGAGGATCCGGACGGCAACGGCTGGGTCGTCCAGGAGGCCCCGTCGGAGCTGTCGGAGCGTTGAGCCGGGCCCCGGCCCGGACCGTCCGCGCCCGGCGGCTCCGGGGCACGCCGCCGGACAGGCGGCGACCCCGACGTGCGGCCGGGCCCCGGTCCGGCCCGGCCCGGCCGCCAGGTGTCGCAGGTAGGAGACGGAGGGCGCCCGCAGCCCGCCCGTCGCCGGGCATCGGCCGGGGGCCGGTGAACGTCAGCACCGGGACGCCGTCGAGGAGTCCGGGGCACACGAGGGTCTCGTACCGCTACCGGCCGGGCCGAGCGCGAGGCGCCCGGTGGCGAGGGCCTCGGCCGGAGCGGGGTCGGCGCCGGACCCGCGGTACGTCTCCTGCGCGGTGACGTCCGAGAACTGTCCGCCCGTCAGCAGGGGGGCAACGCCCCGCGGTGCCGTCCGCCGGGGACGGGCCGGTACCGGAGCGGATCCGGTCAGAACCCCAGGTAGAAGTGGCGGAGCTGCTCGTCCTCCGCCACGCACCGCATCCCGGCCGCCTCCATCACCCGGTGCGAGGCCGGGTTGTCCAGGTCGGCGTCGCCCTTCACCCCGGCGACGCCGGCCGTCCGGGCCACTTCGAGGAGCGCCCGCAGCGCCTCGGAGGCGTATCCGTTCCCCCGCGCCCCGGGCGTCAGCCCGTACCCGACGGTCGCCACGCCGAGCTCGTCCGGCGGCCCGTGGAAGCCGATGCCGCCGACGGCGAGGCCGTCGAGCCGTATCTCGTAGAGCCGGAACGCCCCCGGGTCCCCCCGCTCGGCGAGGCCGCGCAGGAAGCCGGTGGCGGCCCGGACGTCCCCGTCCCCGGGGTACCCCTCCCCCCAGCGGTCCCCGTCCCCGGACTGCCGGGCGACGATGCGCCCGGCCTCGGCCTCGCCCAACGGATGCAGCACGAGCCGCGCGGTGGCGACGGATTGGATCTTCACCGCGGCAGTCTGGACCGCCCGCCGGGCCCCGGGCAACGGGTTTCCCGCGGGGCTCCCGCCCCTACAGCACCGGCAGGTTCTTGCGGAGCTCGAAGGCGGTGACCTCGGAGCGGTACTCCTCCCACTCCTGCTTCTTGTTGCGCAGGAAGTGGCGAGACACCGAGGGCACCTCAGCTACAGCTGAAACGAGCACTTGAGATCGTCTCCCATATGGTTGTTGTTGGGTGTCCGTGGCTACTGACGGCGGCCCCAGGACGGCCCACAGACGGCCCAGCCTTGTCCGGTTCAAATAGGACACGCAACTGGTGATTCTCGTGCTGGCAGGGGTTCACACGAGCACGTCGTCCTCACGACCGGGCCAAGCAAGGGTGATCCCGACTCGCTCGCACAGGGCGACCCATCGAGAGTCCGACGGCTCCCGCTCCACCCACAGAACGGCTCTTACGGAAGCAGCCCTGTTCCTGAGCCTGTCGTGGTAGTCGAGCAGTTGCCCGATCCCCGCCCGCAGTTGACGTGTTTCGTTAGCTGGCGTCAGCGACTTCACCTCGCACACCGTCAGCTCGTCAGCAGTTAGACGCCATCCGAGGTCGAAGTCGGGGTCCGCGACACCTGGCGAGAACACATCCAGTCCACGCGCGGCAGCAGCCTTGGCCAAGTCGTTCTGCAGCTTGCGGTGCGCCTTGAGGTTCCTCCCGACGAGATCCGAGTCAGAAGGGCTGAGCTGAGCAGGCGACGGCGCGACCAACTCGTCTGCCTCGCGATATCCACAACCGACCGGAACGCTCGCCGGCTGAGTAGAGCGACCGACCGGCGCCAGATGGAACTGGATGACAGGCCTGAGCGGGCCGCCACCTGTCTCCGGTGCCTCGCCCCAGGAGTACGGCTGCTCCGGGTCCACAGCGAACTCGCCGACATACCGAACGATGCCGCGCGACCCCTCGAAGAGCCGCAAGGCGAGCCCGAGCTTCACGTGGTCGCGAGTGGACGCGTTGCCCAAGCTGTCGAAGGTCTGCGGCCCGGTCTGTCCATCGCCCGTGTAGTGGAACGTGCCGTCCTCAGCCCACTTGTCGAAGTAGCCGTGCTGGTGCCCCGTCTTGGGGTCGCTGAACAGCAGCACGTTGTTCGACTTGGCGCACTTACTCATGCCGCCCTGGCGGCTGCCGCCGTAGCGGTCGTGCAGCTCCTTGCGCTTGATGGTCTGGCCGGGCAGGAGGTGCCAGGCGGGGGTGGCGTCCACGGCCTGTCCGTCACTGAAGGCCTCCTCGAAGGCGCTCCACTGCTCCTCCGTCACCCGGTGCGGGTTCGAGACAAACAGGGTGCTCAGAGGCGACCGCTCCCCGAAGCGCGCGTCCTCCTTAAATCGCTGCCGCGGTATCGGCTGCGCAAGCCACTCATCCATGACCAGCGGCGCGTACCAGCGCGTTCCAGGGTCCTGCTGCCAGTACTCATCCGGGGCGCTCGGCTGCTGCGTCGGCACCCCGGTGATGCGCCCGCGGCCAACAAGCCCCCCGCGAGGGCCCGTGACCCACATAACGAACTGGTCGCCGGCGGCCAGCTCCTTCAGGTACCTTCCGACACTCCAGGACCTGAGGCTGTGCCCATCCTGCCGGTACCTGTCGAGCTCGAACATCTCCTGGTTGCACGCCAGAAGCCACGTCGCCATACCCACCCCCGTTGGGTCGAGGAGATCAACCACACGAGGCTACGACAGCACACTGACAGCCCGCAGAGCCCATCCGCCGGGCGCCTGCATCCAGCTACCAAGCCGCCCGCCGGTGCGACGCTACCCGTCACACCGGCGCCTGACAGCACGATTCTGGTTGAATATGGCCATTTGGATAGGTCTCCATCCCTCGGCAGGCCTCAGACCTGCCAGTCAAGAATTTAGAAGACACTTGGTCGTCTCGACTGCCGTAGGGCAGGGCACTGACCTATCCTTCGGCTTTCTTCAGGCGTCACCACTTATCCAGAGGGGGGCGACGTGGGCATGCCGGCGCAACTGCGAGACAGAGTCATTAATCAAGCTTCCTCCTCCTGCAGTATGAGCCACTCCTTCGCGAGTTCGTCGAGCGTTCGTGTGCCGTCTACTTGCCAGCGCACTGTTCCTTGAACGGCAACCGGCGCTTCTCCCCAGCCAGCGAGTTCCCATATGCGGATGACGAGACCACTGGGTGAATAGGCGAGACCGTCGTACGACCAGATAATTGGTCTCGTGCGATGGTTCTGCCAACGTGCCTCAGCCCTGCGCTTATCACCGGTAAGCCATCGATCTGTTGCTAGCTTCTCCAGGGTGCCTCTCGGAACATACGTGAGGGGTGTTCCATCTTTAATCACGCGAGCATTTACAAGAGTGTGAACACTGTTCGGCCTCCGATGCCGCTTTGGCCACTCCGGTTCTTCACGGTATTGAAGTTGCGGCATAGCAGCTCCACCACACACATCTTTCGCCACCAGTTTGGCGAGCAGTCCACACCGTCCCTCGTCGGTAAAAGTACTCATCAGGAATGCGTTTCGACCAAAGGTGATATCAACTTGATACACCAGCGAAGGCAAGATGGCTTCAACCAACTCCGGTATGGCCGCCAGGGTGGAGTCGATAGGGAATGAAAGCTCCTCAATTTCCGAGAGGTCGAGAAGCTGAAAGACTAGATGAGTGATCAACATGTCGCCATGTCGAACCACGTTCTGCGTTCGCCCCTCCAGGCGATCACGCAACGCGTGGAGGAAACTCCCAGTTTCGAACAGAATTCTCACACTCCGCCAGATGCGGAGTGCGCTCGGAACTTCCCCGAAAAGCTGTTGATACGCCCCCTGGGGGCCCGGTTCCCAGAGCAGTTCGGTGTCACGCTTAGCTCGCGCGGCAAGGGCCGGTGTCCTGCAGGCGCACGCGAGGGCCAGGGCTGCCTGCACGACCGAGCATCCCGAGTCTGGAGCAGGATCTATTTCGCCACGCTTATACACATAGGCTTTACCTAGAGTCAGGTCGAAGTCCTGGCGAATCCAGGCCTGCTTTTCATCCAGCGAGATGAAGTCTCGACGGTATACAGCATTCTGAGTATTTGTGGTTTCGGCGATCCGAGAGGCGTATTCGGCATAGTCGTCACCTAGTGCGATAACTCGCACGGCAACATCGGCATCTGCTACCGTTTCCGGCATCTCCCGCATGGCCCGGTGAATGGATGTAACGGTTTGTGCACCATTTACCACAGTGGCGTGAGTCAGTTTCAGGTCTACGGGGTGGTCCGGATGACGGCGCCCTGGATAGAAGGGCTCAACCTGGTCACACAAAATGGTGATTCCATTATTGAAGTACCAGAAGTTATCTGGCTCTTCCATCAGTGTCTTCTCAATGCCAACGTTAATCCGAGTGAGCCCTAGCGACTGCCGAATATTCTTTGAGAAGAGCCGAGTGCCGTGACTTTGGTACATCTCGCCGACGTCTCTGGCCCATAGACTCCCCTGGTATGACGGGAACGGCAGATCCCGCCTAAGCCATTTCGTCATTCGCAGCGTGATATCCACTGGGTCGGGCAGGCGGTCATCGCGTAGCTGCTGCAGAAGCTCAGTAGTTGTTAGGAGTTCATAACTCAACATCGGCCCATGGCCGTAATGATCTTCCCTGGCACGGTCAAGAATCGCTGTTGTGTGAGAGTGGAGCGGGTCTTTCCCTGTAAGCGCAATGACAAGATTAATTTTGAGGTTAGGGTCACCTAGGGCTGAGTCGAGGAGGGCTGCGAACGGCTGCAACTTTTTATTGAATGCACCGAAACGTCTATTTTCTAGCAACCGGAGGCCATCGATCAAAGCTCGGGCAGCGTCAGTGTGGAACCCTGCCGTACCTTTTTCGCTCCACTTCGCTTGGACCAACCAAACCTGGGAACCGTCTGCAACTGCTACTGCGTCAATCCCATTGTCGTCGCTTCCATCGATCACTGCCGCTGCACACTGCGCCAGATCCCATCCGGTCGCCCGCCGAATTGCTGTGGCCGCCACCGCCCGTGACAAGAAGGCGCGTTCGCGCTCCTTCTCAGAGTTGCGCTTTAGGTCGCTTTCGTCGATCAGCCCTTGGTACGCCTGTGTCAGAGCTGACCGCATCTGGTGCAACTCCAGTAGCGTAGTCATAGAAGGCGCCCACCCCGTCCGATCGCGTCCTGCCGATATAGCGCACGGTCACTTCTGTGCTTCATACGCGGACAACCCTAGTAGGACTGGGGCTCCTTCGAGGCGCTGTTGGGGCCGCTCGCAATCATGCGCCGAACCACCGTGCAGAAGAGAGGCACGAGGCGGCTGACCCGCACCAGTGCAGCGTCAGCTGTCGCCTGGGGGCGCATCAGAGGTCTAGGGAGGGATCTATCACCCTCTGCCAGTACATCGCGTGCGACCCTGGCTCCAGTCGACGTTCCCGGAAGGAGGTGCCGTGCCGGAGGCCAGCCCGCGCGGAACCTATCTGCTCATCGCTGAGGCGCTGCGGAAGGGGGTAGAGAAAGGCATGGATGGGGACTCCCTCCCGTCCGAAGCCACTCTCATGCAAACGTACAGCGTCTCGCGCAACACCATCCGACGCGCACTCAAGGCCCTGGAGGCCGAGAAGCTCATCACGTCTGTCCCCGGCGCCGGTTGGCAGGTGACGCACGTGCCCCACAGGCCGCTGGTCGATCGCCTAACGGACCTCATCACGGAGGCCGAGCTGAACGTGGGTGATGCCTACCTCTCCGAAGCGAAGTTGTGCAAGCGCTTCGGTGCCTCACGTACGGCGGTACGTCGCGCACTCGCGCAGATGGAGGGTGCTGGCCTGCTTACCACTGTCCATGGCAAAGGCCGTACTGTGCGCGCCCTCCCAGCGAAGCTGGAGGAGTCGTAGCCTTGGCGACCATGGGGCTTACCGACTGGGCATACTCGCTCTCCGAATCGCTGCTGTCCGAGCCGTTGCCGCGTCGCTGGGCGCACTCCCTTGGGGTCGCCAAGCGGGCACGTTCCTTGAGCCCGATCCTGGGGCGGGATGCCGAGTTGCTGGAGGCCGCGGCTGTCCTGCACGACATCGGCTACTCCCCCTCCATCGCCACCACCGGTTTCCACCCGCTCGACGGGGCCCGGTTCCTCCGCGACCAAGAGGGCGCCGACGAACGGGTTGTCCGGCTCGTCGCCCATCACTCCTGCGCGCTCCTGGAGGCTGAGGAGCGGGGGCTCCGGCACGAGCTGGAGACGGAGTTCGAGTTGGAGCAGCCCGAGCTGGTGGACGCGCTCATCGTGTCCGACATGACGACGACCCCGACCGGCGAGCACACGACGCCGACGGCCCGCCTGGACGAGATCGTGCAGCGGTACGGCCCGGACACGATCGTGGGCCGGTTCATCCAGCGGGCGGCACCAGAGATCCACGCCGCCAACGAGCGCGTGGAGGGGCGCATGGCCGCCGCCGCTGCCGGCGCTCAGCCGATGTAGGGCTCGCGCCGCGACTCGTCCAGGCCGTGCTGGATCCTCAGCCTCATGGACGGGTGAATGTCCAAGTCGTCGAGGTCCGCCGGAGCCATCCAGCGGACCTCTTTCGATTCGCTGCTCGTGCGAAGTGATCCACCGACCGAGTGGGCCCGGAAGCAGATCGAGAACTGCTGCCGCACCTCGCCGTCGTCGTACGCGAGCACGTGCTCGGGGTCGGTGTAGAGCCCGACGATCCCGTCCACCACCACCTTGATCCCGGTCTCCTCCTCCACCTCACGCACGACGGTGTCGGCAATCCGCTCGCCGATGTCGTGGCCGCCGCCGGGAAGCGCCCACAGGTCGTTATCGGTCTTGTGGATGACCAGGAGCCTCCCGGCATCGTCACAGACGACGGCCGTGACCGAGGGCACCACCGAGTTGGCCTTCGGGGCCCCAGGGTCGCGGAAGTAGTCGATCCGGCTCATGCGCTGGAACCTCCCAGATCAGTAGGCGAGGAGATCGGCCGTGCCGTCTCCCAGACCCGTTCGACGCTCTCAGCGTAGGCGTCGAACAGTTCACCACCAGGGATGCGCTGGATGTGCAGGACCGGGGCCATGTACGCGCCCACACCGTACAGGTGCCCGTTCGCGAGCATCCCGTCGTCGGCCCGGTAGATCGAGTTGTAGAGCGTCGTGGCGTGGAGTCGGAACTCCACCCCGGGGAGCCCGAACAACGGCGCGTAGTTGACCAGTGCGTTTCGGATCTTGCTCGCCATGGCGCCGCCGATCCCTTCGTCCGCCCCGCGCGTGGCGACTGCGGCAGACTCGGGGTCGCCGAGCATGAACCGGACCGGGACGCCGGCGGCCGACTTCTCTTTGACTACTTGATGGAAGGCGGCGTCCTCGGTGAGCCAGAAGCCCGAGTAGACCAGCACGTCGAAGTGCCGAGTGGCCCCGGCGTAGAGCTGCGGCCAGAGCCGGTTAGGCACGACGGAGCGATGAGGGTACAGCTTCACCAACTCTGCGTTTCCCGCCTCTGTGACCTCGGCGGACGTCCGCTCCTCCGGCCATAGGTAGGACATCTCGCATTGCAGGAGCGAGGCCGCGGCGTACTTGAACCGGCGGTAAGGCTGCCGCTTGGGCTCGTTGATCCAGCGCTCCACCGTCTTCGCCGACACCCCAAGCCGCTCGGCGACTTGTTCGAGCGTCAGGCCGCTCTCGATGATCGCACCGCGCAGCCGCTCATTAGCCATGTCGTGCTCTCCCCCGCTGGGACGACTTGGGACGACTTTCACCGTAGCGAGTCGTCTCGGAGCCGTACATCTCCGAAGTCCAGCGTCTGCCCTGATCAAGCCACGCTTGGCACATCGGGCGGGACGGACTCGCGAACGCCAAAACCCCAAGGGACTTGACGGTGCGAATCCTGATCTTCATGATGAGGAACAGGTAATACATGTACCTCAGTGGGCTTCGGCCCGGTGAGCCGTGCTGCCTGAGCACCACAGCCCGGAGAGGCCCGTGAAACGGCTTTGAAGGAAGCGGCTGCGCCTTGAGAACTGAACAGAGGACGAATCAATCCAGGCACCTGCGACAAGCCGTAGGCCCTGCCGCACGAGCAGCAAGCACCTTCTCCCAGGCCGCCCTTGCGGGGCGGACAAGTGATCCGTACGTGCGGTGAGACAAGGGCAGAGATCGCGACCTATGCCACGCACCATGTCCGCCTCTGGAGGCCGACGTGAAGCAATTAAGACCCTGGGCGCCGCCCCGCTGGACCGGCGGGGCAGGCCATGCCCACCGCGTCACCTGACTACCGCAGCCGCCCGACGGTTGCGGCCGGTTGCCTCCTCCGCCCGTCCGGGCCCCGTTCGCGGGGTGCCGTACGGGCGGGGTCGGGGGGAGCCGGATGGTTCCAAACGGCGAGAGGCCCCGGTGCTGGAACACCGGGGCCTCGGTTCGGGCCGTTCCTGACTGGAAGGAACACACCCAATGAAGTCCATCATCACACTCCCCGCCACCAGCGGGGCGCTGGCGTTCGACGGTGAGCCGTCGGCGGCGGAGCTGGACGCGGTCGAGCTGGAGATGCCGCTGATCCTGGCGGAGGTCGACCTGCTCGACGCGGAGATCAAGACGCTGGACCGGCTGGCCACGGGGCTGGACGAGCGGCGGATCCGCCGGGCCCGCAACCGGGTCCTGGCCGAGCGCCGGGACCTGACCAACCGCGCCGTCGCGCTGCGGGCGGGCGGTGCCGCGTGAGGGCCCGGACGCTGGCGGACCTGTCCGGCCCGCTGCTGGCGCTGCGGCTGCTCGCGGCGGAGTTCGCGCACCTGCCGGCGCCGCGCGTGGGGGTCTCGACGCTCTACCCGGAGCGGCTGGAGCTGACGTTCCACGACGACCTCGCCGGGTTCGAGGCGTGGCGCGAGGCCCTGAACATCGCCCCCTCCTCGGTCGTTCACCACGTTCAGGGCGCCGGCCGGACCGGCGTCCTGAACGTTCACGCCGCCTTCGCCGGAGCCGACCTGGAGCTGACCGGCTACGCGAAACTCCCGGCCGCCGAGCCGGTACTGGCGGGTTCGGGGGCGGTGTCGTGAACGGCGTTCAGATCCGTTCAGCCGAGCGCGCCCTGTCGGTCGGCACCTGGCTGATCGTGGCCGGGGCGATGCTCTTCTCCGTCCTCACCGTCACCCCACTGATGCGGGCCCACACCCCCGCCGACTGGCGCTGGACCGCCCCGATCCTGCCCCTCGTCGTGGACGCCGCGGTCGTCATCGTGGTCCGGCTGGACTCGGTTCTGGCCCGTTTGGGTGGGCATGGCGGGCGGTGGCCGGTGGTGCTGCGCTGGATGACCGGCGGCATGACCCTGGCCCTGAACGTCGCCGACTCCGCCCTGAGGAAAGACCTGGTCGGCGTGGCGGTGCACGCGGTGGCGCCGCTGCTGCTGATCGTCACGGCCGAGACCGGTCTGGCCTACCGTGCGGCCATCACCCGCGCGCTCACGGCCATCCAGGACCGTGAACGGGCCGAGCGGGTGGCGCGGGAGCAGGCCGCCGCCGAGCGCGCCGAGGCGGCCGCCAAGCGGGAGCGGGAGGCGCGGGAGTTCGAGGCCCGGATGGCGCGTGAACAGCGCGAGCACGAGGCCGCGCTGGTCCGTGAACAGGCCGAGCGGGAGGAGCGCGTCCGACGGGAGGAGCGGGAGCGGGCCCAGGCCGCCGAGCGGGCGGAGCGGGAGGCTCGTGAACGCCGTGAGCGCGAGCGTGAACAGCAGCGCCTGGAGCGTGAACGCCTTGAACGCGAGGTCGCCGCACGCGCCCAGCGGGAGCGTCAGGAGCGCGAGGCGGCTCGGCTGCGTGAACAGCGCGAGCGGGAGGAGCGGGCCGAGCGGGAACGCGCCGCGCTCCTCGCCGCCGGCCCCGCCCAGGAGAAGCAGGGCGAGGACCAGGCCCGCCGGACGGTAGCCGCGGCGTTCGCCGCCGGGGTGCCGGTGCGGCAGGCCGCCGAGCTGTGCGGCTGGTCGGTCGGCTGGGTCTCCACCCGCTACCAGGAACTCCGCGACACCACCCCGGCTCTGGAAGGAGCGTCCCAGTGAAGCTCTCACCGAACACCAACCCGCCCGAGCCCGCCAACCTGCTGATCCGGTTCCACAACCAGACCGGCGCCGCCGTCGAGGTCACCGGCACCCGGGCCTACCACGGCTCGCACTGGCACTGCCACGGCTGCGGCGACCACACCGACCTGGCGGACAGCCTGCCCTTCACCCGCCGCGCGGCGAACGAGCACGCCACCACCTGCCGGGCCTCCTATCACCGGCTCGGCTGATGGGAAGCCTGCCCGTCTACCGCTGGCGGCTGGCACCGGAGGGGCTGGCGACGTTCCGGCAGCTGCGGGCGATGGGGCTGCGGCCGGCCGGTCAGCCGGTGGTGGCCCAGCTCGAACGCCCCCGCCGCCGGCGTGAACCGCTGGTCGCGTTCCTCTACCGCATCGACCGGGCCCGCCCGGTCCGTCCGATGACCCCCGCCAAGCGGGCGGCCCTGGCCAAGGCGAACGCCGCCCGCCGGATCTGCCCCGCCTGCGGGCGGGACGCCGGATACCGCATCCCGCCGTCGCTCGGCATGTGCGTCCCGTGCGCGGACGCCCCTCAACTCGCTGCTTGACCTGGAGGTTTCCTCGTGGAGAGCAACACCGCGCAGGGCACGCACATGTACGTGCTGTCCCTGCAGAACCGTCAGATGAGCGCCTGCACGATCTCCGGCACCTACACCCCGGCCCCGTGGGACACCCGGTTCGACATCCTCAACCGGCTCCGGCTCGACGCGGTCCGCCAGTACCCGTCGATGGAGGGCTCCATCGTCGTGTACTTCGCCCTGGAGCCCAACGAGCTGACCGGGACGGGGGTGGACCGGTGACGGACCTCAGCACCGAACCGATCCTCACCACCCCTGAAGCGGTTCCCCCGGCCGAGCCGTCCCCCGGCCCCGTACCGGAAATCCCCAGCCCCGAGAAGGGCGTGGAGCACACGGCGGGCGGCTGGCCGGTCGTCCCCCTCGCTCTGACCGGCGCGAACGCCACGGTGACGCTGCTGGCCGGGGCCGCGCTGGTCGGCGGACCCATCGCGGCGGCGGTCGCCGTGACCGGCGCCGTCGTCCTGGGCGCCACCACCGCCCGCACCGGCAAGGCCACCGCGAAGCAGGCCCGGCAGGCCAAGGCGGGCACGAACAGCACCACCTTGGCGGGCAGGTCGGCCGGAGGCTCGCGTCGCGGGCTGGGCGGTGTCCCGGCCCAGCCCCGGCGCGGCACGACCGCCGGCGGAAAGAGCGCAAAGGGAAAGGCGACCGGGGCCAAGTCCCCCGCACCCGGCAGGTACTCGGCCCGCCCCCAGTCCGGTGCGCTGCGGTCCGCGAGCACACCGTCGGGCACCACCGGCCGGAAGCCGGGCCTGGCGAAGAGTGCCGGGACGCGTGCGGCCGGGGCCGGCGCGTCGCCGTCCGGTTCCTCGTCTCCGGTGAAGCCGCGGGGACGGGTCGGGCAGGTCAGGGCACTGCGGGAGCAGGCCCGGACGGCGTCGCCGTCGAAGGCGGGGCGGCGGGCGGAGACGACGGCGGCCCGCCGTCAGCTCGCCGACGCCCGCCGGGCCGCCAAGACCGACGCCCGCACCACGGCCGCGGCGAAGAAGGGGCCGCTGGGCCGGTCGGCCGGGAAGGCTGCCGGCCGGGCCGGAGCCGCCCGAGGCGCCGCCGTCGAGCGGCTGCGGAAGGCCCGGGACACCTCGGCGGCCGGGAAGGTCGCCGAGCAGCGCTCCGAGGTCCGCAAGGCCCCCGCCCGGGCGAAGGCCCGCAAGGCGCTGTGGAAGTCGGCCGCCCGGTTCCAGGGCCGCCGCCTGCTCGCCGCCCTGCTCGCCGGAGCGCTCGGCCTCCTCGGGATGGTCACCACCCCGCTCGGCCGCAAGCTCGGGTGGGCGTGGCTGCAGCACCCCGGCCGCCGCCTCTACGCCCGCCTGCTCAAGACGGCCCTCGCCGAACGCGAGGACCGGGACGAGGCCATCCGCGAGCAGCGCGAGAACGAGGAGGCCGCCGCCGACCAGGCGGCCGAGCAGGACGGCGAGCACATCGGGGACACGGCCCAGCGTCCGGCCGGCCACGTCCCCAGCACACCCACCAGCGAGAACACCGAGGGAGAGATCGTGTCGGGTTTCCGGTTCGAGGAGTACGCGGCGGAGATGGAAGCCGCCGCCAACAGCTACGACCCCGAGAACGCCATGGAGATCCTCGCCATGGTCGAAGGGCTCCCGGCCGCCCTGACGTCGGTGGCGAACGTGATGAAGATCCTGGCCGAGCGCGCCGACTCCGAGTTCCCGCTGGAGAAGGAGGTCGCCGACGGCTTCAACGACATCTTCGGCGCCCTCATGTCCGCGGTCGCGGTCGCCGAGGACATGGGCCCGCTGTTCCGCCAGGCCCACGAGCAGGACATCGCCCGCCACGAGGACCCGCGCAACGGGCCCGAGGCCGAGAAGGGATGGAACGTCTGACCATGACACCCACCACCGCCCACAGCACGGGGCCGGTGTGGGACTGGGCGGCCGGTCACGGACCCGTGACCGGCGCCCTGTCCGCCACCACCGGAGCCCTCGCCCTGGCCACCACCGGCGCCGCCATTGGCATGCCCGCCGGGTGGGCCCTGGCCGCCGGCGCCGCCGGCGCCATCGGCCACACCGTCACCAGCCTCCGCGAACGCCTGGCCGCCCGCACCATCGCCATGCGCGCCGCCTCCTGGCTCCTCGGCGCCGGATGGACCACCTGGGCCATCACCACGGGCCCCCTCACCTGGACCGCGATCGGCTCGCTGGCCACCCTCGGGGTCGGCATCGGGGCCGCCGCCCGCTCCACCCTCCTGCACGAAGAGGCCCGCGAACTGGAGGCCCTCGCGGCGGCCGAACGGCAGGTCGCCCGCGAACTGTCCGCCGAGCGGCGGGCGATCGCCGCCGAGTGGGTCGACCGCATCCAGCGGGTGTGCGGCCTGACCATCCGGGTCCTGGCGGTGGAGATGTGGCCGACCGGCACCGGGTTCACCATCGACGCCGAACTCCCCCCGGGCGGCACCACCTACGACCGCATCGCCCGGGAGTCCGCCCGGCTGTCGGCCGACGCCCGCCTGCCGCACGGCTGCACCGCGACCGCCTCGCAGGGCATCGACCAGGGCCGCGTCCTGATCGACGTGACCACCGTCAACGTGCTGGCCGAGGAGGTCACCTACCCCACCGACTACGGCCCGCTGTCCCTGCTCACCGGGATCCCGTGGGGGCTGCGGACCGACGGCCGGCCGGTGCCGGTCTACCTGCGCGAGCAGTGCGCGCTGGTGGTCGGGCCGACCGGGTCGGGCAAGACGAACATGGTCCACACGATCCTGGCCGGGTTCGCCCGGACCACCGACGTGCTGACCTGGGTGATCGACCTGAACGCCGGGTCCGCCGGCCTGCCCTGGGTCCGCCCCGCCCTCACCGGCACCGGCCAGGGCATGCGCCCGGGGGTGGACTGGCTGGCCTCCACCCACGAGGAGGCCGCCCTCATGCTGGACGCGGCGGTGCGGATCGCCAAGCACCGCAAGATGGCCTACCAGGACCTGATGGCGAAGGCGAACACCGACCTGCTGCCCATCTCGGCGCAGATCCCGCAGATCGAGATCGTCATCGACGAGGGCGCGGAGATCCTCGCGGGCATGGACCGCCCCTCCAAGGTCCTGGCCGGGAAGATTCTGGAGGTGATCCGGATCGCCCGCGCCATGGGCATCCGCACCGTCCTGACCGCGCTCGGCGCCACCGGCGCGGTGCTGGGCAACCTGATGATCCGCCGGGAGGCCAAGGTCCGCGTCGCGCTGACCGGCGGGGAGACCGAGGGCATGGACCTGGGCAAGCAGTTCCCCGGCTCTCGCGGGCTGCGCGTGGACCAGGCCCCCTACAAGGGCTCCGGGTTCATCGGCACCCCCGAATCACCGGCGGGTCTGTTCAAGTCGTGGCGGATCCTGCCCAACCAGATCCGCGACATCGTCGCCGCCACCTCCGACCGCCACCCCGCCCTGGACGCCATCTCCGCCAAGGCGGCCGGGCCGGACTACGCCCGCCGCTGGGACGCGGCCCGCACCGCCTGGATCCACGACCACACCCCCACCGCGTCGGCCCCGGCCGAGACGTCCCCGGCCGGGGGCGGGCTGAACCTGTCCGCGCTGCGTGCCACGGAACCAGTGGCCGAGTCGGAGGCGGACCGGTTGGCCCGGGAGTTCCGCGAGCAGATCGACGCCCAGTTCGCCACCGCCCCCGAACCGGACCCGACCGAGCCGTCGGCCGAGCAGACGCCCACGGGCGGCGGGCTGAACCTGTCCGCGCTGCGCGACGAGGACAACGCCGCCCGCACCGCCGCCCTCGCCCTGCTCCTGGCCGCCGGGCCGGAAGGCACCGGGGCGTC
Source organism: Streptomyces sp. NPDC107498 (assembly GCF_055582805.1). Classification (NCBI taxonomy): domain Bacteria; kingdom Bacillati; phylum Actinomycetota; class Actinomycetes; order Kitasatosporales; family Streptomycetaceae; genus Streptomyces; species Streptomyces sp. NPDC107498. The sequence goes on along the minus strand of NZ_JBVJPE010000007.1, from coordinate 3,231 downwards.
CGCGATCGCCCGGGCGCTGGCCGAGAAGCACGGCACGTCCCGGCAGACGGTGGTCGGCTGGCTTAAGACCTGGACCGACGACGGCACCGCCGTCCGCGTCGGGACGGGCACCAAGGCCCGCTACGTCCACCACCGTCACGCCCCGCCCGAAGGGGCGTAAGGAGTGAGGTGGGGGGTGGGGTCACGGAGTCTTCATTCCAGTCCCGAGTTGGCTGCCGGGGCCCTTCCATACCCACCCCCCATAGCCGCGAGTCCCTCACGATCTCCGTCCGGCTCAAAGCCCTGGACGCTACCGGAGACCACTGACAACACCCCCGGGACAGGACGGCTTGTCGCCTGTCGCCTACCCCCGCCGGGAAGGGCCCCAGGCGGCTTGCTGAGGGCCCAAAACGGCTTGTGACCTGCAAGGCGACAAGCGACAAGACAAGACAAGCGACAAGCCACACAACAAGACAGACGACAAGCGACACGACAAGCAAGGCACCGGCCGGACCCCCGCACGAGGGGGCCGGCCGCCGTCGTTGAAGGGACCGCATTGTGCACGCCGACACCCCGTACGAGATCACCCCCACCACCCCCTACAGCACCCCGCACGACCGCCCCGCGACGGTGCGGCGGCCGGTGATCCTCCCGGCCGAGATCCCGCCCGGCGTCGACTGGGTCACCCTCCCCAACGGGCTCCGTACCCTCGCCTACACCCACCCCACCACCCCGGTACCCGCGCCGGCCCCGGCCGCGCAGCCGATCCCCGCGTGGGCCAAGACCACCGCCCTGCTCGCCCCCACCGTCGGCGGCGGGATCGCCGCCGCCGGCATCGGACTCTCCTACGCCGCCCCGGGACTCATCGCCATGAGCCACGCCCTGTGGTCCGCCGCCGCCCTCGTCGTCGCCGCCGTCACCGCCGTCCCCCTCCTCCTCCGCACCGCCCGCCGAGCAGCGACCGGCGCCAGTGGCGGTGGGGGCGGGGGCGGGTCGACGACGCACATCACGCAGAACATCACCGCGACCGGACTGTTCGGCCGCGCCCACGGCACCATCAACCACCCCTGAGGAGCCCCCACGTGCCCCGACTGCGCCTCACCGTGGCCACCTGGCCCCGCCGGGCCCTGATCCTGGCCGACACCCCCCGCCCCGACTGCCTCGAATGCGAGGGAGAGGGCGGCCACGCCTACGACTACGGGGACTCGTCCGGCGAGTACGCCGGCACCGAGTGGGCCCCCTGCCCCTGCTGGGACGAGGACACCCGCTGGGCCCTGATCCCCCTCCCGCGCCTGCCCCACTGCCGCGCGTACAGCGACGAACCGCCGTTCTGACCGGCCATGGTCCCCCTTCTCGACTGGGGCGACGCCCGCCACTTCGACCCTGCGCGGGACCTGCCCTGCTGTCTGTGCGGCAGGCCGACCCCGCTGCGGTCCCACGCGGGTGAGGCGGTCCACAAGGTGTGCGCGGAGGACTGGAACGCGGCCCACCCGGCCGAGGCCCGCCGCTACACCCCGCCGTCCAAGGACCGGCCGCAGCACGACGTCGGCACCTGGCGCTTCCACAACGACGGCCCCGTCACCGGCCAGCGCGCCCCCGTCCTGACCCCGGTCCCCACCGACTCCCCGCCGCCCGCCGTCCGCAACATCGACGTCGAGTCGGGGCAGCGCGGCCTGTTCGCCGCGTGACAGCAACAAGGGCGGCCCCCGTCTCGCCAAAGTCCGGGGCCGCCCTCACATCCAGCCCACTCACGAACTGGAGACATCCAGCATGACCCAACCGACCCCCATCCGGCGAGACGGCGCCCGGCCGTCGCCTGCGGACCTGCTCGCCCACGCGGCCAGCGCTGCCGAACGCGGCTGGCCCGTCTTCCCGCTCCGGCCCGGGGACAAGCGGCCCGCCGGGCACGCCGAGGAGCGCTGCCCCGGCACCGGCCGGTGCGCGGCCGGGCACCGCACCCCGGAGGAGCGGGCCACCACCGACCGGGACCGGATCCAGGCCGCCTGGGCCCACAAGCCGTACAACGTGGGCCTGGCCACCGGCCCGGCCGGGCTGGTCGTGGTCGACCTGGACCTGCCGAAGGCCACCGACAAGCCGGCACCGTCGGAGTGGGCGGGATTCCGAGACGGGATCGAGGTGTTCGCGGCCGTCTGCGAGCGCGCGGGACATCCGGTCCCGGCCGACACGTACACCGTGCGCACCGGGCGCGGCGGGCTGCACCTGTACTTCACCGCGCCTGAGGGAAAGCGGCTCCGTGGGAGCGCAGGGCGTCTGGGGTGGAAGGTCGACACGCGCGCCTGGGGCGGGTACGTGGTGGCCGCCGGCAGCGTGGTCCACCGTCGACCGTACGAGGTCCTCAACGCGGTGGACCCGATCCCCCTCCCCACGTGGCTCGGTGACCTGCTGACCCCGCCGCCCGCACCCGCCCCCATGTCGGTGGCCGCGGTGCGGGCCCGGATCGGACGCGCGGACCGCTACGCCGCCGCCGCGCTGGACGGGGAGCTGGCCAAGCTGGCCGCCGCCCCGGACGGCGAGCACAACCTCACCCTCTACCGGGCCGCCTACGCGCTCGGACGCCTCGTCGCCGCCGGAACCCTCGCCGAGCAGGAGGTCACCGACCGGCTCACCGAGGCCGCGCTCGCCAAGGGCCTGGCCCCCTCCCGCACCGCGTCCAGCATCCGTGACGGCATCCGCCGCAGCACCCGCAACGCCCTGGCCGGTGCCCGATGACCCACCACCCCCGCCCCGCCGAACCGGCCCCGGCCGCCCCGGGCAGGAGCGCGCGAAAGGTCGTCGCCGAAGGCGTCCTTTCCGGTTCTGACCCGCACCCGACCTCCCTGACCGGCCCGTGGGCCCTGACCGATCGGAAGGACGTCGCATGAGCGCGCACGAGCCGGACCTGTGGGCCGGGTTCGAGGAGATGACCGCCGAGGACGTCGCCGGACCGGTGTGGGACGAGCCGGTCCCGCTCAACCCGCGCGGACAGCTTCCCGTCTTCCCCGTGGAGACGCTGCCCGACTGGCTCGGCGCGATGGCGGCCGGGGTCGCCGAGGAGACCCAGACCCCCGTCGACCTCGCTGGCTGTCTGGCGCTCGCCGTCATCGGCACCGCCGCCGGCGGCCGCCTCACCGTGACCGTGCGCGGCCAGTGGAGCGAGCCGGTCAACCTCTACACCGCCGTGGCACTGCCGCCCGGCAATCGCAAGAGCGCCGTGTTCGGCCTCATGACCAAGCCCCTGCTCGCCGCCGAGAA